>JBGQHF010000027.1:0-35065 GCA_041497835.1 Terriglobia bacterium
GCCTTCGCGCTTGGCGAGCTCGAGGCCCTGTTCCGTGCCCGCGGTGCCCAGGACGGTCATGCCCATGGCGCGGGCAATTTGCACGGAGGCAATGCCGACGCCGCCGCTCGCGCCGTGGACCAGCAGGGTTTCGGCGCCGCGGGCGTGCGCGACTTGCCGGAGAGCGCGGTAGGCGGTGGCGTAGGGAACGTAAATGCCTGCGCCCTGCGGGAAGCTGATGCGATCGGGCAGGGGATGGACCTGCGATTCCTGCGCGACGGCGAATTCGGCGTAGGTGCCACTGAGCGAGCCGGAGGTGTAGACGCGGTCGCCGGGCTTTACGCGGCTGACGCTGGCGCCGACGGCTTCAATGGTTCCAGCGCTGTCCACGCCGGGGGTATAAGGCAGAGGCGGCTTGATGGCGTAGGCGCCGCTGCGCATGTAGGTGTCCGCCGGGTTTACGCCGGCGGCTTTCACGCGGACGAGGACTTGTCCGGCTTCCGGCTTGGGCGCGGGAATCTCCTCGAGCTTCATAACCTCCGGCGCGCCAAATTCATGTACGCGGATCGCTTTCATCGTGATGGCCCCTGTTAGTGATGGTCGTCCGCTGCAATTGCGGCGACTTCTGTGTCTTGCGGGAGCATTCCCGCGGCCTGGGCCCACGCCGTGGTCTGCCAGTTGTCCTTGCCTTTCTTGGCGGGAATCCAGGGCGGAAGCGTCAGATTCAAGTGATGGGCGAGGGCATAGACATAGGGTTCGTACATGCGGCGCAATCCGGCAAGGCGGCGGTTGGCATCGTCCCCATCGCGCAATTTCATACCGTGCTGGGCGAGGACGTCGCGGATCCGCGAAAGCTCGGCAGGGTTGAGTCTTTCCTGCGGGAGGGGAAGCGGCGCGGAGCCGAAGACCTGCGAGAGATCCACGACAGCGTGGCGCGCGATGGCGAAGGTGAGCTCGGCTTGGCGTTGGCATGCGTCTTCGAGGCCCATCATCACGAGGGCGCAGGTATCGAGAATGGCCGTCAGCGAAGAGAGCCAGGACTGGTTGTCGTGCTGCGAGCGAAAAAACGCGAGGACGGGATAGGAGAGGTGGCTCTCCATCAGCTCGGCCGACCATCGCTCCCAATCCTGTAACAGAGAGCGCAGCGCATCGTTTCCGTGCGAGTAGCTGTGGCGGCGCAGCAATTCGCCGGCTGTGGGCGGCGTCCCGGCGCGCGCATCGAGAAGCGAGATGTTGACCTCGCGGCGAGAGAAAGCCTGATAGATGACGGGAAGATAGCCGATCACGATGGCCAGGAAACCGAAGCCGACGCCAGCTTCCGTGACGGTGAGAACGCGCGCCAGGGGAGAGCGCGGCAACACATCGCCAAGGCCAAGTGTAAAGAAGGTCGTGCCGCTGAGGTAGCAGTCCGTCGCGAAGCCCGGCTGCATGCCGGTGACGCTGACGGCCGAGCCCGCACCGTAGTGCAGCAGAGCAAAGCTCAGGATGAGTCCGGCTGCCCAGACGCCAAAGAGCAGGAGCAACGAGATCGGTCCGTAGATTCCGAGCAGGGCATCGCGGCGCTTCTTCGAGGAGACCAGCCGGGTCAGAAAAGCCCAGGAGCGCCAGGTGGTGCGATAGAAGAGACGCGTCAGCCGGAAGCGCCGCGTGACGCGCCTGGGCAGAATGATGGATTCGAACGCTTCCCAGAGGACGATCAGGAACAGCGCCACGCCGAGTACGAATGCGCCAGGAACCGGAATCATGAGCGAGTTAGCATGCTATCACTTCCGCGTGAGAGGAAGCTCACGACTCCAGGCGCGCATTCATCGTGATTTCGGTTTTGAAGAGCTTGGAGACCGGGCAGCCCTTTTCCGCGGCAGTGGCCGCCGCGTCAAATTTTGCGCGGTCTGCGCCGGGAATCTTGGCCACGACTTCGAGATGGCTCTTGGTGATCGCGAAGCCGTCCGGTAACTTTTCGAGGGTGATGGTGGCGGTGGTTTCGAGCTTCTGCGCGGTCAAGCCGGCGTTGCCGAGCTGCGCCGAGAGCGCCATCGTGAAACAGCCGGCGTGCGCCGCGGCGAGAAGCTCCTCGGGATTCGTGCCAATGCCGTTTTCGAAGCGCGTGCTGAAGGAATACTGCGTCTGCTTGAGCACTCCGCTTTCCGTCGAGATAGCGCCTTTTCCGTCCTTCAGACCGCCGCTCCAGAGTGCCGTTGCTTTGCGTTGCATGGGACCTCACTTTGCGAATCGTCCGATACGTTTGAAACCACCGGATTGGATTCACGAGCCGCGAACAAGGGTATATTCGCACAGGAACTCTCGCGGTGAGGAGAGAATGTCACGATGCACCGAATCCTGCGCGAAATCGCGCATCGCCCGTGGCCGCTGCCGGATCGTCCGTGGGTGATGGCGCAGTCCTGGCATGACCTTCTGTTTGCGCACTGGCCCGTGTCCGCTGCGGACTTGCGCCCGCTGATTCCGGCCGCATTGCAGATTGATTCTTTTCGGGGACGGGCGTGGTTGGGCGTTGTGCCGTTTCGGATGACCGGTGTACGCCTTCGCGGCGCGCCCGGGGTGCCCGGGCTTTCGGCGTTTCCTGAGTTGAATGTGAGGACCTACGTCGTTTCGCAAGGGAAGCCCGGCGTATGGTTCTTCAGTCTGGATGCGGGGAATGCGGTGGCTGTGGCAATCGCGCGCGCGTGGTTCCACCTGCCATATTTTCACGCACGGATGTCGCTGGAGGAGCAGAGCGGCTGGATCGATTATCGCAGCGCGCGCGTCCATCGCGGAGCGAGCGCCGCGGAGCTGCGCGGAAAATATCGCGCCGCCGGCGATGCATTTTTTCCAGAGGCCGGCACGCTCGAGCACTGGCTGACGGAGCGTTATTGCCTGTATGCGGCGGACGGCGGGGGAAGGATTCTCCGGGGAGAGATCCATCACCCGCCGTGGCTGCTGCAACCGGCGCAGGCGGAGTTCGCGTGCAACACGATGGCGGCCGCCGCCGGAGTGGAGCTGCCCCAGCCGCCGCCCCTGCTTCATTTTGCGCGGAGGCAGGACGTGATCATCTGGCCGCCGCGGAGGGTCCAACTCAGTTAAGTGGCCCCGCCTCCACTCTTAACTCATTCTGCAAAGCCCTCCCGCACTGGCGTACCTCCCCGCTCGCCGGCGTTATGCTGCGGTCAGGAATCAGGCCCTCCTGCTCGAATTCGAAGGAAAGGTTGATAAACCGTGAACGAACAAATGATGAGAATCTCGCTCGTTTCCTGGGCTCTTCTTCTGTCTGCTTCCATTCTTTTCCCGGCAGGCGCGGCACAGGCACAGGTCACGATTGTCTCCACGGGTTCGAGCATGCCCTGGCCGCTCTACAATGCCTGGAACGACGAATACAACAAAACCCACGCGGGCGTTCAGGTACGCTACCTGCCGCTCGGTACCGGTGAGAGCATAGGGCGGATTATTGCCGGCACGGGGGACTTCGGCGGAGGCGAAGCCATTGTCACTGATGCGGAGACAAAAGGGGCCCCGAGCCGAATCCTCCAGCTCCCCACGGTCCTGATAGGAATTGTCATCATTTACCATACGCCCGGAATCGGCGACGGCTTGCACCTTTCCGGGCCAGTGATCGCGGACATCTTTCTTGGCAAGATCAAGTCGTGGAACGATCCCGCTATCGCCAAGCTGAATCCCAGTGTCCGTCTGCCCGGGACGGCGATCTCCGTCGTGCATCGCACGGAGGGGAAGGGCTCAAGCTATATCCTCGCCGACTATCTTTCGAAGCTCAGCCCCGAGTTTCTTGCGAAGGCGGGCCGGAGCATGTCGCCTAAGTGGCCGGTTGGAGAAGCCAGGAACCGTACCGAGGAAAACCTCGAGACCGTGAAAACCACGCCCGGGGCCATCGGCTACACGGAGATGAACTGGGCCCTGCAGGCGGGGTTGAACATGGCTTCCGTTCGCAATGCCGCCGGGGAATTCGTGCGGCCTTCGTACGCGTCTGTTTCCGCGGCGGCCGTGGCGCAAGTCTCCAAAATGAAGAATGATTTTCGCGTCTCCCTGACCAACGGGCCCGGAGAGGAAAGTTACCCCATCAGCAGCTTCACGTGGCTCTATGTACCGGAGGCGGCGAAAGAGCCGGCGCGGGGGAAGGCTGTGGCCGAATACCTGCAATGGGTGTATGACCGAGGCCAGCAGATCGCGCAGGAAAAAGGATACTCGGTGCTTCCCGCTGCCGTGCTGGCGAAGGCACGCCAAAGAGCCGCGACGATTCACTGATCGTTGCGACCGCGGCTACGGTTTCTTTGCTGAGCCTGCTTTCTTGCGGGGGACAGCTCGAGTGGAGAGTCGGCGGCGGCCCGCGTGAGGCGCCGGGCCCAAGAATCCAAACGCGATCAAAAAGTTCGCTCTGATTCTCGGGAAGAGCACCTCCGCAATTGCGCGACAAAATACTTCGCCATGAGCACACCATCGGGGGCGCAGAAAAAGTAGGCTGGAACCTGTGTGGCGGGCAGTCCGAGAAGGAGTCCCTAGAGCAAAGCCTGGAACTCGCTGACGGATATGCCGGCCTGCCTCAGGATGGCGCGAAGCGTCCCTGTATCCAGCTCTTTGTGGTCTGGAACGACCACCTGGGCGAAAGGATCGGTGCGCCGAAGGATGATGTGACTGCCGTGCTGCCGCTTGATTTGGAAATTAGCCTTGAGCAAGGCCGTGACACATTCACGTCCCGAGACACGGGGCAGCTTTGTCATACGGAGAGAAGAACGACCTCGAATCGCTCCGGTGGGACGGCGAGGCCATCTTCCCGCAGTGCGAGGATATAGCCTTCGATTGCCTCACGAATATTCTGGATCGCGTTTTCCTTTGTCTCCCCCTGGCTGATACATCCGGGCAGACTGGGGCATTCGGCCACCCAATAGCCGCTTTCGCCGGGGTAGACGATGACCTGTCTCATCCCAACCACCTCAAAGTGATTCTAGCATGGCTCCGCGAGGTTCAGCGTCAAGGCAGGATGACGATCGACTGGAAGCGCTCAAACATTGAGGGAGAGCGTGACGTCGGGGCGGGCGGCGGGAGGCAGAGGCATTTTCGAGCGGTCCACGGGGCGATAGAGGGTGTCGCGCTCGACGGGAACGCGGCCGGCGGCGCGGATGAGGCGCTCGAGTTCGGCGCGCGGAGTGAACTCGGCGGTCTTTGCGCCGGCGTCGTGATAAATCTTTTCCTCGACGACGGTGCCGTCCAGATCGTTTGCGCCGAAGCGCAGCGAGATTTGCGCGATACTCGGCGTGAGCATGATCCAGTAGGCTTTGATGTGGTCGAAATTGTCGAGGAGCAGACGACCAACGGCGATGTTTTTCAAATCGGCGTAGCCGGTGGTCTTCGGCAAGTAGGCGAGCGCCGTATTGTCCGGATGAAAGGCGAGCGGAATGAAGGCGACAAAGCCATGGGTTTCGTCCTGCAGCTCGCGCAGTTTCAGGAGATGGTCCACGCGCTCTTCTTCGGTTTCCACATGGCCGTAGAGCATGGTGGCATTGGAGGGCAGGCCGAGCTCGTGGGCGGTGCGCGCGATGCTCAGCCACATCTGTCCGCTGACCTTGTGGTCGCAGATAATCTTGCGGACGCGGGGATGAAAAATCTCCGCGCCACCGCCGGGCAAGGAATCCACGCCCGCTTCTTTCATCTTCAGGAGCGTGTCGCGGATCGAAAGCCCGGAGATGCGGGCGAAGTAGCCGACCTCGACCATGGTGAAGGCTTTGAGGTGAACACTCGGGCAGCGCTTCTTGAGGCCGCGGAGGAGATCGAGGAAATAATCGAACGGGAGATCGGGGTGCAGGCCGCCGACGATATGAAATTCCGTGGCGCCTTCGCGGACGCCCTGCTCGGCGCGCTGGTAAATTTCTTCCAGCGCGAAGGTGTAGGCGCCGGGCGCGTTGGGGTCGCGGCCAAAGGCGCAGAGCTTGCAGTGCGCGACGCAGACGTTGGTGGGGTTGATGTGGCGGTTGACGTTGAAATAGCAGACGTTGCCGTGGCGCTTCTCGCGGACGTGATTCGCGAGCCAGCCGGTGGCCAGCAGATCCGGCGAACGATAGAGCGCGATACCGTCGTCAAAGCTGAGCCGTTCGCCGGCGAGGACTTTCCCGGCGATGGGCTTCAGGCGCTGGTCGGTGATGATCAGTTCGCTCATTTCGAAACCATTGAAACTTCTAAAAGCTCCACACGGCGATGGCGACGCCCCAGAAGAGCAGGAACAAGAGACTAATATAGCCGTTCACGGTGAAAAACGCAGCGTCGAGCTTGCTGAGGTCGTCGGCTTTCACAAGGGAATGCTCGTAGGCGAGCAGAGCGGCGACGACTAGGATGCCCGCCCACGCAAGCCAAGGCAAGGCGAAGCTGGCGGCGAGCCAAGCCAGGAGGACGACGACGCCGGCGTGCATGGCGCGCGAAATCAGGAGCGCCCGCGCAATGCCGAAGCGCTTGGGGATGGAAAATAGTCCGGCGCGCTGGTCGAAGTCAACGTCCTGGCAGGCATAGAGGACGTCGAAGCCGCCGACCCAAAGGGTAACCGCCGCGCAGAGGATGAGCATGCGCAGATCGAGCGCGCCGGTGATGGCGATCCAAGCGGCGGCAGGCGAGATACCCAGCGAGAAGCCGAGGACAAGATGCCCCCAGCTCGTGAAACGCTTGGTGTAGGAATAGAAAAAGAGAATGGCGAGGGCAAGAGGAGCGAGTTTCAGCGCCAGAGGATTGAGTTGCCAGGCGGCGAAGAGAAAGACGGCGACGGCGACGAGCGTGAAGCTCCAGGCGAAGGAGAGCGACACGGCACCGGTGGCAAGCGGGCGCTGCTGCGTGCGCGGATTCTCGCGGTCGTAGCGCAGGTCGGCGATGCGGTTCACGGTCATGGCGGCGGAGCGCGCCGCGACCATGGCGACAATGATCCAGAGAATTTGCCGCAGTGTGGGCCAGCCTCGGGTGGTGCTGCGCGCGGCGAGGAGCGCGCCGGTCAGCGCGAAGGGCAGCGCAAAGACAGAGTGCTCGAATTTGATCATCTCGAGCACGGTGCGAATGCGGCTGGCCATGTGTGGTGTTATGCCTTCGCTCTTTTCACGGGGGTTTGGCCGGTCCAGCGATACATCTTTTCCTGCGGGAGGCCGATCTGCGCGAGGACGCGACAGACGTACTGCGTGACGAGATCGTCGATGGTTTTCGGCTGGTGGTAGAAGGACGGCACGGCAGGCATGATGACGGCGCCGGCCTGCTGCGCGCGAAGCATGTTTTCGAGATGGACGCGGCTGAAGGGGGTATCGCGGATACACAGGACGAGCTTGCGGCTTTCTTTGAGCATGACGTCGGCGGCGCGCGCGACGAGGTCTTCGCTCGTGCCGTTGGCAATCGCCGCGAGGGTTCCCATGGAGCAGGGAATCACGAGCATGGCATCCACCTGGTAGCTGCCGGAGGCGATGCACGCGCCGACGTCCTGATTGGGCAACGTCTGGATTTTGGCGGTGGGGCGTCCCAGAAGGCGCGGGGGGAGTTGCTGGATGTCGCCGGAGGAGATGCCCAGCTCCTCGGCGAGGAGCCGCTGCCCGGCTTCGGTAACGACCAGGAGAATGCGGGCGACGCGCAGGTCCTCTTCGAGCAGGCGCAGAGCCGTCTGCGCGAGGATCGCGCCGCTCGCTCCGGTCACACCTACGGTGACGATTTGGCCTTCGGCGTTTCGCATTTGTTCCGTTGAGAAGATTCAGTCTCGCAGCCGCTTCCAGCCAAGTCAAGCAGTCCGGGTTTCCGCGCCGGCGATGGTAGAATGCGCTGCGGAACAGCATGAACGAAGAAGATCTATTGCGAATTCTGGAAGCGGTGCGCGCGGGGAAGCTCGATGCGGGCAAAGCCATCGAGCGGCTGAAGCATCTGCCGTTTGAGGATCTGGGTTTTGCCAAGGTGGATCATCACCGGGCGCTGCGGCAGGGTTTTGCCGAGGTGATTTTCGGGAAGGGGAAAACGCCGGCGCAGGTGGCGGAGATTGTGAGAGCGATGCTGCGGACGAAAGGGTCGCGCCAGAACATACTCGTTACGCGGGCCGACAAGCAAATTTTCTTGGCGGTAAAGCGGTTGAACCGAGGGGCGAAGTTCCATGAGCTTTCCGGCGTGATCACGATCGAGCGGAACCGGACGATTACGGGCAAGGGGATGGTGCTGGTTGTTTCGGCGGGGACGAGCGACATCCCCGTGGCCGAAGAAGCGCTGCTCACCGCCCGGATGATGGGCAATCGCGCCGACCATCTCTACGATGTGGGCGTCGCGGGGATTCACCGGCTGCTGGAATACCGCGGCAAGCTCACGAAGGCGCGGGTGATCATCTGCGTCGCGGGGATGGAAGGCGCGCTGCCGAGCGTTGTGGGCGGGCTTGTTGGCGTGCCGGTCATCGCCGTGCCGACGAGCACGGGCTACGGCGCGAGCTTCGGCGGGGTGGCGGCCCTGCTGGGGATGCTGAACAGTTGCGCGTCGAACGTGAGCGTCGTAAACATTGACAACGGCTTCGGCGCGGCGTGCGTGGCCTCCTGCATCAACCGGCTGTAAGAAAATACCGCCGCAGAGACACAGAGATCACTGAGGCAAGGATTGACCCGGCGCTGGAATTTCTCTCGTCTCCCTTCAATTTCTCGAGTTGTTCGTTTTTCTCCCTGTGATCCGTGCCTGTGTGGCTATCCGTTCTTCAGCAGGACTTTGAGCACGCCGGGGCGCTGGGCAAAGGCCATGGCGGCGGGCGCTTCGGCGAGCGAAAACGTGCGCGAGAGGAGCGGTGTGGGGTCTACTTGACCGGAACGGAGCAGCGCCAGCGCCTTGTCGAACGGGCCGCAGCGCGAGCCGACGACGTTGATCTCTTTGACGACGATGGGCCAGGTTTCGACGGGCGCGGCGCCGTGAAAGGTGGATTTCAGGACGAGCGTGCCGCGCGGCTCGGTGATGTATTGCGCGAGGCCGAGGCCGGTGGCGGAGCCGGTGGCTTCCACGACGAGCGGGAACGCATCTCGAATGTGTTTTGGGTAGCGCGCATGGGAGCGAAGCAGCTTCGCCGAGATTCCCGCGCGGCGCGCCAATGCCAGTTTCACTTTGTGCTTGCCGAACATGTTCACGCGGAGCCCTGCCGTATGGAGTACGAGTGCGATCAATTGCGCGAGCTTGCCATCGCCGAGCACAGCGGCCGTCCTAAAATTGCGGATGGGCACCTGATCGAGAATTTCGCAGGCCGCAGCGAGCGGCTCGGTGAAGACCGCTTGTTCGTCGCTCACGCGGCCCGGTACGGCGTGAAGATTTTCGACGGGCAGCGCCAGGTATTCCGCGAAGGCGCCGTCCTGGGCGAGGATGCCGAGGACTTTTCGCCGGGCGCAGTGCGTCGGGAGGCCGCGGCGGCAGAAATCACAGATGTTGCGAAAGCCCAGCGCGCGGCAGGCGATGTTGATCTCGCCCACGACGCGCCGGCCGAGCCAATGATCGCGCTCGGGAGCGGAAAGGCCGCGAACTTCCGTCACTTGGCCGACGAATTCATGGCCGGGCGTGCCGCGAAAACCGTGGTAGCCGCGGAGGATCTCCACGTCGGTATTGCAGATGCCGGCGAGACGCATCCTCACGAGGGCCCAGCCGGGGATGAGGGAAGGCAAGGGCTTCGTGACGGCGGCGAGGCGTTTGTTTCGGACAATGAAGGCCAGCATGGGAGATGGCTGCGTCAGCGGAGCGCGGCGGCGAGCGAAGTGATCAGCGCGGGTTCCTGTTCGGGGAAAACGGTACGGAGGTCGAGAATCAGGCGGTCCTCCTGGACGCGCGCCACCACGGAGATACCTGAGCGGGAGCGGCGCAGGCGCTGCTCGATCTGCGCGGCGGAATGGCGCGCGCTGGCAACGCGAATCAGAAGCGTGGGCAGCTCCTGAACGGGCGTCGAGCCGCCGCCGATGAGCGAAGCCCCGTTCACAATTTCGATCTCCACTTCGTCCAGCGGCAGCTCCGGCCGCAGCTCGCGGAGAAAATTCTCCGCGCGGCGGCCGATTTCCAGCGGGGTAGCACGAATCATGCGCATCGCCGGAATTTCGTCCAGAGCGCCGCGCAGGTACGCGCTGAGCGTCGCTTGCAGGGCGGCAATCGTCAATTTGTCCACGCGAAGCGCGCGAAAAAGGGGGCAGCGGCGGATGCGCGCGATCAGATCGCTTTTGCCGGCGATGATTCCCGCCTGCGGGCCGCCGAGCAGCTTGTCGCCGCTGAACGCCACGAGGGAGACGCCCGCCTCAATGCTTTGCCGGGCGAGGGGTTCCGCCACGCCTTGCGCCGAGAGATCCACGAGGCAGCCCGAGCCGAGGTCTTCCATTAGAGGCAGTCCAGTGCGGCGGCCGAGCTCGGCCAACTCGTTAAGGGCGGGCCGCTCGGTAAATCCGGTGATGCGGAAATTCGAGGGGTGAACGCGGAGCAGGAGCCGCGTCTTTTCGTTGATCGCGCGCTCGTAGTCCTCGACCCGCGTGCGGTTGGTCGTGCCGATCTCGCGGAGGATCGCGCCGCTCTCCGCCATAATCTCCGGAATGCGAAACCCGTCGCCGATCTCGATCAGCTCGCCGCGCGAGACAAGAACTTCGCCGCCCCGGGCCAGCGCCGCAAGCGAGACCAACATAGCGGCCGCGCAGTTGTTCACGACGATGGCTGCCTCGGCGCCGGTCAGGCGCGTGAGCAGTTGCGCCGTGTGGACATCGCGCTTTCCGCGGTCACCGGCTTCGAGATCGTATTCGAGATTGCTGTATTGGGTCACCGTTTGCCGCAGATGCTCGATGACCGTCTCCGGAAGCGGGGCGCGGCCCAGGTTGGTGTGCAGAATGACGCCCGTGGCGTTGATGACCGGCAAAAGCGACAATGAGAGGAGGCGCTCGATCTCCGCGGCGATGTGCGCTTCGAGGGCCGCCGGTTCGAGGGCGATGACGGCTTGTTTGGAAGCTCCCGTGATGCGCGCGCGCAGATCGGCCAGGGCGGCGCGCGTGACTTCGACCAGCAATTCGCGGTTCATCCGTTCGGCAAGGCTGCGCAGGCGGGGCTGCGCGAGCAGTTCGTCCACCGAGGGCAACTGCCGCAGGAGCTCGGCCTGCTCGGGCGAGAGGGCGCGTTTCATGCGCGGCTGCATCCTGCCATTTGAGCATAGGCCGTCGAATCGAGCAATTCCGGGGCGCGACCCGGCCGGCCGAATGCCTGTCCCGTTGAGCAGGTGACTTCGCCGTGCCGAACGCGTACGCTCGGAGGGTCCTTGAGTTGACGCGCCCCGCAACGGTCCCTAGCATGGGAAGAACGGCGATTCCACCATGGCGACCATAGACGAAGAACTGAATCAACTCGAGCGGGACATCCGCCAGCTTAAAGTCGAGTACGACCAGTATTTCGGCGGCGGGCGCAAACGTCCTCCCACGGAGATCGAGTGGCGCATCGACCAGATCATCAAGCGCTATTCCGAGCGCGGGGGGCAGTTGAAATTCGGCCAGACTTTCCGCTTCAACAACCTCGCGCAGACCTACGCGAAATACAGAGAGATTTTCCGCAAGCGGCTTCAGCAGAAAGAGGAAGGCAAAGTCCAGCGACACTTCGGAGCGGCGGCCAAGGCCATCGAAGCCGAGCGCGCGCAGAAGCACGCCGCCGAGGCAGCGGCGGAAAAAGCGGCCAGCGATGCTGCGCCCTTCCGCATCACCTGCGCGGAGCCGGATCGGGAAGCCGAAAAGGTCGAGCAGCTCTATCAGGCATTCCTGAAGGCGAAGCAGCAAGCCGGTGAGCACACGGAAAAACTCACGCGCTCCACGTTCCGCGAGTTCGTCCGCAAGAAGACCAAAGACCTGCAGGCGGAGAAGGGCTGCCAGGAGGTCGAATACGTCGTAGAAGTGTCCGAGGGCCAGGCAAAGCTGAAGGCCCGCGTGAAGGCTTGAGATTGTCCCCCGGAAACTCCGGCTCGCCGAACCGGTGAGAACAGACTGGAGGCTTCCCGGGTTTTTCGCTTCCGCCTTTTTCATTCCCCAATGGCTGCCCACCGCTTACAATACCCGGCTCTTCCTTCGCCGAGAGCATCAGGGGGTTCGTCATGCCGTTGGAGCGCGCGCTGATCAGTGTTTTTGACAAAACGGGGATTGTGGACTTCGCGAAGCGGCTCAGCGCTCTGCGAATCGAGATTCTCTCGACAGGCGGCACGGCGAAACTGCTGCGGGACGCAGGCGTGGCAGTGCGCGACGTTGCGAACTTTACCGGCTGGCCGGAGATGCTGGGCGGGCGCGTGAAGACGCTTCATCCGAAAGTGCACGGCGGGCTGCTCTTCCGCCGGGGGCTCGCGGAAGACCGCAGGCAAGCGGCGGAGCACGGGATCGCGCCGATCGACCTGGTTGTCGTGAACCTCTATCCTTTCGAAGCGACGGCCGCGAAGGCCGGACTGACCGCCGAAGAGCTGATCGAAAACATAGACATCGGCGGGCCGGCGATGCTGCGGTCGGCGGCGAAAAACTTCGAAAGCGTCACGGTGGTGAGCGATCCCGCCGACTACGAAAGCGTTTTGAGCGAGCTGGAAAGTTCTCGCGACACGTCGCTGGCAACGCGGCTGGAGCTGGCGAGGAAAGTGTTCGCAACGACGTCCCGGTACGACGGAATAATCACCACGGAGCTGGAGTGGCTCTCGATCGAAGCGGGGCACGTCACGCTCGGTGAGCGAGGCGTTCTGCCCGCGAGGATGCACTTCGCGCTGAGGCGCCAGCAAGAGCTGCGCTACGGCGAAAATCCGCATCAGGCGGCCGCGCTGTATGTGCCCGTGGGACGCGCGCCAGCCGGACTCGCCGCCGCGAAGCAGCTTCAGGGCAAGGAACTCTCCTACAACAATTACGCGGACCTGGAGGCCGCGCGGAGCTTGGCCGCCGAATTCCAGCGTCCCGCAGCGGTGATCATCAAGCATCACAATCCCTGCGGCGCGGCGGAACAGGAGACGCTGCTGGAGGCGTATTCGAAAGCCTGCGCGTGCGATCCGGTTTCGGCGTATGGCGGCGTGCTGGCGTTCAACCGCGTGGTGGATGGCGCGACGGCGGAGGAAGTGGCGAAGCTCTTCGTGGAGTGCATCGTTGCACCGGGATTTGAGGAAAAAGCGCGCGCGGCGTTTGCCGCGAAGAAAAACCTGCGGCTGCTGGAGCTGCCGCCGGGCGGGTTCGAGGCGGAGCGGGCGCCGCAGCTCAAGCAGATTTCCGGAGGAGTGCTGGTGCAGCAGCCGGACTGGGGCGAGTTGAACGAAGACGAGCTGCGTACGGTGACGAAACGCACGCCGACGGCCGAGGAGATGCAGGCGATGCGCTTCGCGTGGAAGGTAGCCAAGCACGTGAAGTCCAACGCGATTGTTTTTGCGCGGGATGGCCGGACGCTCGGCGTCGGCGCCGGGCAGATGAGCCGCGTGGACTCCGTGAAAATTGCGGTGATGAAGGCGCAGTCTCCATTACAGGGAAGCGTGGTGGCCTCGGATGCCTTCTTTCCGTTCCCTGACGGGATCGAGGAAGCCGCGAAGGCCGGCGCCACGGCGGTGATTCAGCCCGGCGGTTCGGTGCGCGACAATGAGGTGATTGCCGCAGCCGACCGGCTCAACCTCGCGATGGTTTTCACCGGCATGCGCCACTTCCTGCACTAGGTGGGGGAAGACGCGCGCGCCGCGGCGGCTTCGCGGACGGGTTTCACCTTGTCCATCAGCGCGCGGACGCGATGCACGTCCACGGGGTTTTCCATCACGCCGTCTTTCTTCAAGCTGGTGCCGACAATGATGCCGTCGGCGTATTGCAGAAACGCCGCGACATTTTCGGCGCTGGTGCCGCTGCCGATGAGGATCGGCCGCTTCGCCATCTGCTTCGCTAAGCGCACTTTCTCGAGGTCGGGTGCGGAGCCGGTGAAGCGTCCGGAAACGATCAGCGCGTCAGCACCGTAGAACTCCGTCCATTCGATGTGCGTGGCCAGATCAATGCCCGGGAAGGGCACAGAGTGTTTCTTGTCCACGTCGGCAAAGATGTGGATTCCTTCGGCGTGGAGCTCTTTCCGCTTGCGCAGGAGATCGGCCGCGCAGCCGTGATCGAATTCGCCGGTATCCCAGACTCGCGCCCCCGTCAGGATGCAGACGCGAAGGAAGCGTGCGCCGGAGGCGACGGCAATCGCGAGACACACGACTCCGCCGTTGTGAATGACGTTGATTCCGACCGGCACGGGAAAGTTTTTCACAACTTCGGCGGCGGCAACAGCGTGCGCGGTCATAGCTTCGGGCTTGACGCCGGCGCCGACGTAAAATGGCAGGTCCCACATGTTTTCGACGACAAGGCCGTCCACGCCGCCTTGAATCAACGTATCGGCCTCGCGCAGCGCTTGATCCACGATTTTCTGGATGCCATAGCCGGCGTAGCCCGGCGCGCCGGGTAAAGGCCACAGATGCACCATGCCGATGACGGGTTTCGGCGCAGGGAAGAGATCCGCGAGCGATTTCATCCGCGGGCGATCCATTTCTTGTTTCCACTCGGGCAGCGGCGTGGTCATCTCGGCCTCCCGGCAATTCGATTCGCGCTTGAAAGACGTTTCAGCACCTGCAGACGCACAGTGTCCCACTTGGCGCTCAGTCGCTGTGCGCGAAGAACGGTGGCGACTTCCCGGGCGCCGGGCATCTTCGTTCCCGCGCCGACGACCGACGCGGCCACGGCTCCCGCGGCGTTTGCGGCGACGGCGGCTTCCGTATTCGACCAGCCGCGCAGCCGCGCTTGAAGGAATGCCGCAACAAAGGCATCTCCCGCTCCCGTCGAATCCACCGGCTGCACGTTGAACGCCGGAACTTGTTGCACCGCTCCGTCCTGCACGACCAGGCAGCCGCGCTTTCCGATTTTGAGCACGACCTCGCGCGCTCCGGAGCGTTGGAGCGCGCGGTAGGCCTTGCGCGGATCGCGGGTTCCCGTCAACGCGGCTGCTTCGTCGTCGCTCACGAAAAGAATATCCACTTCGCGGCCGACCTGCAAAATTTTCCCAGGGATCTCCTGGCTCGGAGCCATACCGACATCAAGCGAAACCCAGCCGCCGCGCGCGTGAATGGCTTTCAAGATTTGCCGCGCAAGCTTTTCCGGTCCAGGGTCGAGGAAATTATAGCCCATCAAGTTTCCGGCGACCGCGCCAGCGAACACCGCCGAGTTTCCGCCGAGGGGACGCACGAACCGGCTCGCGCCGCGGCTGCCGAAAAACGTCCGCTGGCCATCCGGCGTCACGTTGACATAGGCCAGGCCCGTCATGTGATCGCGGGTCCGCTGGACCCAGCGCACGTCCACGCCGGTAGCCTGGAGAGAGTTGAGCAGGTAATCGCCAAATGCGTCGCGGCCGACGCAGCCGAGCAGGCGCGCAGAAATTCCCCAGCGGGTGAGGGCCAGCGCGCAATTGGAGGCCACTCCCCCGCAATGCATCTCCAGGCGGGGCGCCATGCAATCGTCGCCCGGTTCGGGCCACGACTTCACGCGGCCGATTACGTCCACGAGCATGTCCCCGAGTACGAGAATTCGCACGGAGGAGTGTTTCCCGGAACGCATGGCGGCGGCATCTTACCATTGGTGCGGGCCGCGGCCGATCTCTGCGTGGGCTTCGCGCGCGCGACCGTTCTGTGATAAGACCGCAGGGCGTTCCGGAGGAGCGTTTGGAGGATCTGCTCGCAATCAGGGAGGATATCGCTGCAGCGCTGGCCGCGGGCGGCCCCGTGGTCGCCCTCGAATCCACTGTCATCGCTCATGGACTTCCGCGGCCACACAATCTCGAAACCGCGCGAGAGATGGAAGGAGCCGTCCGGGAAGAAGGCGGCGTCCCGGCGACGATCGCCGTGCTGGACAGCAGGCTTGTCGTCGGTCTTTCACCAGAGCAACTCGCCCATCTTTCCGAGTCAGAGAGCGTCGCGAAGGTCAGCCGCGCGGATCTTGCCGCTGTGCTTGCATCGGGCCGGCCCGGCGCGACGACGGTGGCCGGGACGATGATCATCGCCGCGCAAGCGGGCATCCGCGTTTTAGCCACCGGCGGCATCGGAGGCGTCCATCGCGGCGCGGAGCGCAGTCTCGACATCTCCGCCGATCTGACCGAGCTGGCGAGGACGCGCGTCGCGGTTGTCTGCGCCGGCGCCAAAGCGATTCTCGATCTTCAGCGCACTCTGGAGTATCTGGAAACACTCGGTGTCCCCGTTGTTGGTTATGGGACGAACGAATTCCCGGCCTTCTTTTCGCGCGAAAGCGGATTGCCGCTAGTGCACCGCGTGGACACGCCGGATGACGTGGCGCGGCTGATGGCGTGGCAGTGGGAACTGGGGCGGTCCGGGCGGGGAAGTACGGGCGGGATGGTGATCGCGAACCCGCCGCCGGAGGAAACTGCGCTTCCGCGCGCGGTGGTCGAATCGCACATCGCCGAGGCGCTGAAATCCGCCGAAGCAGCGGGGATTCGCGGGAAAGCGGTCACACCGTTTCTGCTGCAGGAACTGGCCCGGCGAAGCGGCGGGCGAACACTTCAAGCCAACAGGGCCCTGTTGGTCGCGAACGCGCGTCTGGCTGCGCGGATTGCCGTCGCTTGCAGCGCGCGGCGGGAGAAGCGATAAGACTCTCTCGATCGAAAGTTATCCCGTTCTGTCTGCGGCGAGAAACTCGCGCAAGCGCGCTTCGAGGGCATCGCGAACCGAGCGGAACACAGCGAGTTTTTCTTCCCGTGTGCCGCCGGCCGCCGCCGGATCGGGGAGGCTCCAGTGAATGCGGCGCGGCGCACCGGGGAAGACGGGGCAGTGTTTCGCGGCGTTGTCGCAGACGGTGATGACCGTGTCGAATTGCCGGCCGGCGAATTCCGCGATGGATTTCGAGCGCTGGCCGGAAATGTCCACGCCGATCTCGCGCATGGCTTCCGGGGCCAGGGGATGCACGTCCACGGGATGGGTTCCGGCGCTGTGGACTTCCACGGCCGCCCCGCCCATCTGCCGCAGCAGGCCTTCCGCCATCTGGCTGCGCGCAGAATTTCCGGTGCAGAGAATCAGGACACGCTTCGATTTCATCTCGGCCGCTGCCGCGCTACGAGCAGCACGTTGGCCCGCAATACGCGGCGTTCGCGGCGGGCTTGACCGCGCGGACGAAAGCGCTCATGAATTTACCGTCCACATGCGGAGCGATGGCGTCCACATCCAGGCCGCCTTGCGCGAGGAATTCCCGCGCTTCCTCGGCTCTGTAAATCCGCGTGGGCTCGACATCGATGGCCATGAACCCGGCGCGGGCCAGTTTCTCCCGGTATTCGCTTTCCTCCAGAGCGCCCGCGACGCAGCCGATCCACAGCTCGACGCTCTTGCGCACCGCCGCGGGCACTTCACCGCGCACGACCACATCCGAAACGGCAAACCGGCCTCCCGGCTTCAATACGCGAAACGCTTCGGCGAGGACGCGGTCCTTGTCGCCGGATAGATTGATCACACAATTGGAGATGATGACGTCCACGGAATTCTCCGGCAGCGGGATGTTTTCGATCGCTCCCTTGAGGAACTCAACGTTTTCCACGCCGGCTTTGCGCTGATTATCCCGCGCGAGCGCCAGCATTTCATCCGTCATGTCCAAGCCATACGCCTTGCCGGCCGGGCCGACGCGCCGCGCCGAGAGCAGCACGTCAATGCCGCCGCCGGAGCCGAGATCCAGAACGATTTCGCCGGGCTTGAGCTCGGCCAGCGCGGTCGGATTCCCGCAGCCGAGCGAAGCCGCGACAGCTTCCGCCGGCAGAGCGGTTTTTTGCGCGTCGTCATAGAGATTCGCCGTGATCGGATCGCAGCCGGAAAACTCGGCACCGCCGCCGCAGCAAGCGCTCCCGCCGCTGGCGACGCGCTTGGCCGCCTCGCCGTATTTCTGCCGGACTGTTTCCTGCAAGTTCGGGGTAGTCATCGTCTGCTCCTTCATGAAATTTCCAGCAAGAGCTTTCCCTCACTTCGCCAGTTGGACTATCTCCTCCGGGGCCACGGCGCGGCTGCGCGTGCAGCATTCCTCGTACAAGAACCCGAGCAGCTCGCGCAGGGCCGCGGTGTCCGCCGAGTAGTACAAAAACTGGCGATCGCGCCGCACAGCCACCAATCCCACCTGTTTCAGTTTCTCGAGGTGATGAGACAGGGTGGAGGCGGGAATACCGAGTTCCTCCTGGATGTTGCCGGCGCAGAAACCGTCCGGATGCGCCGAGAGCAGAAAACGGACGATTTGCAAGCGAGGCTCGGCGCCGAGGGCGGAAAAGCGGTCCGCGCAGCGTGTAACGAGGAGTGGGTCAAGCTTCATTGTATTTCGATTATTGCGGAAATATGAAAGCAAAGCAAGCCCTTCTTTTACCTCATCCCCTGGGGCCATCTCCCGCATCTCATCGCTTGGCCCCGTCAGCTTTGGAAACGCCGCAGACTTCGGTTTTGACCGCGCTCGGGCCGCATGGGATAATTTCCTGATTGGGGCACAGATGACATTTATTCACGGTTTTGTCGGCAGGCTGCTTGTAGCTGCAATCGGTGTTTGGGCGGCTGCGCCTATGCTGTGTGCGCAGCAGCTGCCTGCCCAGACAGGCACGGCAGCGGATAAGGCGCAGTCCTCTTTGAACGAACAGAGCCGCGCCGAGGCTTACTACAACTACGCTGTGGGCCACTATGCGGAGCAGATGTTTGAGTCCACGGGCCGCGGGGAGTATGCCACGCAGGCACTCGAGTATTACAAGAGGGCCTATGCTCTGGACCCGGCTTCGCCGACAATCGGCGAACGCCTGGCGGAGATGTACTGGAAGGCGCAGCGCGTGCGCGAGGCCGTCCAGGAAGCGATGGAAGTCCTCAAGCGTGACCCGAACAACCTTCCGACGCGGCGCCTGCTGGCCCGCATCTACCTGCGCAGTCTGGGCGACCTGAACGCCATTTCGGGACAGTCGGAGACGCTCACTCGTGCTGCCGAGCAATACCGCGAAATTCTTCGTCTCGATCCGTCCGACACGGAATCTGCGCTGTGGCTCGCCCGGCTGTACCGGCTGCAGAACGCGCACGAGAAGGCTGAGGAGGTGCTGCGCGGCATCCTGAAAACGGAACCAGAGAACGAGCCGGCCGTTGAACAATTAACGCAGCTTCTGCTCGACCAGGGCAAGACGCAAGAGGCGGTCAGACTGCTCGAGGGTCTGACGCAGCATACCCCTTCACCCACGCTTCTCGATCTTCTGGGGGACTCTTACACGCAGACCAGGGATTTGGCCAAGGCCGAACAGGCCTACCGCAAGGCCGCGGAGCTGGAGCCATCGGATCTGAGCCATCAACGGGGGCTCGGGCAGACGCTGGTATCCGAGGAGAAGTATCAAGAGGCACTGAGGGTCTACCAGCGATTGGCCGAAGCCGAGCCGGAGAACGCAGAAGTTTTTCTGCGCCTCGCGCAGATCTATCGCGAACTCCACCAACTGGATCAGGCGGAAAACAGCATGGTGAAGGCGCGGCAACGCGCCCCGGGCAGCATCGAAGTGATGTACAACGAAGCGCTGCTCTACCAGTCACAGGGGCGATTTGAAGACGCCATTCGCGTACTTTCGGATACCGCGGCCGGGATCAAAGGCCAGGCGGCCGCCGCGCCTTCGAGCCGCCGGACACTGGCTATCCTTTACCAGCAACTGGGGCTGCTCTACCGTGAGGTGCAGAAATACCAGGCGGCCATCTACAGCTTTCAGGAGATGCAGCGCCTCGGCGACGAGGAAGACCGGCGCGCGCGGCTGCTGCTGATTGACACCTGGCGAGCCGCGAAGGATTTTCCGCGGGCGCTCGACGAGGCCAAGCGGGCGCTCGAAAAATATCCAAAGGACGCCGGTGTTCGCGCGAGCCACGCTCTTTTGCTGGGGGAAAACGGGCAGGTGGATCAGGCCGTAAAGATCCTCCGCAGCCAGCTCACGAACACTGAAGCGGACCGCGACACGTTTCTCAACATCGCGCAGGTCTATGAGCGCGCCCGGATGTTCAAAGAGGCGGAGGAAAACGCCCGCTTGGCGGAAGCGCTGCCGGGTCAGCCGCGCGACGACGAGATGGTCTGGTTTCTCCTGGGTGCCATTTACGAGCGGCAGAAACTTTTCGACCGCGCGGAGATCGAATTCAAGAAGGTTCTTGCCATGAATCCGCGCAACGCGCCGGTTCTGAACTACTACGGCTATATGCTCGGCGATCTCGGCATCCGGCTCGAAGAAGCGCATGAGTTCGTCGAGCGGGCCCTGGCCGAGGAGCCGTACAGCGGCGCCTATCTCGACAGCCTGGGCTGGATCTACTTCAAGCAGAACAAGCTGGCCGACGCCGAGACGACGCTCCGCAAGGCCGTCGAGCGCGAGAGCCACGATCCCACGATCCGCAGCCATCTCGGGGACGTTTATTTCCGCACCGGCCGAAAAGACCTGGCCGCCGCCGAATGGGAAAAATCGCTCTCGGAGTGGCACCGCGCGCTCCCCTTCGAGCGGGAGTCAGAGAAGGTCGCGGAACTCGAGAAGAAGCTGGGTCAGGTCAAGCACCGCATCGCGGCCGAAAAGCCAGCGGCGGAAGACGCCAAGCCGCAATAACAGTCATGCGCGAAGTCCGCATCCCCGCCTTCGCCAAAATCAATCTGCGCCTCGACATTCTCGGCAAGCGCCCGGACGGCTATCACGAGCTGCGCACGATCTTCCAGAGCATTTCTCTGCACGACGATTTGCGGCTGCGTGCCGCTTCACGTCCCGGGATTTCACTCACGATACAGGGCAATGAAACGCTCGCCAAGGAGCCCGTTGAGCGAAATCTCGCCTATCGCGCCGTCGCAGCACTGCAAGAAGAACTGCATCTACGTACCGGCGTGGAAATCGAGCTCCGGAAAAAGATTCCGGCGGGGGCCGGAATGGGCGGCGGCTCGAGCGATGCAGCCGCGGCGCTTCTCGGTTACCTGCGCTTGACCGGGCGAAAGCTGGCGCTTCCCCGGCTGATGGAGATTGCCGCGGGCTTGGGCGCCGACGTGCCATTCTTCCTGCTCGGCGGCCGCGCCGCCGGGGCGAACCGTGGAGACGAAATATATCCGCTGCAGGACATTCCCCGGCGCAGCGTGCTTATCGTCGTGCCGCGCGACATCCGCGTCCCGACCGAGGATGCCTACCGCTGGCTCGACGCCCCTGCATTGACAAAATCCGCCGCTACCCCTAAACTCTGGGAGTTCTGCGCTCTCTCCTGGAGCACGCAGGGAAGCGGTCTTTCAAACGATTTCGAGGGGCCGATTTTCCAGCGCTTCCCCCGGCTTGAGAAGATCAAGCGGGCGTTGCTCCGCGACGGAGCCGCAGAAGCCTTGCTGGCGGGTAGCGGTTCGGCGGTGTTTGGAATATTCCCGAGCCCAGCAAAGGCGCGCCGAGCCGCTTGCGGGTTTCCGAACGACCAGACGATTGTCTGCGAGACCCTCTCCCGCGAGAGGTATCTCCGCGCGGTGAAACGCGCCGTTTGAGCCGCCAGCGGTTTCTCTGCGTCCATCCCGCCTATCCATCTTGCCTCCCGCGACCGGAGGCGGGAACGAGCGCGTCGTGAACGACGAGCGATTCAAGATATTTACGGGCAGCGCAAACCCGGCTTTGGCCGGGAGCATCTGCCGAAATCTCGGCGTGTCGGTCGGGCAGGCGCTGCTCGGCCGGTTCAGCGACGGCGAAATTTATTTTCAAATTCTCGAAAATGTTCGCGGCGCGGATGTGTTCGTGGTGCAGCCCTGCACGCATCCGGTGGATCACCACCTGATGGAGCTGCTGCTGATGATTGACGCGTTCAAGCGCGCCTCCGCCTGGCGCATCACGGCGGTGATTCCCTACTACTGCTACGCGCGGCAGGACCGCAAGGACAAGCCGCGCGTGCCGATCTCCGCGAAGCTCGTGGCGGACTTGCTGGAAACGGCGGGCGCCAGCCGCGCGCTGACGCTGGACCTGCACGCGCCGCAGATTCAGGGCTATTTCAACGTTCCGGTGGACCACCTGTATGCTTCGCCGGTGCTGGTGGACTATTTCCGGCATATGAAGATGCCGAACCTGACCGTCGTATCGCCGGACGCCGGGGGCGTCGAGCGCGCCCGGTTCTTCGCCAAGAGGCTCGATGCGCCGCTGGCCATTGTGGACAAGCGCCGCGTGGACGTGGACGTCAGCGAGGTGATGCACATCATCGGCGAGATCCGCGGGCGCACCGCGCTGATCGTAGATGACATCATCGACACCGCGGGAACGCTGGTCAAGACCGCAGAAGCGCTTTTGAAGGAAGGCGCCACGCAGGTCTATGCCGCCTGCACGCATGCGGTGCTCTCCGGCCCGGCCGTGGACCGCATCGAGAAATCGAAGATTGTGGAAATCGTGGCGACGGATTCGGTGCCGCTCACCGAAGCGGGCCGTGGAATCTCCAAGATCAAAGTGCTGAGCGTTGCGGACCTTCTGGCTCGCGGCATCCGCTCGATCCACGAGGAGACTTCCATCAGCGAGCTGTTTATTTGAGTGTTGCCGCGCGGGCGGGCTCAGGATCACGAGCGAAGGAAGGATAGGGAAGGTATGTCACAGATTATCGTGGAAGCAGCGCCCCGCTCGGATCGGGGCAAGAACGAAGCCCGGCGGCTGCGCCAGACGGGCCAGGTTCCGGCCGTCCTGTATGGCGGCAAGGGCGAGTCGCTCACGCTGAGCATCAACGCCAAGCAGGTCGGCGCGATTCTCCGCTCGGAGACGGGCCACAACACCCTGTTTCAGGTGAGCGTCGGGGGCAAACAAGAGTCGGCCATTCTGAAGGACTGGCAGGTGGATCCGGTCAGCGGCAAGCTTTTGCACGTGGATCTGATCCGCGTGGCCATGGATGTGCGTATGCGCGTCAAGGTGCCGGTGCACACGTTCGGCGAACCCGCGGGCGTGAAGCAGCAAGGCGGCATCTTCGAGACAGTGACGCGCGAAGTCGAAATCGAATGCTTGCCCAGCGAAATCCCCACGGAATTTCGCGTGGACGTCAGCGAGCTGCTGATCGGCAAACACCTTCGCGCCGCGGAACTGCCGATTGATCCCGCGAAGATGAAGCTCATCACCGACCCCGAGCGAGTCATCGCGCACGTCGTGGCGCTGCGCGTGGAGGAAGAGAAGCCCGCGGAGGTGGTGGCTGCGGAAGTGGCGGCGCCGGTCGAGCCCGAGGTCATCAAGAAGGGCAAGAAGGAAGTCGAGGGCGAAGAGGGCGCCGAGCCCGAGGCGGCCAAGCCGGAGAAGAAGAAGTAGGGCGCCGAGGTGGCTCGGGGCGAGCGAGGACTAGGATAACGAACTATGCGGCTTATTGTGGGGCTCGGGAATCCCGGCCCGGAGTATCAGTGGACGCCGCATAACCTCGGGTTTCTCGTCGTGGACGAGCTCGCGAATCGCGCTTCGATTCGCGTGGAGCGGCCGGAAGGCAAAGCGCTGGCGGGCCGCGGAAAGCTCGCGGGCGTTGAAGTCCTGCTCGCGAAGCCGCAAACCATGATGAATCTGAGCGGCTTCTCGGTGCGGGAGCTGCTTGCGAAGTACGAGCTGGAGCCGAGCGCCCTCATCATGATTTACGACGAGGCGGCTCTGCCTTGGGGCACGCTGCGCATCCGGGAGCGGGGCAGCGCCGGCGGGCACAACGGGATGAAGTCCGTGATCGGCACGCTGGGGACGGACGAATTCATTCGCGTGCGGCTGGGCGTTCAGCCGGATCATGCGGTGGGCGACCTCGCGGAATATGTGCTGCGGCGAATGAAGAAGGTCGAGCTGGAGCAGGCCGCGGCGGTGATGGACGAGGCGGCCGACGCCGTGGAGCTGATCCTGGCGCAGGGCGTGGCCGCGGCGATGAACCGCTACAACCGCCGGGATGAATCCGCCGGCGAAGACGAAGAGCCCTAGAGGGGCGAGCAAGAGTTTCCCGGGCTTGGCGCCCGGAGAAGGAAACAGAGGGCAATATGGAAGAGCGTTTGTACGACCTGATCTTCATCTGCCGGCCCGCGACGCCGGAAGAGGAGGTCAAGAAAATTATTGCGGCGATGGAACACGCTTGCGCCGAAAAGGGCGGCAAGGTCGAGAAGACCGAGCAGTGGGGCACGCGCAAGCTGGCCTATCGCGTGGCCAAGCACCGCGAAGGTTACTACGTCTATATGCAGGTCAAGACGAACCATGGCGACCTGATTCCGGAATTCGAGCGCCGGCTGCGCGTTCAGGACGCGGTCATCAAGTACATGACGGTTCGCCTGGACGAAGACCTGAAGCGGCAGCAGAAGCTGACGCGGCACCGCGAAAAGCGCGCCGCGCGCCGGCCGCGCCGCACTCCCGCGGCCGAGCAGACCGCCGCGGCAAGCTGAGCTTCCGCGCGCGCAAATTTTAAGAGCATCGAGAGAAAGGCAGGAAGGCATGTCAGAGGAACAAAAGCAAGCACAGCCGGCTGCTCCCGCGGGCGGAGGCGCACCGCCGCCTCGCCGGAGTAACGGAGGTCCGCGCCGCGAAGGCGGACCGGGCGGCCCCGGCGGTCCGGGGGGACCTCGCCGCGGCGGGAAGCGCCAGTACTTCCGCAAGAAGAAAGTCTGCAAGTTCTGCGTCGAGAAGAGTGATTTCATCGACTACAAGAAGGCGGAGACGCTGGCTCCGTTCGTGCAAGAGCGCGGCAAAATCCTGCCGCGCCGGATGACGGGAACGTGCTCGCGCCACCAGCGCTGGCTTGGCGTGGCCATCAAACGGGCCCGCAATATCGCGCTGCTGCCGTTTTCGGGGAGCACACCGGGAGCGGGTTCTTCGGCGCCGCACCGCTTCAGCGACCGCGGTGATCGTGGAGGCCGCGGAGGAGATCGAGGGGGCGAACGCGGCGGCGGTGACCGCGGACCTGAGCGGCCGGTGGAACGGCCCGCCGAGAAGGCGCCGGAAAAGGCGCCCGAGCCGCCATCCGAGAAATCCTAAGTTGACCGCGCGCCACGCGCGCGCAGACTGGCTGCGCCCGTTGCGGCGCCAACTTTAAGTGGAGGAAGGATTCATGCAGATTATTCTTCAGGAAGACATCGAGAAGCTAGGCAACCGCGGCGACGTGGTCGAGGTCAAGCCCGGCTACGCCCGCAATTATCTTTTGCCGCGCAAGCTGGCCATCGAGGCCACCGCGGGGAATATGAACGCGCTCGAGCGCATCCGCACGTCGCTCGCGAAGAAGACCGCCACGGAGCGTTCCGCCGCGGAAAAGCAGGCGGACCTCCTCAACGGCGTCACCCTGAACTTCACGCGCAAAACCGGCGAGAACGACCAGCTCTTCGGCTCGGTCACCTCGGCGGACATTGCGGAAGCGCTCGCCGCACAGAAGTTCAACCTGGACAAGCGTCAGGTGCAGCTCGCTGATCCCATCAAGGTTTTGGGCGAGTATCCGGTGACGATCAAGATTCACCGCGACGTCACCGCCGCGGTGAAGGTCATCGTCGGCAAGGAAGCGTAGCGCTTCGGTTGGGTTGTTCGAAATAGGTCCAGGGAACATTTTTCGCCGCTGTTCGTGCTTCGGCATGACAGCGGCGGTTTTGTTTTGTCAAGCGCGGTCCCGATAGGGAAGTGGTCAGTTTCCGGTTAGCGCGTTAATCGTCCAAGTGACTATCTGGTGGGCACTGAGATCATCGCTTTGCTGCCGGACGTTCAGGAAACTGCCCGTAATGAAGCACCTTGAAGTTACGTGGCAGCACTTGAGCCGATTCTTTTGATCCGCGTCCGATGTCCAGGGCTAAGAGAGTTCTGTGCTTTACGCAAGATGTCGCCCCGTCGTTGTAGTAGGTGTCTGCAACAGGACTGACCGCGACGACGACACTACCTTCTGGCGTAAAACCAACGGCGGAGTTCTCGGAGCTGCAGTCTTTTCCGAACCGCGCTTCGAGAATTCCGGATAGATCAGTTTCAACTGCTCCAGAATTTACATTGAACAGGAGGAAGTCCGTATAGTCCCCTTCGGACTCGTACTTCCACTGGGTACGCTCCATTAGTAGATAGGTCCCTTCAGGGGACCAATCCACTAGCTCCAGACTGTTGCCGTCCGAAAAATTCACAGATTGCGAGTAAGCCAGGTTGAATTTCGTCTCATCTGGACCGGCGAGAAACAGTCGGGAAGTGTTTTCACAAAGAGGTCCACTATAGTTTGCTGCATCTTTAGGTTCAAAAGCGGTGGCCTCTACTTCCACATAGGCTCGGTGCAATCCATCGCGTGAAGCTAAGATCGGACTGCGAACTAAACGCGAGCCTGTCAATGATTGGTGCTTGTTCCAACAGCTCACATATTTTGTATCCCTGCCGGCAATCTCCGAAGGCGGCAAACGCTTCGCCCCTGCAACATCCTGCGTCGGTATTCGACGGACGTGCAGGCTCGATTCTGCCAATGTTGGCAGAAGTAAGGCTGAGAGACAGAACCGACTCCAGGGGTAGATTTTCATTGCCCGTTCTCCTATCCAGCTCCTATCCAGGATATCGGAGAAGGCGCGTCGCTGGGACTCTCCGCAAGGTACTGTAATCAACTGCTAACTTCACAAAACGTCTGGCTCCTGATAATCGGAAACTGGCCCGCTACTCCCGATAGTTTTCCACCGTTCTAGAATTTCCCACACGCAAGGGCAATTGACCGGGGCCGCGCGAGCCTGCATGATTCACGCGTCGTTCCGAGTTCAGCCGCCGGGCGGAGAGCCGCAAAGAAAGAATCGCTTGCATGCAGCAAGGCGGAGTAGTATAGATAGCGAAGAAAAAGCGAAGTAGAGGATCGTCCCCATGGCCCCTGACAGCACGCTGGAACGCCCCCTGCCGCAGAACCTCGAAGCCGAGCGCTCCGTCCTCGGCGCGATCCTGCTGGACAACAACGCGCTGAACGCCGCGCTCGAAAACCTCCGTATCGAGGACTTCTTCCTCGACCAGCATCGCCGCGTCTTCCAGGGGATGACGGACCTGGGCGAGAATCAGCAGGCCATTGACCTGGTCACCCTGTCCGAGGAGCTGCACCGCCGGGGCGAGCTGGAAGCCTCCGGCGGCGCCGCCTATCTGGCTTCGCTCGTGGACGGCATGCCCAAGGTCGCCAACGTCGAGCACTACGCGCGCATCGTGAAGGAAAAGGCGATGCTGCGCAACCTCATCCACGCCACGCACGGCATCCAGCAGCGCGCGTTCGAAGGCGATGACGGCGCCGACACCATCCTGGACAACGCCGAATCCTCGATCTTCGCCCTGGCCGAAGACCGCGTCCGCGTGGGCCTCGTGCCGATGAAAGAGATTGTCCAGAAGAACTTCGACCGCCTGGAAAAAATCTTCCGCGAAGGGAAGAGCCTTACCGGCATTTCCACCGGCTACGGCGAGCTGGACAAGCTCACCAGCGGCCTGCAGATTTCCGAGTTGCTCATCCTGGCGGCGCGCCCGTCGCAAGGGAAGACCGCGCTGGCGCTGAACATGGCGGAAAACATCGCTGTGCGCGGGGGCCGCCCGGTAGCCATCTTCAGTTTGGAAATGTCCAAGGAAGCGCTCCTGCAACGAATGGTCGCCAGCATCGCGCAGGTGGACGCGCACAAATTCCGCACCGGCCACCTCGGCCGCGAGGATTGGAAGCGCATGACGGACGCCCTCGGCGAGATTGCTTCCGCTCCGCTGTGGATAGACGACGCGGGTTCCATCACGGTCGTCGAAATCGGCGCCAAGGCGCGCCGGCTGAAGCGCGACAAGGGGCTCTCGCTGCTGATCGTGGATTACCTGCAGCTCATCAGCGCGCGCGGCCGCTTCGGCAACCGCAACGAAGAGGTCTCCAGCATCACCCGCGGCCTAAAGGCCCTTGCCAAGGAGCTGCAGATTCCCGTTCTCGTCCTGAGCCAGCTCACCCGCGCGCCCGAGCGCGACGAGCGCCGCCCGCAGCTTGCCGACCTCCGCGAATCCGGCGCCATCGAGCAGGACGCCGACGTCGTCATGTTCATCTACCGCCCGAACTTCTTCAAGGTTGACGCCGCGCCGGAAGAACGAGACCAGGCCGAGCTCCTCATTGCCAAGCAGCGCAATGGCCCCACCGACCGCATCCGGTTCGTCTTCCGAAGCCGCCTGACGCGCTTCGAAGAAGCTGCCCCCGACGCCTTCTCTCCGTTCGCACCCGAAGAAGCGTAGCCGGCTGACCCGCGATGCTTTGCCGTGGCGCTCCGCGCCGTTCGGCGCGAGCCACAGCGTGGCCGCGCTGCAACACCTCGCTTGCGGCTCCGGGCTCGGGAATCGCATCTAAGTTGTTTGTCTGCAATCCGCAAAGCCCTGCCGCCAAACGGGCCCTAGCGTGCATCTTAAGACCTCTGTTGTCAGAAACGCGGCAACCTGCCGGGGAATTCGTGTCCGGCTCGGCGGATGTCGTAAACTTATTTCCTTCCAGCTCACGAAGGGAAATCGTGGCAACCAGGCAAAAATCTCCGGTGAAACTTGACGGGCGCCCCGTCTGGGCGGAGATCTCGCTCGCGGCGCTCGTTTCCAATTTTGATGCCATTCGCGCGCACGTAAATCCGCGCGGCGAAAAGCGCAAGTCGCCGCGCAAGGTTCTCGCCGTGGTGAAGGGCAATGGTTACGGCCACGGCGGCGCGCCGGTGGCGAAAGCCCTCGAAAAGGCCGGCGCCGACTGGTTCGGCGTCACCTGTGCGAAAGAAGGGATCGAGCTGCGCAAGGCAGGCGTCCGCGGGAATATCTTGGTTCTCACGAGCTTCTGGCCCGGCGAAGAGGAGAGTCTGCTCGACCACAAGCTCATTCCAGTCGTTATCCGCTGTGAGCAGCTTGCCGCATTGGAGCGCGCCGCGGCGCGCAAGGCGAAGCGGTCCCGCCGGGCGGCCTTCCCGTTTCACTTGAAAATCGATTCCGGCATGAACCGGCTCGGCGTCGCGGCGAAGGACGTGGACTGCTTCGCGCGGCAACTCGCCAAATGCCCGCATCTGCGCCTCGACGGCGTTCTCACGCACTTCGCGTCCTCGGGCGTGTTTTCCGAATCGCTCGTGGGCCGGCAAACGAAACAGCAGGGACAGGACTTTCACGCCGCGCTGGAGCGCCTGCGCGCGTTGGGTATAAACCCCGGTCTCGTGCACCTGGCCAACAGCGCGGCCATCACGGCACGCCCCGAGACCTGGGAGGATATGGTCAGGCCCGGCGCGCTGCTCTACGGCTACCACCCGGGCTACGATCCGGCGGACCGCAGCGCGGAATGGGAGGCAAGTCTGCCGCTCGTGCCCGTGATGAGTTTGCGAACGCGGATCATCAGCGTGCGCGACGTCCCGGCCGGGGAGGGCGTCGGATACGACGCGACGTTTGTCGCCAAACGCCCCTCCCGCATCGCCGTACTTTCCGCGGGCTATGCGGATGGCCTTCATCGCTCGCTCGGAAACCGCGGCAAGGTGCTCGTCCGCGGGCAATTCGCGCCCATTGTCGGCATCGTCTCCATGGATGTGACCATGGCGGACGTCACGGACGTGCCCGGCGCCGCGATTGGCGACATCGCCACGATCTATGGCACGGATGGCGAACGGAAGCATCCGGCCAATGATGTCGCGCGAAGCATCGGTACGGTGACCTCCGACCTGCTCTGCGCAGTTGGCCAGCGCGTCCCGCGCATTTATCTCTGATGACCCGACCAAGGGTCGTCATCCCGAGCGAGCATCGCGAGTCGAGGGATCTCTCTTCGCCTGGTAGCGCCGCCGCCCGCCGAAGCGCCTTGCGCGCAGGAGTGTTCTAGCCCGAGCCTACCTCGAACCTGAATCTTTAGCCGGGTGCTACAGATGCCGCTCCTGCATCCGGGTTTCCTGAATTCTCCTGAACCCACCAAGTGAGATCTGCGATCTGCCTGGCGCGCGGACAATTCGTACTCGACTCTTGACCCCGGCTCCCGGCAGGCGTAGCCTCGCCCGCATAGTCCCGGGCTCTCACCGACATACCAAAGGAGATGCGCATGGTGCCCCTCACTGCTCTTTGGCTTCCGATCCTGCTCTCTGCCGTAATTGTGTTCATCGCCAGCTCCATCATGCACATGCTGCTGCCCTATCACCGCAGCGACTACCGGCAGCTTCCCGACGAGGACAAAGTCCTCGCCGCCCTGCGCGGCGCGGGCTTGAACCGGGGTCTCTATATTTTCCCTTTTTGCACCCACAAGGAGATGAAGTCGCCAGCCGTCGTGGAAAAATACAAGCAGGGCCCGGTCGGGATGCTGACCGTGTTTCCAAGCGGTCCGCCCGTCATGCCGAAGTTCCTGGGTATGTGGTTCGTCTATTGTCTAATTATCGGCTTCTTCGTCGCCTATCTCACCGGACGCACGGTTACGCCCGGCGCGGACTATCTGGCCGTCTTTCGCGTCGTTGGCACCGCGGCGTTCTTCGCCTACGGCCTCGGCCACCTGAGCAACGGCATCTGGAAGGGACAGCCCTGGGGCATGACCATCAAGGAAGTCTTCGATGGTCTCGTCTACAGCTTGCTGACCGCGGGCACCTTTGGCTGGCTTTGGCCGCGTTAGGGCCTGCCTGAGCACTTCGGCGCCGCGCCCAAGCGGGCGGTTCTCCACCGGGGTATTCTAAATTCCTTTGTGGCCATTGGCTCGCTGCCCCTGGCGGGGCCGCTGTCGTTGCGCGCTCTCCCCTCAGAAACTTCTTGACTATTGTTTACTCTCTGTATATAATAGACTATGATTAAGCGCTCGGCTCCTTCATTCACCCTCCCCACCGCCCGCAACGCCTTTAGAATCCGCAGATCCGCGATTTGCCCCCGTAACTCCCTTCGTTTGATATCGTTTCAAAATACACGGCTTAAAGTCGCGCAGAATCATATCGTTTCGGAAAATCGGGGGGGGGGTGGGGGGAGCGGTCGTTGCTCACCTCCCTTACTTCATCTGCCTCCTTCACCTCACGCCAGTCACAAGTCACCAATCGCAAACTACGAATCACTGGTTTTCTATCTCCTTTCGCTGCCTCACTTACGCACGACTCCGCATCTATCTCAAAACACGCTGCTTTAAGCCTATCCCCTGCCACTCTTACGCGCTCTTTCGCACATCAGATTCAGGATCTGCCTTTTTTTCATGCTCTTGCGCGCTCTTGCGGGAAAACACCGGGGGTGGGGGTAGGGATCTTCGCTCTCCTGTTCGCGCGAAACCCGGCCTTGAGGTAAACTTCTCACTCTCTTATGGCACCTGTGGGCCGCATTGCCGCCATTCTTCCCGCTGCGGGGCTCGGCACCCGGATGGGTTCCGAAAAGCCCAAGCAGTTCTTGGAATTGGACGGCGCGCCGATTGTGCTGCACGCGCTGCGCCGCATCGCTTCGTGTCCGCTGGTGACGGAGATCTACGTGGCCACGCGCGCCGATGACGTGGCGCGGCTGGACGAATGTTTTCGCGGAGAAAACTTTGCCCAACCGGTGTGTGTCGTTCGCGGGGGAGACTCGCGGCAGGAATCGGTGGGTCATGCGCTTCGCGAAGTTTCGGACGACACGGAACTCGTGCTCGTCCATGATGCGGTTCGTCCCTTCGTTACCCGCGATCAGATCGAGCGCGTCATTGCCGAGGCGCGCCTCTGCCGCGCGGCCATTCTCGGAATCCCGGCGATGGATACGGTCAAGGAAGTGAAGCGCGCCAGCCTGCCCGAGGATGTCGCGCTCATCACCGGCACCATTCCGCGCGAGCGCATCGTTCTCGCGCAGACGCCGCAGGCCTTCGCAACGAAGCTCCTGAAAGAAGCCTTCGCCCGGGCCGAGGCGGACGGCGTGAGCGCATCGGACGAAGCCGGCTTGGTCGAGCGGCTCGGCATCAATGTTCACGTCGTGCTGGGCTCCGAGCGAAACATGAAGATCACGCGTCCAGCGGACATGGACCTGGCCCGCTACTACTTGAATCTCGAAAGGCGCGGAGCATGAACGCCCCATGACCGTTCGCTGCGGCATCGGTTACGACCTTCATCGCCTCGCCGCGGGGCGCAAACTCGTCATCGGCGGGCTGGAGATTCCCTTCGATAAGGGCCCGGTCGGCCATTCCGACGGCGATGTCCTGGCGCACGCCATGTGCGACGCGCTGCTCGGCGCCGCGGGCCTCGGCGATATAGGGACGCATTTCCCCGACAGCGATCCGAAGTGGAAGGACGCATCCAGCCTTCTTTTTCTGGAGCACGCGCGCAAATTGCTGGAGGAGCGGCGTCTTGCGATCGAGCACATTGACGCCATCGTCATCCTCGAAAAACCGAAGCTGGGCCCGCATTTCCCGAAAATGCGGGAGCTTCTTGCCAAGTCTCTGGGAGTGCCGGCGGAGAAAATTCACCTCAAGGCGAAGACCAACGAAGGCGTGGACGCCGTCGGACGCGGGGAAGCAATCGCCTGCCACGTTGTGGCGACTCTCGTGCGCCAATGACGCCGCCTGCAACCGCCCGCCTGGCCGCCGGGCTGCGGTAGAGTGCCGCCGATGAGTTCCGAAGAAACCAGCCAAACGCCGAGCATTGCGGCCGCGAGCCCGTTCACCGCTTCGGATGTGATGGCGATACTGCGCGAGAAGGGCTGGCTGGTCGGCGAGCCTTCCGCGGAGCAGCGCGCCTGGTGCGAGCGGGCCGCAGCCTTGCTCGGCCCGCACGCCGCCGATCGTGCAGCGTTGGCCGATTTGCTCGGCCTCATCTTTCAGTACGACGCGCAGGAGATCCTGGGTCAGGTGGAGAGTCATGTGGTGCTGGCGCGCTACGGGGCGCGGGACGTCCTGCGCGAACTCGCGCTTCTGCTCCTGGAGGAGCGCGCACTGGATTCCGACCGCTTCAAGGAGATTGTGACGGCCCTGAAGGAACGCCTGGAATTACGCGGCAGGGAGCTCTTTCATCCCATCCGGCTCTCGCTGGCCGGGCGCGCCGGAGAAGGCCAACTGGACCGCGTTCTCTTGCTTCTCGATGAATCGGCTGCGCTGCCCTTCGCCGTGCGGGTGAAGAGCGCGCGGGAACGCATTCTCGAATTCTGCTCGGCCCTGGACTGAGCGCGCATATGGATCGCCTCACGGGAATCCACGCTGTCCGCGAAGCCCTCGAAGGGGGCCGCGCCGTCGACCGCATCGTCATTGCCCGCGGCCGTCAGGACCATCGCGTCGAAGAGATCGTGCAACTCGCCCGCCGCCATGGCGTCCCCGTTCGGTTCGAGGACCGCGGCCAGGTGGATCGCCTCGCGGCGACAAAGAATCATCAGGGCGTCGTTGCCCTTAGCGCGGCGCGTCCCGCCGCTTCGCTCGAAGAGATTCTCGCGCGCGCCGCCGCCGACAAGGCGCAGAAGGGCCTGATCGTTCTCCTCGACGGGGTGGAAGACCCGCACAACCTGGGCGCGGTCATCCGCACGGCGCTCGCTGCGGGCGCGCACGGCGTGGTGATTCCGGAGCGCCGCGCGGCGGGCCTCACCGATACCGTCGCACGCGCCTCCGCGGGCGCGCTGGCTCATCTGCCCGTCGGGCGCGTGACGAATCTCCCGCGAGCCATGGAAGAGCTGAAAGAGGCGGGCTACTGGCTCATCGGACTTGACGAGGACGCGGAGAAGAGCTACACGGAGGCCGACTACACAGCACCGGTGGGAATCGTTCTCGGTGGAGAAGGGAAGGGGCTCCACGATCTGACGCGCAAGCGCTGCGATTTTGTCGTTTCGCTGCCCACGACGGGCCCGGTGCGCTCGCTCAACGTTTCCGTCGCCGCGGGCGTAGTCCTGTTCGAAGCCGTGCGCCAGCGCCGTGACGCATCACGCCATGTCTGACACGAACAGAGTCACTTTGAGGGCGCTCGCGGCATGCCGCGACCAATGCTCGCGGAAATCCATACGCCAATTGCAAAGTATGGCCAGAAGTGAATTACTTATCGTACTGAATCAGGGAAAACACATCCAGGCCGGGCAGCTTCGCGCGGCCGTTTAGAAAAGTCAGCTCCACCGCGAACGCCGCACCGTCCACCTGCCCTCCGAGCTGGCGAATGAGCTTGACCGTTGCCGCCGCCGTGCCTCCCGTGGCGAGGAGGTCGTCGCACACGATTACTTTCTGCCCTTTCTGCACCGCGTCTTCGTGAATTTCGAGCGTGTCGGTTCCATATTCGAGCGCATAGGAAACGCTCGCCGTCTTTGCGGGTAATTTCTTCGGTTTGCGAACGGGCACGAATCCCGCCCCCATCCGATACGCGAGCGCCGGCCCAAAAATAAATCCGCGCGCCTCGATGCCTGCGACAAGGTCAATTTGGCGGCCTCGGTAGTGGTCGCACAGCCTGTCAATCAACAGGTGGAAGCCGCTCTTGTCCTTCAACAGCGTCGTGACGTCATAGAAGAGAATTCCCGGCTTCGGATAATCGGGAATCTCGCGGATCAGCTTTTTCAAATCATTCATGGAGCCGTCTCCTCAAACGGTGTTGACAATCACAAATCCGCCGGCATATCCGGCATCCAGCTCGGCGGCCTCTTCCTGCACGCGCGTCACCCGCGCACTGCGCGGCCCCTGCTCCAGCGCGGCGCGGAAGGCCGCAAGCTGCTCGCCGGCCCCGATGGTGTATGCCTCCACGCGGCCATCGCGCGTGTTCCGGACGTAACCCGTCAAGGACAAGCGCTCTGCTTCACGCTGCACAAAGAAACGGAAGCCGACACCCTGGACCATGCCGGAAACAAAGTATCGCCGTGCGTACCTGGCCTCAGACACAAGCGACGAATTCTAACAGAGAGGCCGGGTGTCCGAGGAGACTCCGTCGCAGTCTCTGTTTGCCGCGCTGACCCGGCCATCCTGCGCTACACTCAAGCCGAGCGCGGCACCCGGGCGCCGCATCTAATCCGGTGATGAACAGATCCGCAGCAAACAGTTTTTCGAAGAGCATGCGTGTTGCAGGACTCATTCTCCTTGCCTCATGCGTTTTCCGGCCTGCCGCGATCGCGCGGGCCCAGGATGCGCGGCCGGGCCCCCTCCCGCCGCCCCCGCCCGAGCACAGCGTCCGCCGCATGAACACGGACACTGCCGCGGAGGCTCCGCCCGCCATGCCGCCCGAAGAAATCATCAAGCGGTTCGCGCAGAAAGAGGACGAATACCTCGAGGCGCGCACGCATTTCTGGTCCCGCAAGACGATCCGCTTGCAGGAATTCGGGGACGACGGCA
>JBGQHF010000028.1:0-34824 GCA_041497835.1 Terriglobia bacterium
ATAGACCTGCATCCGGTACATCCCCACATTGCGCTTCCCGGTCTCCGGATTCCTGGTGAACACCAGCGGAAACGTAATGAAGCGCCCGCCGTCCTGCGGCCAGCACTTCAGGATGGGAAATTCGAAAAGATTGACGTCGCTCCCCTTCCGCACAACCTCTTTACACGGTCCGGACTTCACGCTCTTCGGAAAAAACGATCCCAACTCCGCCAGTTTGGGCAGCATCTTGATTTTCTCGAAGAGTCCCTGCGGCGACTGCATATCCAAGAAACCGCGAATCCGCGCGGATATCTCCTCGAGCGATTCCACTTCGAGGGCCAGGTTCATTCTGCGGTGGCTCCCGAAAGCATTGATCAAAAGGGGATATTTCGATCCTTTCGGCTTTTCGAACAAGAGGGCGGGGCCGTTTGCGCGGGTAACGCGGTCGGTAATCTCCGTAATCTCCAGCACCGGGTCAACCTCCGCCCGAATGCGCTTCAGTTCCCCTTCCTTCTCCAGCTTTTTTACGAACTCGTGCAAATCCCGATAGGCCACTTGATCCTCCCGCGGGCTGGACGCAACTCCAGCCGAACGGAACGCAAAACTCTAGCACGGAACGCTCCTGACAGGCGAAGCACCCGCCTGGGCTGCGCTCATTATTCCCGAGGATTCGAACCCCAGCTCCACCAAGATCCTGGACATCCACATGCTGACTTTCCTCGCGGGCCGGCAGCGCACCCGGCGCGAACATGCCGAGTTGCCTGCGGCGGCCGCCTTCCGCCTCGAGCGGGAGACTGACGTCGGCGGCAACTTTTCGATCCTCGAAGCCGCGACGGCCCAGGGTGTGCAGCCCGCTGTCAAGAGTTCACCGAGGGTTGAGTTCGTGACTCTTCCCGATAAACGCCCTTCTCGTCAGCGATCACAGGCGCAATGGACGAGAAGCCGATTAACCGGCCAAGTGACCCAAGCAAAGTTAACTTCCCAGAACGGGACTTCGAGGGCGCTTGGCTTGTGAGAGGGAACTTATCAATACTTGTGTGTCAAAAAGTTAGCTGTTCCGCTTATTTCTTGGTTTGTTTTTCTAATTCTCTGACTAAGCGTTCCCCTGCACTGTTGAATCCTGTGAGTAGGCCTCCCCACCGACGGGAATCACTCCATAGATTCTCTCCGGTCTTGGGGTCAATCACAGTCAGGTATGCGTAGCGAACCGGAGCCTGCTTATTGTAATTAGGAACCCGGTCCTCATCTATGTTTCCGTTCTTGTCGATGGTTCCAGTCTGCCCCCCTGACATGATGATGTACCCTCCCTTGTACGGGTCAGCGGAAAGCAAGAATATTAAGTCTGCCTGCCTCCGGTTTTGAACGATTTGAAATCGTCCCCACTTCTTCAGTTGAGCCAATGCCTTGCTCCCTACAGCGTCGACGCCGGTCCGGTCGTCAAAGTATACGGATTTAGCTGACAAGATTTTAGTTGATTGCGCTAGTTGTTTTTGGGCTTGGGCTGAGGCGGGAGCTATCCCAGTCGCCAGAATGAAAACTACGAGAAGGTCGGCAGAGATTCCCATTTGCGCCACCGGGAAGACTTAGCGAGAGACTACACCCTGCACGGATGACGTATCAATGACGAGCGCAACGTAAGCCTCATTTCGATCTGTTGCAGGCAGGGGGCCGATCCTTTCCCTGTAGGGAAACGGTGGGGAACTCCGGGCGGCCCATCCTTTCCTGGATTAAGGGTGAGGTTGGGAGATCTCTCTCAGTCATTCCCCGGTTCAAATGGGCTCTTTGTCTTTGTCTCCTCCCCTGGCTTCAACATAGACAAGTTGAAAAAGACTGCCTTGGCCGTTTGCCTGGATTCCCACGATGTGCTGTCTTTCTTTCGTGCCGGCCTTGAAAAGCATTCCGCCCTTCTCGGGCCGTTCGTCATCACAATGGATCTGGTTCGCTGCACGGCTCTTTTCCTTGTCGTCCCGCGCGTCGGAAGCGGCGCTGCAATTCAACACCTTCCCGTACTTCGCCAGTGCCTTCTGGTAAAACGCCGACACCTTCTCGGGCGAGTCACCCGATTCCATCTTCAGCACCACCAGCTTGAACCCAAACGAGCTACCCCAGAGGCCGAGTTGCACCGCAGGACTGTCTTTGTCGTCGTCCTTGTGCGGTTTTGCTCCCGGATACAGGGGCAAACCCACCTCTTTCGCGCTCGCCTCGGAGCTCACGATCAGCCCCGCGCTCCCTCCCTCTTTCCCACTCCCGGACTTTTTGTTTTTTTCGTCCTGGGCTGCCAACGGAATTGCCGCTGCGCAAAGCAAAGCGACTACAGAAAGGCAAGAGAACAGGCTTTTGCCCGCCCTCAATCTTCGATTGTCCCTGCGGATAGATCCTGGTTGTTTCACGATGTCCTCTGACTCCTAGATACGCACAGCAAGGGAGTTTAGTTCCATTGCGGCGTGTACGCGGAATCCTTCGCTGCGCAGCCGGGCCGCCCTCGCGATTCGGATACTTCCACTCAAGAATCCGGCCGCCTTGGCCCTCGATTGCCCTTGACATTTAGTTACTACTATGGTAACATGCTGTAAGCAAAGTGGTTATGGCCCTCTCTCCCCACGCCGTAGGCCGGCTCCATTCCCTTGGCCCGAAGCTCGACACCAACCTCCCAGCCGCTAAGTCCCGCAGATTCTGCAGATCCAAAAAAAGTGTCTGTAACCCTTGCAGTATCTGCAGTTCCAAAACAAAGGACTTAGAGCCCTTTGGAATCTGCAGTTGCAAAAAACACCCGGGGGGAGGGGGGCCCCTCCCTCTAATTCCTTTACCTCCCCTACTTGATTCCTCTCCTCCTCCCCACACCTTGACGCTCATCGGAGCGGAGCCTATGCTTCAAGAGAAGGCCCTATGAATCGCGTCTATCTCGACCACAACGCCACCACGCCGGTTGACCCGGCCGTCCTCGAGGCCATGCTGCCGTATCTGACCTCGGAATACGGCAATGCCGCGTCGATCCACACGTTTGGCCAGAAGGCGCACGCCGCCGTCGAAAACGCGCGCGAATCCGTCGCCGCGCTAATCGGTGCGCGTCCCCAGGAGATTGTCTTCACCAGCGGCGGCACCGAATCGGACAACCACGCTATCTTTGGAATCGCAAACGGAATTGGTGGACATTCCAAGCACGTCCTCACGACGCTGATCGAACACGAAGCCGTGCTCAACGCCTGCCAGGCGCTCGAAAAGCTCGGCGTCCTGGTTACCTATCTTCCGGTGGACAACGACGGCCTTGTGAACCTGGACGAGGTCCGTCGCGCGCTCCGTCCCGAAACCGTGCTCATCACCGTGATGCACGCCAATAACGAGCTGGGGACGGTTCAGCCCCTCGCAGAAATCGGCAGAATCGCGTCCGAGGCGGACGTCTATTTCCACACCGATGCCGTGCAATCCGCCGGCAAGCTTCCCATCGCCGTGAAAGCGATCCAGGCGGACCTGCTCTCTCTCTCCGGCCACAAGCTCTACGCGCCGAAAGGCGTCGGAGCGCTCTACATAAAGAGCGGCACCCGCGTGCGCCAGCTACTCTATGGCGGGCACCACCAGCGCGGGTTCCGGCCGGGAACCGAAAACGTGCCGGGGATTGTGGGACTCGGCAAGGCCGCGGACCTCGCGCGGCAGTCGCTTGAAAAAGATGCCCAGCGCGTGAGCATCCTGCGGGACCGCCTCGAACGAGGATTGCTGGAGCGCGTGCCGCACGCTTGCGTCAATGGCGGCGGAGCGCCGCGCACGCCCAATACCACCAATCTTCTCTTCCCCGGCGTGGAAGGCGAAGCGCTCGTCATCGCCCTCGATCTGAATGGTCTGGCGTGCTCCACCGGCGCCGCTTGCTCCTCCGGCTCCATAGAACCTTCGCACGTTTTGACCGCCATCGGCCTGGCGCCCGAGGAAGCGCGCGCCAGCCTGCGCTTCAGCCTCGGCCGTCACACCACGGCTGAAGACATTGATTTCGCGCTCGAGGTCGTCCCGGCCGCCGTCCATCAGTTGCGCGAACTCTCCCCTACCTATCGCAAACCGGTCGAAGCCCGATAAAATGAGACATTGTTATCGATGAATACGTCGACCCAATTCGACGCTCTGCCTGAGCGTGAAGTGCCCACGAGCGGCCTTGTGGCTGTCGCCATGAGCGGTGGTGTAGACAGTTCCACTGTCGCCGCGCTTCTGCGCGAGCAGGGCCGGCCCGTTGTCGGGCTAACGATGCAGCTTTGGAACCAGCGGCGCCTGCCGGAATTGCAAGGCGAAGGCCCGGCGCAGCACCGCTGCTGCTCGCTCGACGACGTCTATGACGCCAAGCGCGTGGCGGAGCATCTCGGCTTCCCGCACTACGTCGTGAACTTCGAGGAGCAATTCGAGGATCGGGTCGTGCGTCCGTTCGTGCAGCAATATCTCTCCGGACGAACTCCCATTGCCTGCTCCAACTGCAATACCGACGTCAAATTCGAGCCGCTCCTACGCATGGCCCGGCAAGTCGGCGCCGAGCGTCTCGCGACGGGCCACTACGGGCGCATTCGGAAAAACGGCCGGACCGGGCGGTTCGAGCTGCTGCGCGCAAACGATTCGAGCAAGGACCAGTCTTACTTCCTGTTCGGCTTGACGCAGGACCAGCTCGCGCGGAGCGAGTTTCCCCTGGGCGAGCTGACCAAGGAAGAGGTTCGCGCCCTGGCGCGGCGCGCGGCGCTTCCCGTCGCGGAAAAACCGGAGAGCATGGAGCTGTGTTTCGTTCCCACCGGACACTATGCGCAGTTCATCGAGGCGTATTCGCGGGAGAGTGGAACGCCATTGCCGGCGCGAGAAGGCGAGATCATTTCTGAAAGCGGCGAAGTCTTGGGGAGCCATTCGGGCTTGCACCAGTTCACGGTGGGCCAGCGCAAGGGACTCGGCATTTCTGCGGGCCAGCCCCTCTATGTGATTTCGCTCGACCCTGCGAGGAATCGCGTGGTCGTCGGCCAGGACGCGGCGCTGCGGCGCACCACATGCGAAGTGCAAGCCGTGAATTGGATCTCCAGCGCTGCGCCGGTGCAATCCGTGCGCGCCGAAGTAAAGATCCGCCACAAGCATGAAGCCGCTCTCGCTACCATCGAGCCGCTCGATTCCACGACCGCGCGCGTCCTCTTCGATTCGCCCCAACGCGCCATCACCCCCGGGCAGGCGGCGGTGTTTTATTCCGGCGACGTCGTCCTCGGCGGCGGCTGGATCCGCTAGGGAGAGCATCCGCCGCGAACCAATTACCTGGGGGTGCCTATGTCCCGCATCGTTGCGCTCGATCTCAAAACGAAAGGCCTCTTCACGCGCGGGTTTCTGCGCTTCATCTACTTCATGACGCGCCGGAAGGTTGGGCGCGTCGTGATGCCCGTGCAAGCCATGGCCCATCAACCCCGTGTCCTTTGGGGCTACGGAATGATGGAAGACAGCCTGGCGCACTGCCACTTGGTTGATGAGGCGCTCAAAGAACTGGCGCAGGTCCGGGTTGCCACGCTCGTCGGGTGCCCGTTTTGAATCGACATTGGGTCTGCGGTCGGCAGACAAAAGGGTATCACCGGGGAAAAGTGGGCCTCGCTGCATGCGTATGCATCCAGCCCGGCCTTCACCGAGACCGAACGCCTGGTCCTGCGTTACGCGGATTGCATGACGGCTACCCCGGTTCACGTTGACGAGCAACTCTTTTCCGCACTGCGCGAGAAATTTTCAGAAGCCCAGCTCGTCGAGCTGACCGCGGCCATCGCCTGGGAAAATCATCGGGCGCGCTTCAATCACGCCCTCGGAATGGAAAGCGAGGGATTCAGCGAAGGCGCCTTCTGCGCGCTCCCCGCGACCGTTCCCCAGGGGTGACGCCCTTTCCGCAAGAAAGGATTTTCAACAATTCAGCGAGTTGCGGCGCCCGCCCAGGCCGGAGGGAAAGCATTTTATCGACCCGCCGAAGATCGCGGGGCCGGTCGAGATCAAAGTCTAAACTCAATACGTGCTTTCTCGCGCCGCAGGAGGCAGCCGCCCGCAGCGTGGCCTTGCACACGCGGCTTGTCCCCCAGGGAATCCCGCGAAAGAGGTCCGGCAAGAATCGCCGCGCACCGAGCAGGTAGTACCCCCCGTCTTCACACGGGCCGACGACGACATCCGCCCCCGTGAGATTCTGGAATGCGCGCTGAACGCGCGCCGGCCCCATCCACGGAGTGTCGGTTCCGATCACAACGACGCCCCGGTAGCCCATCTGTAAAATCTTGCGAAAGGCATTCTCCAGGCGTGCGCCAAGGTCTCGCCCGCGCTGCGGGAGCACTCGACGAACGCGGCGAAAGGTTTCGTGCAGGTGCCGCCGATGCTGAGTTCTAAAAAAAGAAAGGCCGCCCGAGGCAAACACAAAAACGTCGCACCCGGCGATCTGGTGCGCGAGGTGGAGGGTATCTTTCACGCAGGCCTTGTGGATCGCAGCGGCCGTCGGGGCGGAAACGCATCGGAGCAGGCGAGTCTTGACCCGGCCGGGAATGGGGGCTTTGGCAAAAACCAGCAGGGCGTCGGAAGAAGCCATCGCGCCAGGTCAACAAGAAGGAGGGAGACTGGATGGAACTCGCGATTTCCAAAAACCGTTCAAATGAAGAGCTCGTCTTCTTGTTCGACTGGGGCTTCGCGAGACGGATTACCGCGGCGGCGGGAACGGAGAAAATCCAATCCAACCTTGATTCCCTGCACGAGGGCCGATGCCTTCTGCATGGGGCCGAAAAAGCTGCGCCGGAACTGCGCACCGGCGTCTTCGACCGCCTCGAGCGTGCCGGTCAAAATACGGTCCGCGTGAACGAGTTGCCCGCGCAGGCGGTCGGCGGCGTCGGTAAAAATGCGGTCCACTTTCTGCGCCTGATTGCGGGCGATATAGACGAGGTGGGCCGCGTCCGACACCATATCCGAGATACGCGGCTGCGTGTCCTCAAGCAAGATCTGCAACCGGGTAAGAATCGGCCCCACCCGGACTTGCAAATCGCTCAAGATGCGGTGCGACTGTTCCAGCCGGCGGCTGAGCTGCAAATAAAGAGCCGCAAGAATCGCCGTCTGCAAAATGACGGCGATGGCCGTGGCGGCAATGAAGACGGCAAGCCAGGTTTGCATACGCACCCCACACCGCCCGCATCCATGCGGGCGCTCTCCAGTCCCAACTTCTCAGGGCAAAGCTACTGCGACTTCGACTTTTCGCGCTGGTAGGCCTCGCGCCCGGCTTCCACCGCCGCGCTCAGTGATTCCTTCTGGCGACCAGCCACTTCCTTGCCCCGCTCGATCAAATCCTCGGCGCGCTCGCGCAGCTCGCGGGCTTTGCGCTGCGCATAATCGCGGCCTTCCTCGGCCCGCTGAGTAAGAAAGTCGCGCGTCTCTTCGCCGGACTTCGGCGCGAACAAAACACCCACGAGTGCGCCGACACCAAGGCCGACCAGAAAATAAGTTACTTTGGAACCTACGTTATCTGCCATGGAACCCTCCACCCTCAACGTAGCACACGCAGAAAAAGCGCGCAAGGCCAGCTAACCTGTTCACGACCTATAACAGGTTAGAGCTGCCTCGCAGTTTCCTTGAGGTGCGCTAGTATTTTTTCCGCCCGAGGACGAGGCACCACGCGGCTCAAGGACTCCACGCTCGCCAGCCGCAGGTTGGCCACACTGCCGAACTCGCGCAGAAGCCGCTGCGCCGTGCGTGTCCCAACCCCGGGAATGTCCTTCAGCATCGTGTCGGTCTGCCGTTTTCCCCTGCGCAGGCGGTGAAAGGTTACGGCGAAGCGATGGGTCTCGTCGCGAATTTGTTGAATAAGGTGGAGCACAGGAGAGTGCCGGTCCAGGATGAACGGCTCGTCTTCCTGTCCGTACACGTGAAGAATTTCTTCCTTCTTCGCAATGCTGGCGAGCGGCTGATTGATTACCTGCAGGCTTTCGAGCGCCTGCGCCGCAGCATGGAGTTGTCCGACACCTCCGTCAATCAGAATCAGTTCGGGGAAGGGTTTCTTTTCTTCCTGCAGCCGGCGGTAGCGGCGGGACACAGCCTCGCGCATGCTGGCAAAGTCGTCGTTCTGAATGGTAGCCGCACCCGCGCCGGCCGCACCCCGGATGACGAATTTCCGGTAGTCCGACTTCTTCATCCGTCCGTTTTCCCAGACAACCATGGAAGCGACTGTGTCGGTCCCCTGCATGTGAGAAACGTCGAAGCTCTCGATGCGCTTGGGGACCTCCGGTAGATTGAGCGCATTTTGCAGGGCATCCGCAATCGCGCGCGAAGCCGGCTTGAGAACACGGAATCTTTGTTCGAATGAATGCCGCGCGTTTTTCTCAACCAGATCGAGAAAGGCCCGTTTTGTCCCGCGTTGCGGCGTGAGGATTTCCAGTTTGTGTCCGGCACGCTCGGAGAGCATTTCTTGCAGCAATTCGCAGTCCTCGAATTCCACGGGGACATGGATCGCGCGCGGCAGGTATTCGGCTTCGAGGTAGAGCTGCTTCAGCAGGGAGAGCACAAATTCGGGCGGTTCGAACTCCTCGAGATCTTCCCAGTAGAACTCGCGCCGATCGACCACCCGGCCGCCGCGCAGGTGAAACAGATTGGCCGCCACAAGCGGCGGCTCGGCGTAGAAAGCAAGGACGTCCGTATCGTCGCCCTGCGCGGCGGCGATGCGCTGGCGTTCCTCGATGTCTTCCAGGGTTCGCAGGAGATCGCGATAGGCAGCCGCCTGTTCGAATCGTTCTTCGTCCGCCGCGGCCATCATGCGGTTCTCGAGGCTTTTGATCAGGTCGTGGCGGCGGCCCTCCAGAAACAAACGCGCATCGTGCGCCGCTTCCGCGTAGCGGTCATCGGTGGTGAGGCCGGCGGCGCAAGGCCCAAGGCAGCGCTTGATGTAATACTGCAGGCAGGGCCGCGGGTGGGTCCGCGTCAGGTCCACGGTGCAGGATGGCACCTGGAACCGTTTGTGGATGAAATGCAGAATGCGCCGCGCGAGGCTCGAAGGAAAATAGGGGCCGAAATAGAGCGAACCGTCCTTCTTGACGCGCCGCGTGAAATAGACGCGGGGGTATTTTTCGGACGCCGTGAACTTGATGTAAGGATAAGTCTTGTCGTCACGCAGAAGGACGTTGAACTTCGGCTTGTACTGCTTGATGAGATTGTGTTCGAGGGCCAGCGCTTCGCGCTCGTTGCCGACAACGATTGTTTCCAGGTCCGCGATCTCCCGCACGAGCGAGCCGGTCTTGGCGTCCGCCCAGCGTGATTCGACAAAGTACGACCGGACGCGATTCCGCAGCGAGCGCGCCTTGCCCACGTAGAGGACATTTCCCCCGGCGTCCTTGAACAGATACACTCCCGGACTTTCAGGAAGGCCGGTGGCTTTTTGCTGCGGATCCATGGGACGAGACCGGGTGCCGGCAGGGGATCGCGGAGAAATCTACGCTCCCCAGGCATCTTCCATCATACTAGAGGGAATCCCACAGCGGTGAGGGTACACGATGAGCTACTCGCGGTTTTTCCGATGGATGGCGGCTCTGGCGATATTCTGCGCTCCGGCCGCGGCCATGGCGCAGCAGGAGCCACAAGAATCTTCCTCCAAACGGCCGCCCGAACCCGGCGAAACCAAGCCAAACCCTGCCACGCCCAGCAAGCCGGACCAGCCTCGCTACGATCCCTTGCGCGCGGAGAAAGACATCGAAGTGGGCCAATATTATTTGAAGAAAGGAAACGTGGATGCTGCCATCGACCGGTTCCAGGATGCCATAGATTCGCGGCCTAACTATGCCCTCCCTCACCGGTTACTGGGCGAAGCCCAGGAGAAAAAGGGGCTGAAGCGCCAGGCCATCCGATCGTACACGCGCTATCTGGAGATTTATCCGCACGCGGAAGACGGAGAAAAGGTGCGCCGCCGGATCGAACGCCTGCGGGAAGCGGCGGAAAAGAAACGCGACAAGTCAGGATAGACGGTCGAGGAAGCGCCGGGCGCGTTGGTAGCCGGAGAATCGCTTCTCTTCTTCGCGAAATTCGCGCGAATGCGACACCAGGCCGCAGCCGGAGCGGCGCGTCGGATGTTTCACGTGCAGCATCTCGTGGAAGAGGACGTATGCGACGGCACAGGCAGGCACGGCCGGCCGGTCGAGCCGGCGATTCACAAGGATCTGATTGGGCCCCGGATCATAGCAACCGAACTGGCGGCGCCACGCGCGCGCGCTCCAGCCGAGGTGCGGCCTCTGCAGCGTTCCCGAAAAATACTCGCGGTTGAGCCGCTGGAAGAGCGCATCCAGATCGAAACACGTTCCGCTTGGATTCGCGGCCCGCGGCGCCACCCTGCGCCGGCGCATGCGGTGCAGACGGTCACGCGTGCGGCCGGATCGCGCGTATTCGAGATACGGTGTGATGAGCAAGCGCGGAGGCCTGCGGCGGTAGAGCCGGGATAAGAGAAGCGCCGCGGCCCCTTCCAGAACCGGCCGGGGCGCGCGGGACAACAGGTCCGAGAGGCGCACAAAGACGATCTCCTCGCGGCGCCGGATGGTGAGCACCAGGCTGGAGTAGGGATAAAAATCCACTTGGAACCGAGGAGGCCGCCCCTGGCAACCCAGCCGCGTAAACAGGCGCTGGAAAAGAGCGTCCCCGCCGGGTACCGTCTGCCTGCCCTGGCGTTTCACGCGCCGTTCCTGCGACGCACGGGGGGCGGTGCGACGTCTTTCTTTGCTTTCTCCGCGTCGCTCATGGCGTCCTTCGTCCCTTCGATGGCATCGTCGAGATTGTCTTTGTAAAGCTCGCGCTCCGCGCCATTCGCCGAGAGCTGTTCGAGGATGGCCAGAAACTCCTTGGTGCGCGTAATCAGCAGGTCGATGCCCCGGCGGATGTTTTGCTGCTTTGTATTCCCGAGCTGGATCAGGTCGGCGGCGTCGTCCACACAACCGATGTAGGCATTCATCAGAGCGTTCAGGATTTCCGCATGACGGTTTGAAGACGGATGCGCCAGCTCGTACTGAAACTTTTTGAGGCGGTCCTCGGCAAAGGTAAGGAAGAGCTTGATCCGCTCATTGGGCGTTTCGGCGTCCCGGATTTTGTCCGCTTCGAGGGCCGAGAGGTAGTCCTTCTGCTGGGAAGCGGCCGGGCAAGGGCGCGGAAAGGCGGCCACTGCCAGGAGCACGAGGAAGGAGATGCGAGAGAGTTTCATAAACACCTCAATGCGGTGGCGGGTTTGGCGGTGTAACCGGCTTCTCGCCGGGCCGCCGGGGAAAGAGCAAGCGCAGCAATTCCTCGTGGATCTCCTCGAGATCTTTGCGGACAATCTGAAGTGGCGGGCGATAGTCCTGCGGCGCCACGAGAATCGTTTCGTCCAACTCCCGCAGGCTCTTGCGGACGCTCACTTCGATGACGCGGTAGCCGCCATAATCTTTTTCGGCACGCGGATGATCCTTGCGGACCAACTGGATGGCTTCGCGAACATTGTCGCGGTACTTCTCCATGAGCAAGCCGACCGTCTGGTAGTCCCCCGCGTCACCCGCGCGGCGGGAATCGGTGAACTGGACATTTCCAAGTTTTGCGAGAAGCTTGGCCTTTCGCCCCGAGTTCGTCTCGCGGTCAAAGCGGGCCTGGAGTTCCGCAACGCTGTCGGCGGCTGGCAACCGCACGGGGCCGGCGCCCCACGCTGCGAGCAGGATCAAGGAAGCAGCCGCGAAGGATGGCCGTGTCATATCGTCAGTGCTTTTTATCCAGCAGGCGGCGCAAGGCTTTGATCCGTTGTTGCGCCTGCCAGTCCTGATTGGGATTTTTTCCGCCATCGCTCTCCAGAAATTTTTGATAAGCCTCGATGGCCTCCGGCATCTTCCTGAGTTTATCGCAGCAAGTCGCGCGGGCAAACCAGGCCCCGGCATTGGGCGTCTCGCGGCGCGCGAGATCGTCCAGAACTTCGAGCGCGGCGGGGCAGTTCCCTTCCAGATAGTACGCCGAACTCAAATCCTTCCAGGCGTCCAGGTCTTTCGGATTCAACCGCAGCACCCCCTGAAGTTCTTTCTCCGCCGACGCGAAGTCCCTCTTCTGCAGATAAAGGCGGCCCAGGCCTGCGCGTAATTCCAGTTGGTCCGGAGCCATCGTGATGGCCCGCTTGAGTGTGGCGATGGCGTCATCCCAATGAGATTGAGCGACCTGAATGTCCGCGCGGAGCCGCAGCGCGGAAACATCCGGTCCCGGCGCCGCGTCCAAGCGATCGAGTTCGGCGAGCGCGGCTTCATACTGTTTCGCGCCTAAAAGCAGCCGGGCCAGGCGGCCACGGGCTTCGCCGTCGGCGGGTTGCAGTTCGAGATAGTTGCGGTAGGCTTTGGCGGCCTCCGGCTTCTGCTGTGCTTCCAGGGAATGGGCAAGCCCCAGCCGCGCGGGAGCGGAATCCGGCAGCATTGCCAGCGCTTCGCGGTATTTTGCTTCCGCGGGCGCAGGCTGGTTCGCGCGCAGCAGCATGCCCGCGAGCGCGAGCCACGTATCGACATCCCGCGCATCGAGCGCCTCCGCCGCCTTCATCGCCGCGATCGCGCCCGGCAAATCCCCCGCTTGTTCAAGCGCGAGCCCCAGCAGATACCGCGGCCGGCTCTGGGATGGAAGCAACTCGACCGCTTTGCGAAGCGGGGCAACGGCGGCGGCAGGCTCTCGGCCCAGCAGCAAGAGTCCAAGATTCAAAAAGCCTTCCGCGAGCTTCGGATCCAGTTCGGTAGCGCGCTGATATTCCTTGCGCGCTTCCTCCCAGCGTTTGAGCGCCGTGAAAACGTAGCCAAGCTGAAAATGCGCGTAGGTGAAATCCGGCTGTTCGGCGACAACCTTCTGCAGAGGCGCGATGGCGGCCTCAAATTCCCGGCTCTCGATGGCGTGCTGCGCTTCCTCGAGCAGGTCGTTGAGCGGATTGCTGAGCTTTTGGCTGGCGGCGGGACGCGCTTTGAGGACCGGCCCGGCTTGCGGGCGCACGCTCGCCGAACTCAAAAGCAGGACGATGGTCGTGATGGTAAGAAGACGAACCGCATTCATGGTCTTGGAGCGCCGTTCCCGGCTCCGCTCAGCGGGTTGGATGCGCCGTTGGTTCCCCGCTTTGCCTGACCATTGGCTTGCAGGACGCGCGCCAGGTAGCGGCCGGTGTGGGATTGTGGATTGCGCGCTACCTGCTCCGGCGTGCCGGTGGCGATAATGCGGCCGCCGCGCTCGCCGCCCTCCGGACCAAGATCAATGAGCCAATCCGCGGACTTGATGACGTCGAGGTTGTGCTCGATGACCAGGAGCGAAGCGCCGCTTTCCAGCAGTTTGCGCAACGCGGCAAGGAGTTTCTGGATGTCATCGAAGTGCAGCCCGGTCGTCGGCTCGTCCAGGATGTACAGAATCCCCTGGTTTTGCGCGCGCGAGAGGTGCGCGGCAAGCTTCAGCCGCTGCGCTTCTCCGCCGGAGAGCGTGGTCGCGGACTGCCCCAGCCGCAAATAGCCGAGACCGATTTCACTGAGGATCTTCAGCTTCGACGTGACACGAGGAACGCTGCTGAAAAACGCCAGCGCTTCGCGTACCGTCATCTGGAGCACATCGTGAATGTTTTTGCCCTGGTAACGCACTTCCAGAACGCCTCTTTTGAAGCGCGTTCCCCGGCACTCTTCGCAGACCAGCTCGACATCGGCCAGGAATTGCATCTCTACCGTGACGGTGCCGTCCCCTTGGCACGTTTCGCAGCGGCCGCCGGGCACGTTGAACGAAAAATGTCCCGCCGAATGGCCGCGCCGCTTCGCGTCCGGCGTCGCGGCAAAAACTTCCCGGATGGCGTCGAAGGCTTTCAGATACGTTGCCGGATTGGAGCGCGGCGTTCGGCCGATGGGAGATTGATCGACAATGACCACTTCCTGCAGGGAGTGGTCCCCGTCGATCCGGTCGCAGAATTCCCTGACGCTTCCACCGCTCTTTTTGGATTGGAGCGCCCGGTAAAGCACGTCGTGCACGAGAGTGGATTTTCCGGAACCGGAGACGCCGGAGACGACGGTGAGCGTGTGAAGCGGCACCATCAAGTCCACATTCTGGAGATTGTGCAGAGTGGCCCCGAAGAGACGCAAAAACTTTCCGCGGGGCTTGTGGCGGTTCACGGGCACGGGAATACGCAGTTCTCCGCTGAGGTAACGCCCGGTGAGCGATTTCTGGTCTTGCAGCAGCGCGTCGTAGTTCCCCGCGAACAGAATCTTGCCGCCGAGCTCCCCGGCGCCCGGACCGAGATCAATCACGCAGTCCGCCGCCCGGATGGTTTCCGGATCATGCTCGACCACCAGCACCGTGTTGCCGAGATCGCGCAAGGATTTGAGGATGTCGATCAGGCGTTGCGTATCGCGCGGGTGAAGACCGATGGACGGCTCATCGAGCACGTAGAGGGCGCCGACTAGATGCGAACCGAGCGACGTGGCCAGTTGAATGCGCTGCGATTCGCCGCCCGATAGAGTCGAGGTAAGCCGGTTGAGGTTCAGATAGTCCAATCCCGCTTCACCCAAAAACTGAAGCCGCGCGCGGACCTCCTCCAGAATCTTCTCGGCGATTTTGGTTTGCGCTTCGCTGAGTTCCAGCTCCGAGAAAAACGCGCGCGCCTCCTTCACGGTGAACTTGCAAATATCGGTGATGGATTTTCCCGCCACGCGCACCGCACGCGCCTCCGCGCGCAGCCGGGTTCCGCCGCATTCCGGGCAGGTGGCATAGCCGCGGTAGCGGCTCAGAAAAACGCGCACATGCAGTTTGTATTTCTTGCGCTCGAGCCAATCGAACATGCCTTTCACGCCGCCGAAATCATTTTCCGGATCGCCCTCGAGGATGAGGCGGCGGTGCTCGGCGGCGAGCTGCCGCCAGGGCACATTTGCAGGGATGCCGCGCGCGCGCGCCCAACGCTTCGCTTCCGCCAGGAGCGCCCGGTACCGGGGCTTGGTCCACGGCTCGACGGCCCCTTCATCGAGCGATTTGCCCGCATCGGGCACGACCAGATTCAGGTCAAAGTCAATCGTGTTTCCGAATCCCTGGCACCGCGGGCATGCCCCGTAGGGATTGTTGAAGGAAAACAGCCTGGGCTCGGGCTCCTGGTAAACGATGGCGCAGCGCTTGCACTCGAAGCTCTCGTTGAAAACCATGCGCTCCGCGGGAGTGCCGGCGCCATCGGCGACGAATTCGAGAATCGCTTCGCCGTGGCCCTCGCGGTAACAGATCTCGACGGAATCAATCAGCCGCGACCGCGAAGCGGGATCTACGCCGAGCCGGTCCACGAGAGCAAAAACAGGATTCGAAAAATTAACATCGAGAAGCGTTTCCGGCGTCGCAAACTCGTGGACACGCGCGTCCTGATAAAGCCGGTTCAGGCCGCGCCGCTGCAGATCGAGCAGGGCCTCGCGGACTGCTTCTGGTGCGGGAGTGGGGCGCTTTCGCGGGGGCGTGCGGCCCGCAGTGGACCCGGCAAAGCGGAGCTGGTACAGCACGTAAAAGCGGCGCCCCGGCGCCATCTTCGCCACGCGGTCCGCAATGTCCTCTGGCGCATCCCGCCGGACTTTTGCACCGCATTTGATGCAAAACGTCGCGCCGCAGCGGGCGAAGAGCAAGCGGAGGTAGTCGTACGTTTCCGTTGCGGTGGCCACGGTCGAGCGCGGGTTGCGAGTGGTCGTTTTCTGCCGGATGGCGACCGCGGGCGCGATGCCCGAAATCTCATCCACGTCGGGCTTTTCCATGCGCTCGAGAAACTGCCGCGCGTAGGCAGACAGCGATTCGACGTAGCGGCGCTGCCCCTCGGCATAGATCGTGTCAAACGCCAGGCTCGACTTGCCCGATCCGCTCACACCGGTAACCACGGTGATGGCATTGTGCGGAATATCCACGGAGACGTTTCGCAGATTATGGACGCGGGCTCCGCGGATGCGGATCACTTCCTGCTCGGTCTGAACGGGTGTAAGTTCGCGCGTCGCCACGGGGTATGTCCAGACAGCGCGCTCCGCGCGCACTGCCTAAACTTCCGATTATACGACCGTGGCGGGATGCGGGCAAATTGACACTCTTGAGCAGGGATACGACAGCAGGCTTTGGAATGAAAAGGGATCTCGCGCCTGGGCCGGGAGTTTGGCGCCTGAGTCAGCGTTCCAGGTCAAAAACGATCTGGCCGATGCCGCCTTCCACCGTCAATTTGATGGTCACCGGTGATTTTCCATAGGCATCGTTGACATATTCGTCGCCGTCGTGCCGCAGGCCGCGGGTTTCGATCGAACCGATGCCGCCATGAGCTTGCACGCGCACTCCCACGTCCCGGGGGAGCCGAATGGTGGCCTGACCGACCCCGCCATGTATGTCCGCCGTCAGGTCTTTCTTCCGGTCGCCCGTAAGGTCCAACTGCAATTCGCCGGCCCCCATATTGACGCTCAGATTCGTGATGGGAATATCCCGGAGGTGCAGGATTCCCTCGCCCGCACCCATGTTCAGCGTTAAATCGAGCGGGACATCATTGCTGAGTTTGAGATCCCACTCGTTCGCAGTGTGGCCCATGCCCATATGGATGGACTTGTCGTCTTGCCGGATGGTGAGATCTCCGACGCCATTCGACACGCGGTACTCGATTCGCGGAGTGCCCTCGGCCTCGTTATAGCGAAAATCAGCGTCGAGGAGATTGCTGGACCCGCCGGCAAGGCGCAATTCTCCGGCAGGCATGGCGATATCGGCGCGCACCGACTGTGCTCCCTGGCGGTCGAGCGTTTTTACGTCGTGATGAATGGCATGCCTAAAGTGTCCATGGAAAGCGGCCACGCCGAACAAGACGAGGAGTACGACCAGTGCCACCGATGTTCCCGAGATCCACGGCCCACCCGCGGCATCAGGATGCTGCCTGCGCCAGGCGTAGTCCCACATCTTCCCGAGGCCCACGAAGATCAAAATCAGCGGCCAGTAGTTGGAGATTACGGGCCAAGGATTGATGCCCGGCCTCAAATTAAAAAACAAGAAGAGCAACCCGAGAGCAATGAGAACGAGCGCGCCCCCAATGGACCGTCTCGGCACTCTGTCACCTTGTCCCACGGCACACGCCCTCCTGATGAGAGTGTACGCAAATTCAAGGGAAAATGTTTCATCGGGATGCCGGCCCGAACGGACCAACTGCGCTGCCGAAGAATCGGCTTCACCGTGGTGGCCTACGGTCTGCCCTGGTCGGACGTGTGATTGGCGCGCCGCATCCAACGGAATTTTTTCTCGGTCACCAACACGCGCCAGTCCACCCGGACGAAAGCGTACACAAGCAGGAGAAGCAGGACCTGCGTCACAACAAAGTAGACCCCGAAATACGAACCGGCATCGAAGAAATCGATGTCCAATTTTCGTGCGGCCGTGGAGGCGGTCTTCAGCCAGAAGGCGTAGCTCACCAACCGGCCGAAGAAAAAAGGGACGGCAATGAATCTCCATCCGAGAGAGGTCAGGCCGTAGGCGATAAACAAGTTGTTGGACGGCAACGGGCTGAACGCATAGAAGAGAAACAACCCGAAGGTCACTTTGCGCCGGCCCTCGATGGCCGTGCGAATCGAATCCACATTTTCCCGCGTCGCATCGCTCAGGAGTTTCTGCCGGATGAGCAGCCGCGACATTTTGGCAAGTGCCAGCCGCCCGAGAGTCGCCGCCAAAGCTCCCACGGGGGCCAGAGCAAAGAGGTTCATTCCCGGGTATTTCAATCCGATATAGGACATCGCCATCCAGGTCGGCGGCGCGAAGGCAGGGATCACGTTCAGCAAGAAGATCAAACCAAAAATGAGCGCGAAACTTATCATCCATAACAAACTTACCACATCGCATCCCGGAGTTCGCCCCACCCGGTGCGGAGACCGGCAGGACTGCGGGCCACCGGGTAAGCGTCTGTGCTAGAGTGCTTTCGGAGCGGCGGGCGATGGGCAGATTCGAGCGGATTATCTGGGTCGTTCTGGACAGTGTTGGCATCGGCCCGTTGCCGGATGCGGCAGATTACGGTGACACCGGCCGCAACACACTCGGACACATAGCCGAGTCGCGGCAACTTGCGCTTCCCCATCTCGTCCGGCTGGGGCTCGCCAATATCGCGCCGCTCGCACACCTCTCCCCTGCTTCAAAACCTCTGGCGGCCTATGGAAAAGGGGCCACAGTTTCTCCCGGAAAAGACACCACGACCGGCCACTGGGAGATGGCCGGGGTATGGCTCGAGCAAGCGTTTCCTGTTTATCCCCACGGGTTCCCGCGAGACCTGATGGATGAATTCGAGCGGCGGATCGGCCGGAAGAGCATCGGCAACAAGGCCACCTCCGGCACGGAAATCATGAAAGAACTCGGCGACGAACATGTGCGTACGGGCTTCCCGATCGTGTACACGTCGGGCGACAGCGTGTTTCAGATCGCCGCGCATGAAGACGTGATTCCCATCGCCGAGCTGTACCGCATGTGCGGTATCGCGCGGAGATTGCTGGACGGACCGCACCGCGTGGGGCGCGTGATTGCGCGCCCCTTCAGCGGGCCGAGCGGCGCCTACGAACGAACATCACGCCGCCATGATTATGCGGTGGATCCGCCGCGGCCGATGCTTCTGGACGTGCTCCAGGAGCGCGGCGTGCCGGTCTTTGGCATCGGGAAAATCCACGACATCTACAACGGCCGCGGTGTGGACGAATACGTGACAACGATTAACAACGCGGAAGGCATGGAGAAACTCACGGCGGCGCTACGAGAGCGGCCGGAGGGATTGATCTTCTGCAATTTGGTGGATTTCGACATGCTCTACGGCCACCGGAAAGACGTGGAAGGATTTGCGCGCTCGCTCGAAGAATTCGACCGCATGCTCGGTGCATTTTTGCCGGGGCTGCGCGAATCGGACCTGCTGATGATCACGGCCGACCACGGGTGCGACCCCGATCCACGCTGGCCGACGACGGACCATTCGCGCGAGTACGTGCCCATCCTCGCGTATACGCCAACTGTTTCTCAGGGAGCGAACCTGGGAACGCGCGGGACACTCGCCGACATGGGACAGTGCGTTGCCGCCAATTTCGGCGGCAAGATTGTGCACGGAACGAGTTTCCTGAGCGAGTTAGAGGGTGTGAAAAAAGGTGTTCCTGCCGGTTGATGCGCAACCCAAATTGGCGCTTCACTTCTGCGCGACTCGCTTCTTTGCCGTGTCGAAGAGGGATCCCTCGGCTCGCGATGCTCGCTCGGGATGACGACCCTTCGCCGGGTCGTCAGTTGGCGGCGCCGGCGGAGGCGGCGGAAGCTGCCGGGGCGTAATAGCCGTTGCGGGTGCGCCCCGTAAGCTTGCCACGCCCACGCGGCGGAATCACGTCCACTTGGACGGCGCGGAAAGTGCCGTCGCGCTTTATGTTGGAGGGATAGTAGGCGAGCGTGTACTGATTGCGGATGTCGTGCGCCACATCCACGCAGATATTGTGGACATCCGCGACGTTTTCGGGGAAGTACGCCAGCCCGCCGGACGCCTCCGAGATTTCTTTCAGAGCCTTGCGGGCGCGACTCCTTGCTTTCTTGCTTTCGTCCTGGCCGAAGAGACCGATAGTATAGATCACGACTTCCGTCTTCTGGATTTCACGAATGGTCTTCTCGAGCGAATTGCGGCTGGCGTTGTCTTCGCCGTCGGTGACAACGAGGAGAACTTTTTTGTCCTTGCTGCCTTTCTTGCTGTGGTCGAGCGAGCCGATGATGGCATCGTAGAGCGCGGTGCTGCCGCGGGAATCGATGCGTTCGAGCGCTTCCTTCAGTTCGGTAATGCTGCTGGTGAAGTCCTTGTCGAGGTCCAGATAGAAGTCGTCGTTGAAATTCACGACAAAGGCTTCGTCCTGCGGATTGCTGGTCTGGACAAGGGTAAGGGCGGCCTCGTTCACGCGCGCCCGCTTGTCGCGCATGCTGCCGCTATTGTCGATCACGAGCCCCATGGATACGGGAATGTCTTCGCGTTTGAAAATCGAAAGCTTCTGCTGGACCTTGTCCTCGAGTACGCGGAAATTCTCTTCCTTCAGGCCGTCCACGAAGCGCCCGCGGTCGTCGAATACCGATGTATGCAGGACGACCAGGCTGACATCGCGCTTAATGCTGTAAGCTTCCTGCTTCTGTTTGGACACAGCGGGGTCCTGGCCGGGCGGCGGGGGCACCGATTGAGGAATCGGCAACTGCGCGGACGCCCCGCGCGCGAAAAAGAAGAGGGCCAGAATCGTTGCCGCACTGAGGTGAAACCAGAACCGGCGCGGAGAGGGCCTAGTGGCTGGGGGCGTAGTAGCCCGTCCTGGCAAAAACGTTGAGGGGAGGAAGCCCCTTCGGGGCGCGCAGCTTGACCTTGATCTTGCGCCAGCGCGCGTCATGTGCCTTGTTGCTTGGCCGATAACCCAGTACATATTGATTTCGCAGCTCCATTCCGATCTTGGCGGCGATGTCCGGAAGCTCATTCAGATTCTCGACCGAAAAAACACGTCCTCCGGTCATTTCCGTAACCTCGGAGAGCAGCGTGGGCCCGTACAGCTCTTCCGAGGTTGGGCGATATCCATAGCCATTGTAGATTCCGATGGCGTACAACTGGCAATCGGATTCCTTCACCAGGCGCTTGATATCGCCTTCGTTGTACCGGCTATGATTATCTCCTCCGTCAGATATGATGAGCAAGGCCCGTTTGGCGTTGTGTGCACCCCTCACCTGGCTAAGGCCCAGATAGATCGCGTCCAGCAAAGCCGTACGGCCCTTGGCCGAGCTGTACATCATCCGCGTCTGCAACTCTTCGATGCTGTTGGTGAAAACGCTGGTGAGTTCCGCGCGTTCATTGAAGCTCACGAGGAAAAATTCATCCTGGGGATTGGCGGTCTTGAAAAACTGCAGGGCGGCTTCCCGCGCCTTGCCGATCTTGTTGGCCATGCTGCCACTCAAATCGAAGATCACGCCGATGGAAATCGGCATGTCCTCCGAAGAAAAATGCACGACCTCCTGTTCGATGTTGTCCTCGAAAACGCGGAAGTTTTCCGAATCAAGGCCCGTGACAAGGCGGTTGAACGGATCGGTGACGGTGACGTTCACCAGCGCCAGGTCCACCTGGGTCCGCAACATCTGGCCGGACTTGATGGGGATCCCCGGCGTATCTTTTCCGAGGTCATTTCTGGCTTGGCCGAAGACGGGGGGAGCCAAACTGAGGGAGAGCAGGCAGGCGGGCAGGAGGAAACTACTCGAAAACCAGGTGACGCAAACCCAACCCGCGCTGCGTCTCACAACTCCTCCTGGATCCCCGCACGGAGACGGATGCGCGGACCGGAACACTCAATGAATTGTATCATTCGGCAATCCGAACGCAAGCATCTCTTGCGGGGGACGGGTAACCAGCCCGGTGCACACCCGGGGAGGGGGCTGTGGCTGGTATGGTAGCATCGCGTGCGGAGAATCGAGAGCGAAAGGCAAGAGCAGATGCCGGGATTGAAAGTGATTGCCGTGATTCCCGCGCGGTACGGCGCAACGCGTCTGCCGGGCAAGCCGCTCGTCTCCCTCGCGGGAAAACCGATGATCCAGCACGTGTGGGAGCGCGCGGGGCGGGCGGAGCGCGTAACGCGCGTGATTGTCGCAACCGATGACGAGCGGATTGTTCGCGCCGTCGAAGGGTTTGGGGGCGAGGCGCGAATCACGCGCACCGATCATCGCTCGGGGACGGAGCGCATCGCGGAGGTAGCCGCTCATGTGGAAGGCGACGTTTACGTAAACATACAGGGAGACGAGCCCCTCCTGGAACCGGGCGCGGTGGATGCCGCCGTGGAAGCTCTGCTCGAAGAGCCAGCCGCTTCCGTGGCGACGGTGGCGACGCCGATCAAGACGGCCGCAGACATCATGGACCCCAACGTGGTGAAAACCGTGCTCGATTTCGACGGCAATGCACTCTATTTCTCCCGCGCACCGATACCCTGGGTGCGGGATGAGATACATCGCGTTCACGCCCGCCACTTGAAGCATCTTGGCTTGTATGTTTTTCAACGCAAAGCTCTGCTCGAGTTCCCCACTTTGCCGCAGGGCGACCTCGAACTCGCCGAGCAGCTCGAGCAACTTCGCTGGATGGAAAATGGCTGGAAAATCCGCGTGGCGGAGGTTCCTTACGATTCTGTCAGCGTGGACGTGCCGGAAGACGTGGCGCGCGTCGAAAAACTCCTCCAAAACAAAAGCCGCCCGGGTTTCTAGCGCCGGGCAGCTTCGATTCCCTCTTTGTGTTCCGGTCAGGGTTGCCGCGCGGCCGTTCCCACGATCACGCGATTTCCATCCACGCCCACCAGCAAGAATGTGTTGGTGTTCACAACATAGGCTGTGAAATTGAACGTGGTGGGCGGGTTGGGCGTGGTCTGCACCTGAAATGTGTTGTTGTTGGCAGGGTTGGAACCAAGCGTCAAGGTTCCCGCGATTGGGAAATTGAAGAACTGTTTGCCCGGGCCAAACTCGTTGAAGTCCATCGTGCCGCTGATCGCACCAGGTGTGGCGTTCGACACGGAGAGCTGGCCGACGAAATCTTCTTCGTCGTTGCTGACGCCGCTCCAGCTATAGACGTACTTGCCGGCAAGGGTGGCCGCCGTAATCGGGCTGTTCGTCTGTCCAAGAAGCGTCCCGTCGCTGGTGATCTGGTTATCCGTCTCCTGAAAGACTGCCTGCGTCGGAGAGGCCAGATAAAAGATGAAGGAAAAGGCGCCCACTGTGGAATCGTTCCACGTGATCGTGCCGCCCCCGAGGCCGTTGGCATCCACCGTGTACGTGCCCGTCACGGTGCCCTTCGGCAAGAGAGTTAGACCGCCATTGTTGTTTTCATCCAGGAAGACACCGGTGATGTTCCCTACACCGTCCGCGGCGAAGCGACCGGCTGTGGAGATCGGCCCCATGGTGCTCGAACCGCCGATCAGGAAAGAGTAAGGACCGCTCAGAGAAGCGTTGGTGAAGGCAGCGCCGGGAACCTGCGCGAAGGCTTCGCCTAGGAATGCTTCAGGAAAGCCCGTGCCGATGAGCTTGAAGCGCGTGGCGTCCACGATATAAAGGGCGTAGTTAGTGCCGGCAATGTTGATCGTGCCGCGGCCGGTCTGTGAGGCGTTGGCGTCGAGAGAGTAGAAGCCGCCCGTGGCCAGGAACTGCTGGCCGGAGGGCGCCCCGGCGATGTTGGAATCGTAGGCAACGTTCTGGAGCCCGCTGACACCGTCGGCGAAGAAGCGGCCGACGATGGATTCCGGATCCAGAGTGCCGGTGATGCCGTTGACGTCGAAGACGTACGGACCGGCGAGGCGTGTAACGGAAAAGGCGGTGGGGTCCTGCTTCTGCAGGGAGCCGCTGGCGGTCGATGCGGCATCGGTCTGGACGATGAATCCTTGTGCGTTGGAAGACAGCGAAATGCTGTAGTTCGTCGTGCCGGAATTGTTTGTCAGGCTGAGGATGCCGCGGCCGTCCGGCTGAACTGAATAGGTGCCGCCCGTGAATTGCAGCTTGAGAACACCCGTGCAGGTATTGACGTCCTCCACGCCGCCGGTGATGTGCCCGGCGCCGTCGGCGGTGATGCTGCCTGCCCTCGCAAAGAAACTGCCGACGCCCACGCACAATTCCCGGCCGCTCATCGAAAAGGCGTATTGACCGTTGAAGCTAGCGTTCGAGAAACCCCCTGGTACCGGCGGAGGAGGAAGCTGGACGACCGTTCCCCCGCCGCCGCAAGCGGCGGCGAAGGCAGCGGCCAAGATCGCGCCGAGCAGTACAAGCCGCTTCATCGCGCACCTCCATGCTGCTGAGCCTTCTGCCCGCCTAGTGCGCGGCCCCCGGCAATACTGAGCGGCGCACCCGCCGGCGTGCGCAAGGCCACCGCCTGAGCGCCCTTCTGGATCATACGGGCGAGAAAGATGTCTGCTCCGCGGCCGGATGCATTGGCGCCCAAGACTCTCACTACATCACCACTAGCCAAGGAAAAGTTGCTTGCCTGTAGGAGAGAGGCGGAACCGAGGTGCACATCCACGGGACCGCTGGCTGTTTGCAGGACGACGCGGGCCCCCAGCGGCGCCGTTTGCGAATTCGCCGTGTAATTGATGACCGTGCCTTCGAGCACGACTTCCCGGGCTGCGTCATAGACAAGACCGCGCGGGGCAGCCTTTTGCGGCCGCTGCGCCAACTGCTGCGCCCAAACCGCGCCGCCAAAGAGCAGCAGCGCACAGGAACTCAATCCCAATGCACGACTGAAAAGTTTCCTCTGCATTTCGATTCCCCACGCTTCCGGACCGGCGCATTCCCTGACTCACGTGACGCCGGGCCTCTGCCCAGATCAGTGCAGACCACTCTTGCTAATAGGAACACTCGCGCGCGAGAAAGGTTGCGCGGAGAAAGAAGCACGACACGGAAGAGGCAACTGTACTTGAGAGCAAGCGCCCGCGAACCCCATCGAGAACGACAGTCATTCGCCGTGATTCGCGAAACAGACCCAGCGCCCGGCAAGGGCGCGATTTGACAGTTCGAGAGGATGTGACCATAATACGTTGTACTGCCACTCTTCCGGAGGTTGAGCACGCCGCGCGTTTTGGGTCCTACCCGGAGCGCGGGCCGCGCGGATGAAGCCAAAATATATTTTTGTAACCGGCGGTGTTGTTTCCTCCCTGGGAAAAGGAGTTGCCGCCTCCTCCATCGGTTGTCTCCTCGAAAGCCGCGGTTTCAAAGTCACCCTTCAGAAATGTGATCCGTACCTAAACGTGGATCCGGGCACCATGAGCCCCTATCAGCACGGCGAAGTGTTCGTCACCGAGGACGGCGCGGAAACGGACCTCGACCTCGGCCACTACGAACGTTTCACGCACGCCAAGCTGACCCGCGACAATAACTGGACCAGCGGCCGCATTTACGAAACGATCCTGACCAAAGAGCGCCGCGGGGATTACCTGGGCAAGACGGTGCAGGTGATCCCGCACGTCACCGACGAGATCAAGGCCGCCATCCGCAAGGTGTCCGAGGGCGTGGACGTGGTGATTGTCGAGATCGGCGGCACGGTCGGGGACATCGAATCGCTTCCCTTTCTCGAAGCCATCCGCCAGATGCGCCTGGAAGTCGGCCCCGAGAACGCGCTGTTTGTGCACGTCACGCTAGTGCCCTACATCGCGGCCGCCGGCGAACTGAAGACCAAGCCGACGCAGCACAGCGTGAAAGAGATGCTGAGCATCGGGATCCAGCCGGACATTCTCCTCTGCCGCAGCGACCGGCCGATTGCCGCCGAGCTCAAGAAAAAAATCGCGCTTTTCTGCAACGTGGCCGAGTCCTGCGTGATTTCCGCGGAAGACGTGGACACGATCTACGCGGTGCCGGTGGCCTTCGCGCAGGAAGGGCTGGACACGCAGATTCTCCGCCTGCTGAAGCTCGAGGAGCGGGCGCAGGACATGAAGCCGTGGCTCGACCTGGTTCATCGGCTGCATCATCCGGCGGGCGAGGTGCGGATCGGCGTCGTCGGCAAGTATGTGCAGCTCGAAGACGCCTATAAGAGCCTGCGCGAAGCGCTGCTCCATGGCGGCCTGGCGCACAATCACAAGACGGTTCTGGAGTGGATTGAAGCGGAGGAGATCGATTCGGCGGAAACGGCGGCTTCGCGGCTCCGCCATGTGGATGCGGTGCTCGTGCCCGGCGGATTTGGGAAGCGCGGCATTCAGGGGATGGTGCACACGATCCGGCATGCGCGCGAGAACAAGGTGCCTTTTTTCGGGATCTGCCTCGGTATGCAGTGCGCCACGATTGAGTACGCGCGAGACGCCGGAGGCCTGGGCGATGCCGACAGCACGGAATTCGATCCGCAGACGCCGCACCGCGTCATTTACAAGCTGCGCGAACTGCTCGGCGTGGACGAGATGGGCGGCACGATGCGCCTCGGCGCGTGGCCGTGCAGGCTGACGCCGGGATCCTTCGCGCACCGGGCTTATGGAAAGCTCGAAATCAGCGAGCGGCACCGCCATCGCTACGAATTCAACCGCGAGTACGAAAAGATATTGACGGGGGCGGGACTTCGGATCACGGGACGCACGCCGGACGAAAACTACGTCGAAATCATCGAGGCGCCGGAGCATCCCTGGTTTCTCGGCTGCCAGTTCCATCCGGAATTCAAATCGAAACCGCTTGAACCGCACCCGCTCTTCGCGGCCTTCATCGGCGCGGCCATCGAGCATCAAAAGCGCAGGGCCCGGCCCGCCGCGGAACCCAAGCCCGCCCAGGCTCTCGGGGTGGGGCCCCGGGCCCTGGCGCGGCCCTCTTGAACCGTTGTTGAAGCCGTTGCAAATCCCGCGCCGCCTGCGTAGCCTGTGACGCGATGACCAATGCCCGCGAAATCGCTCTCGGCGCACTCCGCCTCGGCGGCGACAATCCGCTTTTTCTGATCGCGGGGCCGTGCGTGATCGAAAGCGAGGCGCACGCGCGGCGTACGGCCGAGGAAGTGGCGCGCATCGCCGGAGATTGCGGCGTCTCCCTTATTTTCAAGGCCTCATACGACAAGGCCAATCGTTCCTCGGTGAAGTCTTTTCGCGGGCCGGGATTGCAGGAAGGATTGCGCATCCTCGGCAAAATCAAGCGCGATTTGAAACTGCCGATTCTGACCGATATTCACGAGGCGGCTCACGCTGCACCCGCTGCTGAAGTTTGCGATGTGTTGCAGATCCCGGCGTTTCTCTCCCGGCAGACCGACCTTCTTCTCGCTGCCGCCAAGACCGGGCGCATCGTCAATGTGAAAAAAGCGCAGTTTCTCTCGCCCTGGGACATGAGCAACGTGGTGGAAAAGATTGCCGGGACCGGAAACATCAAGATCATTCTGACGGAGCGCGGCACGTCATTCGGCTATCAAAACCTGGTCGTGGACATGCGCACGTTTCCGATTCTGCGCATGCTTGGATATCCCGTGGTGTTTGACGTGACGCACTCCGTTCAGCTTCCCGGCGGGCAGGGCCATGCGAGCGACGGCCAGCCGGAATTCATCGAGCCTCTGGCGCGGGCGGGAGTGGCGACTGGCGTGGACGGAATTTTTCTCGAGGTGCACGACAATCCGGCGAAGGCGCTGTCCGACGGGCCGAATGCCCTGCCCCTGGCACAGCTCTACGGGCTTCTGTCGCGTCTCAAGGAGCTTTCGTCGTTGGTGCGGCACTGGAGCGCGATATGAGCCTGGATACCGCACGGCGCGTATTGAAGATCGAAGCGCAGGCGATTCAGGATGTCTTGAACCGGCTCGACACGAGCTTCGAGAAAGCGGTAGATCTGTTTTTCCAATGCCAGGGCCGCGTTGTCGTCAGCGGCATGGGCAAATCCGGTCTGGTGGGGCGGAAAATTTCCGCCACGCTATCGAGCACCGGGACCCCGTCCTTTTTCCTGCATCCCGCCGAAGCGCACCACGGAGATCTGGGCATGCTCGCGAGGGGCGACGCCCTGCTGGCGGTCTCCTATGGCGGAGAAACCGAAGAGATCGTCGGGCTGCTCGAAACCCTGAAACGGCTGGAGATGAAGCTCGTCACCATTACCGGAAAGCCGCAATCCACGCTTGCCGGCGCGAGTGATGCCGTGCTGGATTGCAGTGTGCGCGAAGAAGCCTGTTCGCTAAACCTCGCGCCGACGGCCAGCACGACGGTAGCGATGGCTGTCGGCGATGCCTTGGCCGTGGCACTGCTCGAGCGGCGCGGATTCAGCCCCAATGACTTCGCGGCGTTGCACCCCGCCGGCCGGTTGGGCAAGAAACTCCTGCGCGTCGAACACCTGATGCACGCCGGAGAGGACTTGCCGCGGGTGGGTCTCGATACGCACATGCCCGATGTCATCTATGAGATGAGCAAGAAGGGGCTGGGCATGACGACGGTCCTCGATGCCGAGGGCCGGCTTGGCGGTGTGATCACGGACGGCGATCTGCGCAGGCTCATGGCAACGCTGAAAGGCGCCGTGCTGGAAATGGCCGCGGGGGCGTGCATGACGCACCAGCCACAAACCATCGGCCCGCACGCGCTGGCCAGCGAGGCGCTGAACCTCATGGAAAAACGCCACATCACTTCCGTAGTCGTCGTGGACGACGCGCGAAAGGCGCTGGGCGTCGTGCACCTGCACGATTTGTGGACCTTGGAGCTAATCTAAAGGAAAGATTGAAAACAGAACGCGCAGAGAACGCAGAGAGAAGAAGAGGGGAAATTGGCAAGCGCCGCAAAGAGAATCCCCGCGAGGTTGGCAAAGCGGGCGAAGCAGATTCAAGTTCTGTTGATGGACGTGGACGGAACGTTTTCGCGCGGCGTGTGGCTTCTCTCGCGGACGGACGGCAGCGCGGTCGAGCTGAAGGCCTTCGACCCGCACGACGGTCAGGGGCTGATGCTGGCGCGGGCCGCGGGAATCCGCACGGGCGTGATCACCGGACGCGAGAGCGCCGCGCTGCTGCGGCGCGCGCGAGAGGTGGACATGGAGTTCATCTACCAAAAGCAGCCGAAGAAAATTCCCGCGTACGAAGAAATTTTGAGGAAAGCCGGGGTGCCCGAATCGGCGGTGGCCTATGTGGGGGATGATCTCCCGGACGTTCCCGTCATGCGCCGCGTCGGGCTGGCTGCGGCTGTGTCCGACGCAGCGCCCGAGGTCAAGCGCGTGGCACACCTGGTGACGAAGTCGCGGGGGGGTGAGGGAGCGATCCGCGAAGTCGTGGAGCTGATCCTCAAATCCAAAGGCATCTGGGAAGAACTGATTGACCGCGCGCGTGCGTGATTCCGGCGCCGGAGGGGCGCGCGCTTGGTCTACGTGAATTGAGATCAGCGTCGGGTTTGCCGGTGCTGGGCTAGCGCGCACCCACCCTGGATTTTTTGGTTGGGGCGTTTAGGGTGCGCTGGGCGAGCAGAGCCTGGCGCTCGGTGAAGGCCAGATAGTCGGCGTAGGGACCCTTGAAGTCCTCGATGTGGCCGGCTTTGAAATGCCAGATGCGCGTGGCGACTTCGTCGAGGACATCTTCGTCGTGCGTGACCAGCAGGACTGTACCTTCATACCGCTGCAGGGCGATGTTGAGCGCGTTGATGGCTTCCAGGTCCAGGTTGTTGGTGGGTTCGTCGAGGACCAGGAAATTCGGCTTTTGCAGCATCAAGCGGCAGAAGATCAGCCGCGCCGTTTCACCGCCGGAAAGCGCGCGCGTGGGCTTGAGTGCATCTTCGCCGCTGAAGAGCATCTGGCCCAGCAGGCCGCGGAGTTCCTCCTGCGACACCTGCGGATCGAACTGCCAGAGCCACTGGATGGCCGTCATGCCGTGGCTTTTCTCGATGGAATCGGAAAAGTCTTGCGGGAAGTAGCCCACGGTGACTTCGTGACCCCACACGACGTTGCCGCCATCGATTGAGAAATGCTTCTCCGCGGCTCCCATGTACTCGTTGGCGTTGCGGAGGAGCGAACGCAGCAGCGTGGTCTTGCCCGAACCGTTGCGGCCTGTTAGCGCGATCTTTTCCCCGCGCGTCACACTGGCCGAAAATCCCTGGATCACCTTGAGATCGCCGTAAGACTTCGCGAGGCGCTTGGCCTCGAGCGGGAGGCGGCCCGAGGGCCGCTTCATGCCGAAACGGATGTAGGGCCGTTGGATATTGGACTTGGCCAGCTCCGAAGTTTGCAAGCGCTCGACTTCTTTCTTGCGCGAGGTGGCCTGCGCCGAACGAGTGCCGGCGGAAAAGCGCGCGATGAACTCGTTCAATTGCGCAATTTTCTTCTCGCGCTGGGCGTTCTCGGATTCGATGCGGGAGCGGATCTGCGTCTTGGCGACAACCATATCGTCATAGCCGCCCGGGTACATGATGACCGTTTGATAGTCAATGTCGGCGGTGTGCGTGCAGATGCTGTTCAGAAAGTGCCGGTCGTGCGAGATCACGATCAACACGCCTTCGTAGTTGCGGAGATAATCTTTCAGCCAGTGCACCGAATCGAGATCGAGGTTGTTCGTCGGCTCGTCCAGCAGCAACGCGGGCGGAGTGCCGAACAGGGCCTGCGCCAGCAGCACGCGGACCTTCTGGCCGCCTTGCAATTCGCCCATTTTGCGCTGGTGCAGCGCGTCTTCCACTCCCAGCCCGTCGAGCAGGACCGCGGCATCGGTCTCCGCCGTGTAACCGCCCTCTTCGCCAACGATCCCTTCCAGCTCGCCGAGACGCATGCCGTCCTGGTCGGTCAGCGAGTGGTGGGGTTTGGCGTAGAGCGCGTCGCGCTCCTGGAGAGCCTTCCATAGCGGGGCATTTCCCATGATAACGGTGTCAATCACGCGAAACTCGTCGAAGGCAAACTGGTCCTGCCGCAGAACGCCGAGTTTCTTCGGCCGGGTGATGGAACCCTTGGAAGGCTCGATCTCGCCAGTCAGGATTTTCATGAGAGTGGACTTGCCGGCGCCATTCGGCCCGGAGATCGCGTAGCGACGCCCGGCGAGAAAGGTACAGGTGACGTCCTCGAACAGAATTCGGGCGCCGAAGCGCATGGAGATGTTGTTCACGGCGAGCATAAGCCTTTAATTGTACCGTGGAATGGCTGCGCGCGCTGGCGGGGCCGGGCGGCGGCGCGTACTAGAATCCCGGCAAATCAGCGTGGGTGCTGGATGGAAAACGAAGCCAAAGCTCGTGCTGCAGTCAGGATTGCCGAGCGCATCGCCCGCGAATCAAAGGCCCTTCCCTACCGCTGGGGATATTTTCAGGGCGCGTTTCTCATCCCGTTCTCTCTGCTCGTTCTCGTAGGCAGTGGATCGGAGCTCCTTAAGCCGCGCCATGACCCTTGGTTCCTCGTCGCTTGTGGATTTCTAATGGGATTCATCGGATTACCCCTCGGAGTCGGACTTCTATTGAAAAAACGGTGGGCCCTTGGATTGGTGTACGTCATGTTTGTTCTTACGCTCCTCTTGGTCGCAGTGAAAGTTCCCCTAGCGATCAGGCATTACACAGACCCCGGCGACAAGGGGAGTGCTTTTTTTGAAGCTGAACTTTCGCTGATCTGGCTTTTGTCTATGGTCTATTACCGCAGACGCCGGGCGCAATTCCGTTAGGGCTGTCTCGATAGTCTTCTGGGGAGCGAATCTGGAGCGGGCGATGGGAATCGAACCCACGTCCGAAGCTTGGGAAGCTTCTATACTGCCATTGTACGACGCCCGCTCGGCTCCTTACCGTAGCAAAACCCCGGCTGGCTGACAAGATGCCCGCGGAGCGCCGGTTCGATCCGAGTCCGGCAGGAAGAAGCACAACGCCCGGTCAGGCCCACGTTGGCGATTGTGCAGCGGCGGCGCGGGCATGCCTTGACTCGACCGGAGCCGTCCGCTAGCGTCGAAATGTGACCGGAGGGTGGACGAGCCCCTTCCAATCGCGAGCGAGTCTCCGGTGCGGGAGAGACTGTGGCCAATTCCATCATCACCTTGACGACCGATTTCGGCACAAACGATCATCTTGTCGGCACATTGAAGGGCGTCATCCTGAATATCAATCCCGATGCGACGATTGTGGACATCACGCACCACGTCACGCCCTACGACTTGCTGGAGGGCGCGCTGGCCATCGGCTCCGCGTACCACTATTTTCCGCCGCGCACGATTCATATGGTGATCGTGGATCCCGGCGTGGGCACGGAGCGCAGGCCGCTTCTCGTCCGCGGGGAAACCCACTATTTCATTGCGCCCGACAATGGCGTGCTGTCCATGGTCTATGACCGGGAACCGAGGGTCTCGGTTTACAAGTTGACGGCGGAACACTACTTCTTGCACCCCGTCAGCCAGACGTTTCACGGCCGCGATGTTTTTGCGCCGGTGGCGGGGTGGCTCTCGAAAGCATTTCAGCCGGCGAGCATGGGCGACGAAATCACCGACTTCAAGCGATTCTCGCTGCCCAAACCGAAATCCGAGGACGGTTGCGTGAAGGGAGTGGTCCTGCGAATCGATCACTTCGGAAACCTGGTGACGAATCTCACCCCCGGCGATTTCCCGGAAGGAATCGCAAAGCCCGGCGCAGTGCAATTGCGCGTGAATGACCGCGAGGTGAATCGCCTGGTGGAAAACTTCGCGCAGGGAGAGCCGGGCGAGGCCGTCGCGATTGTCGGCTCGAACGGATATATCGAGATCACCGTCAACAAAGGCAATGCCGCGCGTTTACTCGGCACGGGCCGCGGCGTCCCCGTGATACTGGCCGGAAAGCAGTAGGCTGTCTTTTCAGTACAGGAGCCTTCCCGAGCGTCCAAAAGCGGGAATGGGCTGCCGCACTCCAAGATTTCCCCCGGCAATCGTGAAAACTTGGCCTGTGCCGCTTTATCGCAGCAATTCCGCGGTTTGGAGTTGCGCCCTGGTGCGCGGGTCGAGCCAATCCCTCCAAGCGTCGCCGAGCAGATTGAAGGCCAGCACGGCCGTCATCACAGCCAACGCCGGGAAGATCACCATGTGCGGTGCGTCGAAAAGATGCCCCCGCGCGTCGTTGAGCATGGCGCCCCAACTGGGCACGGGCGCGAGCACACCCAAGCCCAGAAAACTCAGAGTGGATTCCGCAAGGATGGCTCCGGCCAGGCCGATCGTCGCCTGAATCAAAACCGGCTGCAGAATGTTGGGCAGCAGGTGCCGCACGATCAGCCTGGCGTGGGATGCGCCGAGTGAACGAGCCGCCAGGACAAATTCGAGCTCTTTCACTTTCAGGACCTGCGCGCGAGCCAGCCGCGCGTACCCCGCCCAGCCCGTAATCACGAGCGCAAGAATCACCTTACCGATGCCGGGTCCAAGGAATGCCGCAAACGCAATTGCCAGCAATACGCCCGGGAAGGAAAGAAATGCATTGATGAGCACGACGTTGACCACACGGTCGAACCAGCCGCCCGCATAGCCTGCAACCATCCCGATGGCAAGCCCGGTGATCCCACAGCCGCAAACCACGCAAACGGCGACGAACAAAGAGACACGCGCGCCGTAGAGCACCCGCGCCGTGATGTCCCTACCGAGCTCGTCCGTGCCCATCCAGTGCGCTTGTCCGGGGGATTCTAGCCGGGTCGCCAGATTCTGTGCCGAAGGACCCGAAGGAGCAATCCACGGTGCGAGTAGTGCCGACAAAACCAGGAGCACGGCCGCGGCAAAACCAAGCCGGGCCAGCACGCTCTGGCGGAGGAAACTCAGCATAGGCATTGCTGTGCTCATTGCAGGCGCACCCGCGGATCCACGAAGGCGTACAGCACATCGGTCAGAAGGTTTACGAAAACGTAGGAGACTGAGACAAGAAGGATGCAGCCCTGAAGCAGGGGGTAGTCCCGCGCCGAGATGGCTTGCACCGTCAGGCGGCCAATGCCCGGCCACGCAAAGATCGATTCGGTCACGATGGCGCCGGCGAGCAACGTCCCGAACTGCAATCCCAGAATCGTAATGATGGGAATCAGCGCGTTGCGGAAAGCGTGACGGAAGAGCACGGCGCGCGCCGAGAGGCCTTTCGCGCGCGCGGTGCGCACATAGTCGCTCGAAAGCTCTTCGAGCATCGCGCCGCGAACCATGCGCGTCAGAATGGCGGCGAGCGCCGCCCCTAGCGTTGCAGCGGGCAGCACAAACGAAAGCGGCCCGCTGCGCCCGGAAACCGGCAGCAACCCCAGCGCAATCGAAAACAGAAGAATAAGTACGGGTCCCAGCGCAAAATTCGGCACGGCGAGCCCCAAAAGCGTCAGAAAACCGATCGCTCGATCCGCGGCATGTCCGCGGCGGTGCGCCGCCAGGACTCCGGCCGGAATTCCAATCGCGGCGCAGACCAACAATGCGACGAATGCCAACTCCAGAGTGGCCGGATAGCGTTCCAGCAGGATGGGCAGGACGGGCGCCTGGAACTTGAACGACTGCCCCAAATCCCCGCGGGCCAACTGCCGCAGGTAGCGCCCGTATTGAATATGAATGGGCTCGTCGAGTCCAAGCACGTGGCGGAGCTGGGCGATTTCGCCAGGCGCCGCGCCTTCGCCCACCATCTGTTGCACCGGATCGCCGGGAACAAGATGGATCAGCAGAAAGACCAGCGTCAGGACGAGCCACAACGCAGGCAGTGTGAGCAAGAATCGTTGGAGAAGATGCCGAAGCATCGGACCGTGGACCTACTCCCCCGCTCGTCTCGAACCGCTTGGCGCGGAAGTTTCCGCAGGCAGCGTTTTCTTTTCGGCGAGACGCAGCCGCTGGACTTTCACGCGCGCCACCCGCCTCCCATCCATTTCGACTACCGTGAAACGGCTCCCGCCGTATTCGAAGCTCTCGCCGCCGCGCGGTATGAATCCGAGTTGCGCAAGGGCGAACCCGCCGATGGTGGCGTAGGCGGGATCCTCGGGCAGTGTGATGTCGTATTGCGCGTCAAGGTCCCGCACGTTCAACGCGCCGTCGAAGATCACCGCCCCGTCGGCAAGCGTCAGGGGCCGCTCCACAACGTCAAACTCGTCGTGAATCTCCCCGACCATCTGCTCCAAGATGTCTTCGAAGGTCACCAGGCCGAGCATGCTCCCGAATTCATCCACGACGATGGCCATGGCGGCACGATGCGAGCGCAGCTCGAGCAGCAGTTCGCTGGCCGGCTTGGTCTCCGGCACGAAGAGGAGCTCTCGCAGCACATTGCGGAGGTCAAACGCGGGGGGCGGGACATTTTCTTCGAGCCGGCGGTCGCGGTCCAGAAGAACCCAGAGCATGTCTTTGATATGAACAAAACCGAGGATGTGATCTTCGGAGCCCCGATAGACTGGCAGGCGAGACCTCTGCGTCGTGGCAAAGACGCGCATCACCTCGTCCAGCGACGCCTCGACCGGCAACATGTGCACGTCCGGCCGCGGAATCATGATTTCCCGCACTTGGACCTGTCCCAGTTCGATGGCGCTCAAGATGAAGCGCTCCTCGCCGGGTGCGAGAAGCCCGCGTTC
>JBGQHF010000029.1:0-33941 GCA_041497835.1 Terriglobia bacterium
ATCCGCTCACCCTCGCGGTCACCGCGCTCGTCGCCATTGGCGTCGCGCTTCTTGCCTGCTACGTTCCCGCGCGGCGCGCAACGCGAGTGGATCCGATGGAGGCGCTGCGATACGAATGAGGTCGTGACGCGCCGACTCGCGTACGAGGCAGCCACACGTCGGCAAACCGGAGATGTGGCTTTTCCCGACACCCTTGCGATTATTCCCGGATGACGGCGCACTCGGAGGTAATCTACTTGATGTCTGTACTATTCGCATTCCCAGATAACTGTCGCGAGCAGGGCTTTCCACGGCCTAAGCCGGACACTGCCTGAGAAACGCGCTTCGCGGAAAATGGCAAGAGGGCTAGAGGTGACCCCTGCTCTCGGCTGAAACTCACCCACTGCCCTAACTTGCAATCCACTGCTTTCCTATCCACTACCTTCCCAAGCCCTTTTCTGGACACTCCGGGCGGTGCTAGACTAGCGCGAATTAAGACTGGCTAAACGCCGGCGAGGATCGAAAACTTCATTCTGGAGTGGAGAAACAAGTGTTCCGCCGCACGGGAATTGCCGCATCGCTGATTGTTCTCGTTTCGACCGCCGCACTCGCCCAGACCACGGTCGAAGGCACGGTTCGATACAGCTCGGGCGGCCCCGTGGCGAACGCCTCCGTGGCGTTGCAGCATAAGGATTCGGGAGCGATTGTAACGGCGAATTCCGACAGCGCGGGCAAGTTCCATCTGGCGGCCGTCGAGGCGGGCGCCTACAAGCTGAAGGTGGAAGCGGCAGGCTATTACACCGCAACGTATGACTTTGTGCTCCGCGCGCGGCAGCCGCCTTCGCTCGCCATCGAGCTGTCCAGGAAAGAGCCGGTCCGGCAGACGATCGAGGTTCACGCGAACTATCTGACCGTGGATCCGGAGAAGACCGGCAGCTCCTATACTTTTACGCGGATGGACCTGGAACGCTTGCCAAGCCCGCTGGTGGAAAGCACAAGCGACCTGGTCAACAACCTGATGCCGGGCGCGAGCGACAGTCACGACAATTTTCTGGCGGTGCGCGGGACGGAATTTTCGCTGCACGAATTCATCAACGGAGTCTCGTTTCTTGAAAACACGCAGCCTCAGTTTGCGCCCGGACTCAGCCCGCAGATTTTCGAGACCGTGGACCTGATGACCGGAGGATTCACACCGGAGTACGGCAACCGCTTCGGTGGAGTGCTGGACATCACGACGCGCTCTGGCGCGGACCTCGGAGGACACGGCTCCATCAATTTCCGCGGCGCCACGCTGGACACTGACGATCTGAACGCGGAATACGGGGGCCAGGCGGGGCGGCTCGGCTACTACTTTTTTGTGGACGGATTCCGTTCGGGCCGATTTCTCGATCCGCCCGAACCGCAGGAGCTTTTCGACTTCGGCCAGGGCTCGCGCGCCACGGCGCAGTTCGACTTCCGCGCCGGCACGAAGGACGCTTTCAAGCTGCTATTGATGGGTTCGGGAGCCAACTTCCAGCAGCCAAACCTGAATGTAGACCAGGCGGCAGGCCGCGATGCACAGCGGCATCTGCGGCAACAGACGGCGATCCTCGGGTGGGTGCACACATTCTCGCCGGAGACCCTGCTCTCGACGTCTATTTACCAGCGCGCTGGATCGGATCGCGTGCTTCCGACGACCGACCCGGACACACCTCTCTCGACTGCTTCGCGGGCACCGCTCACTCTCGGCGTCAAGAGCGATCTGTCCTTTTCGCGCCATGGGCATTTTTTCAAAGCCGGCGTGGACCTCGTGCGACTGCGCGAGCTGGAGAGTTTCGAATTCGACAGTCGCGGCGACCCCGATGTGTTTCCCGCATTCCACGGAGGGCTCCAGGGAGGGCAAGCCAGCATTTATGCGCAGGATCACTTCGCGCTCTTTCGCGGCCTGACCGTTGACCTTGGCCTGCGCTACGACTACTTCGATCTGGTGGACACCGGAGTGCAGGTCAGCCCGCGCATCGGACTGGCCTACCACATCCACAAGACGAAGTCCGTGCTTCACGCAGCCTACAACCGCTTCTTTTCTCCGCCCCCGATCGAGTATGCGCTGCTGGCGAGCTTCATCGGGAATAACGCCGAGGACCCGGCGCAGCGGGTCGGCAACGTGCGCCCCTACACGCAAAACTATGTCGAGGTGGGATGGTCGCAGGAACTGCTGCCGCGGGTGAGTCTGGAACTCAACGCCTACCTGCACACCGGGCACAACAGCTTCGAGAATCACGAAATTTCCATCTCGCGCATTTTTGTGCCCATCAACTTTCGTACCGCACGCTCGGAGGGAGCCGAATTGGTCTTAAACATGCGGCAGCTCGAGCGTGCCGGAATTACCGGCCGATTTCAGTACGCGCTGTCGAAGACGTACTTCTACGGTCCCATCACGGGAGGCTTCGCCGGCGATGAGCCCTTGCTCCCGGGCGAGCGCATCATTCCGGCGTTCAGCCAGACGCACACGGGGACGGCGCATCTCATTTACAACAACCATTGGCGGGGATTCTGGGCGGCCAGCGCGATGCGTTACGGCAGCGGAACAATTATTGAAAACGGCCCGCGACTGCCGCAACATTTCACCGCTGATCTGGCCAGTGGGATCACCCTCTGGAAAACGGAGCCGCGCCGGCTGGATCTGGAATTCGACATCACCAACGTCTCCAACAGCATCTACCGGATCGCCAAGGAGAGCGAAGAGATTCCCATCCAGTTCGCGCCCTCGCGCACGGTCGGGGGGAGTTTGAAGTTCCATTTCTAGGCCTGGAAAGCGGAGACCGCGCGACTCGGGACGGGAAGCGCCGGCCAGACTTTATGGGACGCAGCTTCCGCGGGCAGGTTTTTTTCTGCAGAATGCCGCGATTTTCAGGGCAAGCCGAGTTCGTTCCGCTGTCATCTCTCCCAAGCAGCGCCGCAACTTATCTGTCGCGGCGGGGTTATATAGCAAGGCGCCCATTTGCACTGGCGGAACGATGCTGGAGGCTCTATGCGTTCGAACAGCGAGAATTCGAAGCACCTTGCTTTCATAAATCGAGCGGCAATCGGCGTGGCCGCTCTGGGGATGCTATCCGGCGGATTGCCGGTATCGGCGGGGCAGAGCCAGCCGAGCGTGGATCGCATTCCAATCCAGCAAACGGACGACAGGCCCACCCGCGAACGAGGGAGCCAGACCCGAAGCAGAGAAGATGCGGCGGTGCCGGAATCATTTACCGTGCCGGTGGGGACGGTGATTTCGGTGCGCACGGTGGACTGGCTGTCCACTGATCGCAACCGAGTCGGTGACGGATTCAGGGCCAGCCTCGACCAGCCGCTGATTGTGGACGGCTGGGTGGTGGGCCGGCGCGGTCAGAGCGTCATGGGCCAGATAGGAGTAGTGCAAAAGGCGGGCCGGGCGAAGGGAGTCTCGCAGCTCGGCGTTGAGCTGACCGAGATCATCCTGGTGGACGGGCAGCAAGTACCCATTCGCACGCAATTGCAAAGGAGCTCTGCGGGCAGTTCGCGTGGTCAGGATGCAGTTGGGATCGGAACCACTACGGGGTTTGGAGCCGCGATCGGAGCAGTGGCTGGCGATGGCAAAGGCGCCGGGATTGGCGCTGCGGCGGGCGCCGCCGCTGGCGTGATCGGTGTCCTTGCGACGCGGGGGAGAGCGACTACCATCCCGCCGGAGACGCTGCTGACGTTTCGGCTGGAAGAACCTCTCACCATCTCGACCCAGCGCGGCGAAGTGGCCTTCCGGCCGGCGAATCAAGGCGATTACGGGCGCGAGGGGCTCACCCGCCGACCGCGGCGGACAACTTATTACGGTCCTGGCTATCCATATCCGTACTACTGCAACTACTGCGGTGCATACCCTTACTATTATCCCGGGCCGGCATTCGTCGGGTTTTACGGCTACCGTGGCCATCGGCGGCGTTGGTGACGAATGTCGGCGGAGAGGGCGCCCCTTCGCAAATCGTGCGCCTACGCGTCAGGGAATCTTCCGCGGGGCAAAGCGGCGGCAAGCCGCAGCAGTCGATTAACTGCTAGGTGACCTGGCGGGCCTTTCGAACAGCACCCTAGTTGCTCTTGACGATGGTCCAGTCGGTGAATGGAACCGCCCGACCGCCCCGCACGACGGAGGGGATCACGTGATGGAGCCCTTTGTGGTCCTTGGAAGAATAGGCCAGCGTCATATCCGACCCGAGACCGATATCCAGCTCATGGATGGATTCGAGCGCATCGATTAATTTTTCCCGAGTCAAGGCGCGGCCGGCCCGCTTCAAGCCCTCGACAAGAACCATGGCATCCACGAAGCCCTCGAGGCTCACGAAGTTGGGTTTCTCATCGGGGCGAAACTTCTGCAGCGTGCGGCGATAGAGCGCCACGGTGCGCAGTTCGGTAATGTAGTAGGGGGGCACGACCTGGGTGATGACTACACCCTCCGCATCATTGCCAGCCGTGCGGATGAATTCGTCGGTGCCCACGAAGGAAACGGTGAGGAAGAGCGGCTTCCAGCCGCCGGCGTGCGCTCGCTTGACGATTTCCGCCACGGGCGCGTACGGTCCCACGAGCACCACGGCTTCGGGATTCGCGGCGCGAACCACAGCAATGGCCTGGTCCACCTGAGCCGTCTGCCGGGGATAGGAGGCGGCGGCGACAGGCTCGGAAGCGTGTTTTTTGAGAGCCAACTTGACGCCCTCGAGAACCGTCGTCCCAAAGGCGTCCTCGGGATAGATCACCCCGATTCTGCGAAAACCGAGAGTTCCCCAGAGATGGTCCACCTGCTCGCGGGTTTCATCGTAGTACGAAGCGCGCACGTTGATCACATAGTGGCGGAGGGGAGCGTAAAGCGCCTGCGCGCCGGTGAAGAGGCCGACAATAGGAATCTTATTGGCCTCGGCGAGAGGCACATGTTTCATCGCCGTCGGCGTGCCAACGAAAAAGCCCAAAGCGAAAACATTTTCGTCGAGGACGTGGCGGAAACACGCCGGAGCTTTTTCGGGATCGTAGCTGTCGTCCCGCGAGACCATGCGCAACTTGCGGCCGTGGACACCGCCTTGCGAGTTGATCTGTTCGAAGTAGAGGAAGGCCCCGAGAACGGTCTGGATGCCGAGAAACTGCGAAGGCCCTTCCAGAGCCGAGCAGGAGCCGATGCGGATTTCGGTATCGCTTACGCCGGGCACGGCCTGGCCCAGCGCCCCTCGTGGAAGCAGTGACAGCAAGCCGAGACAAAGCGCGAACAACCAGATGTTTCTGAAGGAGAGCCGAAAATCGGAGCGGAAGGTTTTGTGGAAAGTCCCAATAAGGAATCCAAAGATCATGGCAACACCTCATCGGCAGCTAGATGCGGGCGCTCCGCCCGGTTCCATGCAGGCTGCTTGACCCTGAAATTACCTCGAGGATTCCAAGACGGATGTCATTCTACCCGGGATGCGGGACGAATTGGTAGCCGATCCCGCGAATGGTAAGCACGTGACGGGGCTTGGAAGGATCGCGCTCGATGTACCGCCGCAGACGCACGATGAAATTGTCGATGGCGCGCGTGTCGGTATCCTCGTGCAAGTTCCAAACGTCTTCCAGGATGGCCTTGCGGGAGACGGGATGCCCGCTGTTTTTGATCAGGTAACGGAGGAGTTCGGCCTCCATCACGGTGAGCTGTACGATTTTTCCGCTCGCATGCAGACGAAGATTTTGGAAGTCCACGAGTTTGCCTTCGAAATCAAAACTATCGAGCGATCCTTCGCCGGGGCGGGCGGGTTTGGAGGAAGCAGCAGCGAAGTCCTCCGACCACTTCTTGCGGCGGAGCAGGCTCTCGAGGCGGGCAATCAGAATGGCCAGATTGAAAGGCTTCGGCAGGTAGTCGTCCGCGCCGGATTCAAAACCCTTGAGCACATCTTCCGGGCGGCCCCGGGCCGTGAGCATGAGCACGGGCACAAAGTTTTGCGCTTCGCGCAGCTCGCGGGCGACGGTGAACCCATCCTTGCCCGGGAGCATGACATCGAGCACGAGGGCTTCAAAGGATTCCCGATTCTTCAGCAGGCGCCGGAGTGCGTCTTCTCCGTTGTCCGTCACATGAATCGTATGCCCCTCGGCTTCCAGGTTCAGGCGAAGCCCCTGCGCGAGGTGCGCTTCATCTTCGACGATGAGGATGCGGCTCATGTGCGATAGACCCTCGGGAGGCGAAGTGTAAACGTGCTGCCCTTGCCGTCGCCTTCACTCTCGGCATAGGCGTCGCCGCCGTGCCGGCGCGCGATGGCGCGCACGATGAACAGGCCGAGCCCCGTTCCCTTCACCTGACTCATGCCGGGAGTTTGCGTGCGGTAGAAGCGCTTGAAAATGCGCTTCAGCTCCGAGCGCGGGATGCCGATGCCGCGATCCCGCACGCGAAATAGAACGGTGTCGATATTGGGCGCGAGCACATCCACGACGATCTCTTTCTTCTCTCCGGAGTACTTGACGGCATTGTCGAGGAGGTTGATTGCCGCGGTTCGAAGCTCTTCGGGATTCCCCATAACAACAACACCGGAGGCCGGTTCGGAGCCAAAGCGCAACGCTTCGGGCGGGAGGTGGTGGCGAAGACGCGCGAGGTCCAGGCTTTCCCCGGCGAGCGCCGAAAAGTCCACCTCACGCGGAGCGGCGTGCGCAGTGCCATGCCGAGCTTCACCCGCTTTCAAGACTTGTTCAATGGTCCCGAGCAGGCGGTCGGTGTCTTCCAGCATGGTGCGGTAAAAATCGAGGCGCAAGGCCTCATCAAGCTGCCGTCGCTGGAGTGTCTCGAGGTACAGTCGAATCGAGGTCACCGGCGTCTTGAGTTCGTGGGTGACGGCGTTGAGAAAGCTGTCCTGCTGCTCGTTGCGGCGGATTTCGCGGACGAGGAAGATGGTGTTGAGCACAAGACCGGCGATGATGACGCCGGTAAGAATGATGCCGAGGACCAGGGGAACTACACCACGCCAGTTGAGAACGATCCAGCCGACGTTCAACGCGACCGCCAGCAGGACCAGGCAGACGCCCAGCGTTATGAAAAACACGATCGTCTTGGTGCGGCTGGTGATGCGCATGTTGATCCAATCCGATGATAGACGAGATTGGCCCGTGAAAACAGAATGCGAGGTAAGTGGCTGCTGACTGTCGGCAGGGGGTACCCCACCCCCCGGTGTTTTGTTATGAAGAGGCGGCAAAGCATTGAGCGGATTGGGGATAGGATTTGCAAGCGCGCAAAAGAGGCGGCAAACGCATGAAAACAAAGGGGAGTAGGCGTGAGAATAGGTGCAGGGGGATTTGCAAGTGAATGAAAAGAAATGGAGGGAGGATTTGCGGGGAGGGAAGAGAGGAGGCGCGGTGGGTAGTTCATGCGGCACTATACCACAAGAGTAAACTCAGGTCAATAGGAAGTTTTTACATAGGGACGGCCCGTTGGTGGGACTCCGCCGAGCGAAGCTCCTAGGTCAGGCTTGGAAGGCGTCGTATGATTCCATGCGCGGAGCCAGGGGGCTGGTCACAAAAGCCCCACACGTAAACCCGACGTGTTGGGCACCCAACTTCGTCTCTTCTTTTCACGTCCGGGCCACCCGCCGTCATACGTAAGCGCGTTCAACCCGTCCGCGGTCATGTTGCCGCTGGCGTCGTAAGCGTAGCCTGAGGTGGTGATGCGATTGGTTGGCGGGTCAATCGTCACCGAGTTTGAGGGGACGCCCGTGCCCGCCGTTACGGTCTGAGCGGCGCGGTTTCCATACCGATCATAAGTCCAGGACAATCCCCACTGTGGGTAGCTGGCGGAGCCGGTTGTAGCTGCGGCCGAAAGGCGATAGAGCGCGTCGTAAGTGTAGGTCACGGAACGCCCGGCCTCCTGCGTGCCCGTGGTGTCTGTGATGCTGGCAATCTGGCCGTTGTTGCCTCCGTTCTGCGTGTAGGCGTAGGCCAGGCTCAAGAGCGTGGTGGTGTTTTTCGTGTAGGCAAGCGAGGTGAGCTGCAGACGGTCGGGGGAATATCCGAAGGCGGCAGCGACACCGTTGCCATAGTTGAAGCCGGTGATCTGGAAGGCGGTGTTATAGGCGAAGCCGCTGGCGAAGGTGGTGCCGGTGGAACAAGTCGAGCCGCTGTTGCCGACGGTGCAGAGGCGGCCGACGGCGTCGTAGGCTTGCTGGACAACGCGGCCCGAGGGGTAGGTGATCTGGGTCAATTCGCCGGCTGAGTTGTAGGCGTATTGTGTGGTGTAGGTGGTGCCGCTGATGACTTTCTGAAGCTGGGTCATTTGGCCAAGATTATTGTACGCGTAATTTTCCGAGCCCACGCCATCCGTCATGGTGATGAGGCGGCCATTGTTGAATTGCGCGGCGCTGGCGCCGTGGGTCAAGGTCACGCTCGCGGTGGCGGGAACTCCGGTCGTGCCGACATTATAGCCGATGCTGGAGAGGCGATTCAGGGTGTCATAGCCATAGCTGGTGATGCGCATGGGAGTCGCCCTTGCGATGATAGTCGAGAAAGGGACCAGAAAACAGAAACCGCGAGCAGAAACGCTCGCGGTTTCGATCAGTCAGGCTGACTTCGTGCAAGGCCGTTTAGTCGCCGGCCGCCGTCGGTACCAGCACGTCCTCCGTAGACTTTTTTTCCGGAACGACGCGCTTTGGTTGGGTGGGCGGCTTGAGGCTCCCCAGCTTGACATCCCAGGCGAGTCCGAGTTTGCGCAAGACCGCAATGCCGTACCAGTTCAGGTCGAGCTCGTACCAGGCAAGCCCGTGACGCGCGGATTGCGGATAAGCATGGTGATTGTTGTGCCAGCCCTCGCCAAAGGTGAGCAAGGCGACCCAGAAGTTGTTGGTGGAGAGATCGCCCGTGAGGAAACGCTGCGAGCCCCACATGTGCGTGGCCGAATTCACGAGCCACGTAAAGTGGAGGCTCACGACGGTGCGCAGGAAGAGGCCCCAAAGCAGGAATGGCCAGCCGCCGATGGCGAAAAGGGCCACCCCCACGGCAACGACGGGAACCCAATGCCACTCGCTGATCCAAGCCTGAAACTTGTCTTTGCGAAGATCGGGAACGAAGCCCATGAGTTCGGTGGTGCGGTGGTGCATGGCTTTTCCGGTAAGGATCCAGCCCATGTGCGCCCAGATGCCGCCGTCGCGCGGAGAGTGGGGATCACCTTCCTTGTCCGTGTTCTGGTGGTGGACGCGATGCGTGGCGACCCAGGCGATGGGTCCGCCTTCCAAAGCCAGCGTGCCGCACACGGTCAAAAAGTATTCCATCCATTTGGGCGTCTTATAGCCACGGTGCGTCAGGAGCCGGTGGTAGCCCATGCCGATGCCAAGACTTCCGGAGATCCACCAGAGCACAAGAGCCACCGCGAACGCTTTCCAAGTGAAGAAAAACAGCGCCACAATCGCGCCGACGTGGAACAACGCCATGAAGAATGCGGTGGTCCAGACTACGGGCTCGTTGAAGGTTCTGTCGCGTTTGAAGATGCTCATAATGACCCTGGTCCTTCGTACAGGTTTCGTTGCCCTACAGCTACGACCGTAGCATGTGGGCGGAATACGTTTTGTAATATTTGTGTAATTCCTGGGGCGCGCGCCCCAAAAAGATAATCAGCGCGAAGGGGAGTGAAGCGAGGGAACTGGAAAGTCGTGCGATGAAAGACCCGGCGCGAACCTCCGTCATGGCACTCCGGCCGCCTGCAAGAAACCGGTTTACACGGCTTTTGCTGAGAATCTCACGGGCTGGAATAACCGGCACCAACCCGAGCCGGTCGACTGGCATTCCTTCAGTACGAAACACCCGGTGTCTTCCGTAGATAGGCATCGTCCATGAGCTGTTTAAGCATGAAGTCCGCCACATCCACGCGGGAGATCTTGGGTGTAAAAAACCAGTGCCCGATGTTCATCCCCACTTTGTAGACGCCTAATCGCGGGCCGCTTGTGAGGGCAGCAGGACGTACGATCACCCATTCGAGGCTGCTGTCTCTGATGATCTTCTCTTGAACTTTCTTGTCCGCAAAAATATTTCGAAGGAAAAGCGGAATCAGTAAAGCGTTGTAGAAAAATCCCAACCGTCCGCTGCTCTCGCCGACGCCGAGAGAGGATTCGCAGATGAAGCGCTTCACGCCGAGTTTTTCCATCGCCTGGACGATCTTCCTGGTTCCGTCGGACAGGATGGTATTCCTCCTAAAGAGGATCAAAATGGCCAGGAAAGGCAGGCCGATGCGAACAAACCACATGAAGAGCCCAGACAACGCCAAAATTCTCGCGGGAAGCTGACAGAGAACCACCAGAATAATAAAGAGTCCTACCGGCACCTTTACACCCAAAGCGGACAAGACAGCATCTTGGCCGTTCATTGCCAGTTCGACGGAGTCATAGTTCAAGATGTCACCCTTCGCGACCGTCAGGTTCTCGTGTGTGGTTTGGATCTTCGCGGGTTCGCGCGAAAATGCGGTCACGAAGTGTCCCTGCTCGAGCGCCTGTTCAACCAGGGCTCGCCCGGTTCCCCCGGTTGCACCGAAAATAAGGAGTTTCACTTTGGATTTGCCTCCGCGATTTTGAGCTCTCTTGCACTAGCAACGATTGGCAGGGAACCGAATTCTTCGCTCCTTGCGTTCCTCACCGCGGGAGTATATGAGACGCGCTCCCCGGAAACTAGTCCAGCGGAAATGCAACTCCCTGAGGTCCTAGCTGATGAGCCGGGCGATGAAGAAGGCGGCGCCGGCGGCAAGGCCACCGGTGAAAACCGTTTGCATCGCTCCGCGGACGGGGGAGATGCCCGTGTAGTGAGCCTTGACGGCGCCAAAAAGGGCCAGGGCGAGAAGTGTGATGACGACAGAGAACCAAAGTCCCGTGATTACGTTGTGCAGGAGCAAGTAGGGTGCGAGCGGGATCAGGCCCCCGAAAATGTACGAGGCAGCGATGGTGAAGGCGCTCCGCCGGGCACGACGAGGGTCCGGTTCCTCGAGTCCGAGCTCAAAGCGCATCATGAAATCCACCCAGCGCTTTTGGTCGGAGCAGATGGCATTCACGACGGGAGCCATTTGCGCATCGGTCATTCCATAGTCGCGAAATACTTTTTGCACCTCTTCCGTTTCCTGGTCCGCCAGCTCAACCGTTTCCCGTATTTCCCGGTCGCGCTCGGAGGTGTAATGCTCGGTGTCGGTTTTGGCGGCGAGGTAGCCGCCGAGCCCCATGGCGATGGAGCCCGCGGCGATTTCCGCAAAGCCCGCGGTGACCACGAGGGAGGTTGCGCTTGCCGTGGCAGCGACAGCGCCGGAAATTCCGGCAGCCAGGGCGAAAGGTACCGTGAGGCCGTCGGCCATGCCGATGACGACGTCGCGGACGGATTCGCTGGCGGTGAAGTGCTTTTCAACGTGCGGTGTGGCGGGCATTGGCTGTTCCTCAGGGGCGGACTCCTGCTCCCAACTACACTCGGGTCCGCAAGAATCGGGGGAGTGTAACATGAGCGCTCAGCCAGCTCGATTCCGAATCTTGAGGGGTGGGTCTGTTACCTGTAGAGGCGGCTTCCTGCCGCCGAGCGGCGAGCTAAATTCGTCGCAGCGCTGACCTCATAAGAGAATTTTGCTTTTCTTTACACCTGGAAGTCAGTTGTGTTAGCCTAATCGAGTCGAAGAGAAGAGAAAACAGCAGCCAGGGAACGACGGAGAGGCCGAACTTGAGCGACGTGAAATCGGTGTTGATCGAACAATTCCGCACCCACGTAAAAGACACAGGATCACCGGAAGTGCAGATAGCTCTCCTAAGCGAGCGGATCAACTACCTCACGACGCATCTCAAGGCGCATATGAAAGACCATGCATCGCGACGCGGGTTGATCATGATGGTCAACAAGCGCCGGCGTTTGCTGGATTACCTCAATCGCCGGGACCCGGATCGGTATCGCGAGATTGTCGAACGACTTAGTCTGCGCAAGTAGCCGAGCGAACAGCCGGCTTCTTCCCAATCAGAGCGAAACGCCGCAGGATCCGCGGAGTGTGTCCGCAGCGTGGCAGCCGGTGAGTTGCGCGCCGCAGCCTTCGTGTATCTGACGCCGCCTGTTCTCCGACTCGCCTTCTCTTTTCCTTACGACACCTGAGGAAGCATTGCGCTTCGGCAGGAAAACACCCTCGCCAGAGCGGGGGACCAAAGGAACGTGACTCATGTCTGCAAATTCTCATCTCCCGGAACCTCATACAGTTTCCGTCGAAGTCGGGGGACGTGCCCTGACGCTCGAAACCGGCAAGATCGCCCGGCAGGCGAACGGCGCCATTGTGGCGCGCTACGGCGATACGGTCGTGCTGGTGACCGCCTGCATGGCGGCCTCGCTGAACGACCGCGATTTTCTGCCCCTGACGGTGGACTACCGCGAATACACCTATTCCGCAGGAAAGATTCCCGGTGGATTCTTCAAGCGTGAAGGCCGGCCGTCGGAACGTGAAATCCTGGTTTCCCGTCAGATTGACCGGCCGATGCGGCCGCTCTTCCCTGAATCGTGGCGCAACGAAACACAGGTCGTCGCGATGGTGCTCTCTGCGGACAGCGAAAACGACCCCGATGTGATCGCCGTGACCGGCGCGTCCGCCGCGGCGTTTTGCTCCGATCTGCCGTTCGAGAAGCCGATCGCAGCGGTGCGCGTGGGCTTGTTGAACGGCCAACTGGTGGCCAATCCGACGGTGGCGGAACAAAAGACCAGCCTGCTGAACATCGTGATCGCGGGAAGCGAGGACGGCCTGGTGATGGTGGAGGCAGGGTCGCTGGAAGTTTCCGAAGAGACGGTCGCCGACGCGCTGGAATTCGGGCACGCGGAGATCAAGCGCATCATTGGGGCGATTCGCGAGCTGCATGCCAAGGTGAATCCGAAGAAAGTCGTCGCCGAGCCGTTGGCGTTTGACGAGGCGCTCTACAAGGAAATCACAAAGAAGTACGGCGAGCGGCTGCACGACGCGCTGAATACAGAGAAGCATCCGAAAAAAGAGAGCTACCACCTGGTGGATGCGCTGAAGGACGAGATCAAGGAGTCCATCCCGGAAGGAGAGGAAGAGAAGCGAGCGCTCGCGATGCGCGCCTTCGAGCGGCTCCGCGAGAGCTATTTCCGCGACGACATCCTGAACGCGCGGCGGCGCCCGGACGGACGGAGGTTCGACCAGATCCGGAATATCACGTGCGAAGTAGGACTGCTCCCGCGCGTGCACGGCTCGGCGCTCTTCACCCGAGGCGAGACGCAGGCGCTGGCGACGCTGACGCTGGGCACCAAGGAGGACATGCAGCGGCTCGATCTGCTCTTCGAGCAGGACACCTTCAAGCGGTTCATGCTGCATTACAACTTCCCGCCGTTCAGCGTGGGCGAAGTGAAGTTCCTGCGCGGGCCAGGGCGGCGCGAGATCGGCCACGGCGCGCTGGCGGAACGCGCGCTTACGAACCTCCTGCCGCTGGACACGGATTTCCCATACGCCATGCGGCTCGTCTCGGACATCCTGGAGTCGAACGGATCGTCTTCGATGGCCACGGTGTGCGGCGGGTCTCTCGCCCTGATGGATGCGGGCGTGCCCATCAAGTCGCCCTGCGCGGGGATCGCGATGGGCCTCGTGGTCGGCGATCACAACAAATACGCCATCCTGACGGACATCGCGGGCGCAGAAGACCACTACGGCGACATGGACTTCAAAGTGGCCGGCACCCGGACGGGCATCACCGCGCTGCAGATGGACATCAAGGTGTCGGGGATCAGCATCGGGATGATGCGCGAAGCCCTGGCCCAGGCGAAAAAGGCGCGGCTCGAGATTCTCGATACGATGGACGCCACGCTGAGCGCGACGCGGCCGGCGATTTCGTCCTACGCTCCGCGGCTGTACAAGCTGAACATTCCAACGGACAAGATCCGCGACCTCATCGGTCCCGGCGGCAAGAAGATCAGGTCCATCATCGAAGCGACGGGCGTGAAGATCGACGTGATGGAAGACGGAACGGTGCACATCTTCTCGACAAGCGGGTCGAGCGGCGACGCCGCGCTGCAGATGGTGCGCGAAGTCACCGCTTCCGCCGAAATCGGCAAAACCTATCTCGGCAAAGTAGTGCGGCTGGCGGATTTCGGCGCGTTTGTGGAGATCTTCCCTGGCACTGACGGCCTGCTGCACATCAGCGAGATCTCTGAACACCGCATCCGCGATGTCCGCGATGAGCTGAAGCTTGGCGATCAGGTGCTGGTGAAGGTCTTGTCCATCGAGGGCAACAAGGTCCGGCTTTCGCGCAAGGCGTTGATCAAGGAAGCCCGCGACAAGCAGCAAAAGAAAGAAGCCGGCAGCGGAGCAGACTGAGAACAGCCCCAACGAAACGAGAAAGGGCCCGGCCCCGACGAGGGGACCGGGCCTTTTTCATTTCCAGCGCGCCCTCTGAAGTTGAGCTTGAGGGCGAATAGGATTCCCCGCGAGAGATTTACGTCAACCCGCTTCAGGCTAAGGCAAATTAACCCCGGCAGGGGGTACCGAGACCCTTCCCGTTCCAACGTCGCGTTGTGGTTGACGTGGCATAGTTTTTGGAGTAAAAGGCCCAGCATACTCGCAGTTTTCCAGGTCCTCGCCCGATAGGTGGTACCCAGGAGGGACTCTTGCCTTCTGCGCGTAAATGAATGGGGGGTGTCTCACATGACAAGAAAACTTGCTGTATTGATTCTCGTCGTCACGTTCGTGGGTGTGGCATCACTATCAACATCTGCGCAGGTCAGCACGTCATCCATTACCGGCGTCGTGACAGATTCGTCCGGCGCGGTCGTGGCCAACGCCAAAGTGGAAGCCAAGAATGAAGATACCGGGGTGGTCTTCACCGGAACGACAACCAGCGCGGGCACGTATTCCTTTGCTTCGATCACGCCCGGCCGGTACGCCATCACGGTGACGATGGCCGGCTTCAGGACCTTCACCGGCACGCACAACATTCTGACAGTTGGTACACCGCTGGTCGTGGATGTCATTTTGAGAGTGAGCAGCGTGGGCGAGACCGTGGAAGTTGTGGAATCGAACTACGAGCGGCTGGAGACGTCGAACGCGACGATCAGCGACGTTGTGAATACGAAGGAAGTGCAGAGTCTTCCGCTGAACGGGCGCAACCCGCTCAGCCTGCTGACACTGGAGCCCGGCGTTGTGCAGCGCACCACGAACGGAGCCGGCTCGGGGACGCACGTGTTCGGTTCGCGCGACCGCGCGCACAACGTCACGATCGACGGCATCGACGCCAACGAATCGACCGTGCCGAACCCGCAGGCCAATATCCAGCGGCTGAATCCGGACAACGTCCAGGAGTTCCGCACGGTCACGCTCGGCGCGACGGCCGAACAGGGCCGCAACAGCGGCGCCAACGTCATCGTGGCCACCCGGGGCGGCACGAACGACCTGCATGGCACCGTCTTCTACTACAATCGCAACACCGCTTACAACGCGAATGAGTGGTTCAACAACTTCAATGGCAAGGCCAGACCCGAACTCAAGCTCCACCAGTATGGATTCGAGGTTGGCGGACCGGCGATCAAGAACAAGACCTTCTTCTTCGGCAGCTTCCAGAACAACCTGATCAAACAGACGGCGCCCATCTCCTCGACGAACGTGGGCGTTTTTGGAGCCCCGGGTGTTTATTCGTCACTCGCCCGCACGGGTATCTTCCGGTATGTGCGCGGCAGCGTGACGGTGAATACTCCCAGCGGCGCCCAGACTTTTAAGAACAACGACCCCAGACTCGTAAACCCTGTAACCGGCGACCTGTGGCCCGGAGCTGCGCTGTGCAATGGCACGACGATCACCGGCAACTGCATCGACAGCTACAATATATTTGCAAGTGATCCGTCCGGCATCGGCGCGGACCCCGCCGTCATCGCGCTCATCAAGCAGTTGCCACTTCCCAACAGCTTTGGCGTCGGGGACGGGCTGAACACCGCCGGCTTCCTGTGGAACCCGCCGTCCAAGTTTACCGGGCCGCACTACATGGTTCGTGTGGATCACACCTTTGGTCCCAACGACAACCTCTTCGTGCGCTACCTGCAGAACACCTTTAACACCAAAGACGGCGACTTCCTGAACGCCCGGCCGCGGGTGTTTCCCGGCTTCCCGCCGTTGGGCGAAGTCAACCGGCTTGGGAAAAACCTCTCCATCAGCTATCGGCACGTCTTCTCACCCTCGCTCGTGAACGAGTTTACGGCTGGATTCAACCGCTTTGCGTTTCTGTTTACGTTTGGAGAATCCAACCCCGACTTCCCGAATGCGCAAAAGGTACCCATCTGGGCTGACGACTGCGTGCTTGGGTCCTTCGTGAACGTGGATGTGCCCTACTGCCGGTCGCCACACACGGCTCGCGCTATCACCACGCCGCAGTTTGTGGACAACCTGAGCTGGATTCACGGCGCCCACACCGTGCGCGCCGGAATCAATTTCCGGTTCTACATCCACAACGACAGCCGCGGGTTCTTCGGCGGCAACGTGGTGCAGCCCATCATCCGGTTCAGCCGGAACCGGGACTCACAATTCGTCACTCCTACAGGGAGTGGGGCGTCAGCGACGAACTCGACCGATATGAATCGGCTGAAACAGGCAATCGACGAACTGGTGGGAATTCCCCGAAGCATCCAGCAGGCGTTCCTGGCGGATTTCAGCAGCGACAGCTTCGGCCAGACGAACTTTGCCACGGTTTACACTCGGGCGCACCAGTACGATTCCTACGTGCAGGACGAGTGGAAGCTCCGGCCGAATTTGACGTTGAACCTGGGCATCCGTTGGGAATTCAATCCGGCGCCCTACGACGCAAAGCAGACGCTTGTGCCAAATGTGCTCCCTGACGGGACACATGGAACGGTGACGTACGCCAAGGCCGACCGGTGGTTTCAGAACAACAACATCGGCTCTGTCGCGCCACGAGTCGGGATCGCGTGGTCGCCCGACAGGAAGACCTCAGTGCGCGCCGGCTATGGGTGGCTGTTCGACACGCTCTCGACGTTCCAGGTGACGGCAATGGCCGGAAAGGTTCCCGGCTTCCTGCTGAATTGCATCACAACGATCAACACTGGAGGTGCGACGATCACGACGAATGGATGCGTTGCCCCCAGCGGCATTACCAACCGCATTTCCGGCGGCTTCCCGGTTACGTATCCGCTTCCCACGAAGAAGCCGTCCGAGATCTTGACGCAACCAAATCAACCGGCCAGCGTTGCGCCTGCTGTGGGGGCTTTTGACCCGAACCTGCAGAACCCGTCCGTGCATGAATGGGATTTGACCATTCAGCGGGAACTCCCGATGCGGTTTGTGGCCGAGATTGGCTACATCGGAAAGCGCGGGACACACCTCTATCGCGCCTACGACCTGAACCAGGTCTCGATTGGCGGGGCGGGATTCCTCGACAGCTTTAATATCGCGATGAGGAACCGCCAATTGAAGTGCAATCCGGACGGCACGTGCCCGGCCGGGGTAACGGGCGGCCAGACGCCGACCGTTTTGCTCAGCTTGCTAGCGCCGCTTAACACACCTGCATCTCCGACTGCAGCTAATACCGCGCTAAACGGCCGGACGTCGGACTTCGACACTTACAACATTGGAAACCTGGCCAATTTCATCGATGGACAGGTGAATGTCAACACTGCCTTCCCTAATTTCTTCCGGCCCAACGGTCAGTTCGGCCAAATTTTCTATCAGGATTCCGGCGGCGACTCGTACTACCACGGGATGTTCATCGCCGGCCGGCGCCGCTTCGAGCAAGGGCTGGATTTCGGCTTCTCCTACACCTTCAGCAAATCCATTGACGATATGTCAGTGGACCCGACGGGCGCGGCCACCGGCGGCGGCTTGAGCTCGACGAACAGCCGCACCCCGACGGACATCCACAACTGGCGCCTGGATCGCGCGCTATCGGACTTCAACAACAGGCATGTGTTCCTTACCTACATGCTGTATGAATTCCCTCTGGGGAAGGGCAAGAAACTCCTCTCGAGCGCGCCGGGCTGGGTAAACCAGATTATCGGCGGATGGTCCATGACGGGAATCTTCAATTACCAGAGCGGCGAGCCCTACAGCATCACCAGCGGCTCGCTGACCACCAACGGAGCCCACGTGAGCTTCGCGCAGGTTCGCGGACCGCTGGACCAGGGCCATCTCCAATTCGTAAATGGAATCCAGGGACCAGTGATGTATAACGCCAGCACGAGGATCTTGGATTCCGCGGATCCAAATTTCAACTGCGTAAACGTCAACGGAACACAGACTTACTTCTGCATCCCACCGCCGGGCCAGAACGGCAATGGCCGCAACATCGTGCAGGGTCCGAACTTCTGGAACCTGGATTCCGGCCTGTTGAAGAGCTTTGGCCTGACGGAGCGCTTCAAGCTCCAGTTACGGGCGGAGTTCTTCAATGTTCTGAACCACACCAACTGGGAAAACCCGCGAAACGCTACATCGGGGTCGCCTAGCATACAAAGCAGCCTCTTCGGGCGGACTTGCTGCGTGGCGTCTTCGTTGCCGTCCTCGGCAACCGTCATCGCCATCGGCGAACCGAACCGTGTCATGCAACTCGGCCTGAAACTCAACTTCTAATCAATCGTGGCGATCTCCCCGGGGCCTGGCTGGCAACAGCCCGGCCCCAGGGAATCCCTTCCGGACGCAGCTTCTCCCCGGATTCGTTTTTCCCGCCTACTCTGTATTTCGTCGTAATTGATTCTTCGAAGCTTGCAGTTCGTTCTGCGGCTCAGGAGCCAGGGGTATGAATCCGCTGGATGTCGGCGCCGGCTGCGGAAAGCTTTTCGACGATGCACTCGTAGCCGCGGTCAATGTGATAGACGCGGTCGATGAGGGTTTCCCCCTGCGCGACCAGGCCGGCAAGCACCAACGAAGCGCTGGCGCGAAGGTCCGAGGCGATGATGGTCGTGCCGGTGAGCAGAGCAGGCCCGCGGACGACGGCGCGGCGGCCTTCGATGGAGATATTGGCGCCCATGCGCACCATTTCGCTGGCGTGCAGGTAGCGATTTTCGAAGATCGTCTCGGTGATGACCGAAGTGCCTTCGGCCTGCGTGGCCAGCGCCATGTACTGCGCCTGCATGTCGGTGGCGAAACCGGGATATTCCTCGGTGGTGACGTCGGCGGCCAAAAGCTTGTCCGCCGCGCGCACGCGCATTGTGCCGGGCGTGTCCGTGTCGATGCGGACTCCGGTGGCGCGGAGCGTGGCAATGACCGCGCCGAGATGTTCCGGGTTGCAGTTCGTGAGGAGCAAATCGCCGCCGGTGATGGCGCCGGCGACGAGAAACGTGCCGGCCTCGATGCGGTCAGGAATAACGGAGTGTTCCGCCCCGCGGAGCGTTTCCTTGCCGCGGATGCGGAGCGTGGAGGTGCCGCCGCCTTCGATGTCCGCGCCCATCTTTCGCAGCAACTCGACGAGGTCGGTTACTTCCGGCTCACGCGCCGAGTTTTCGAGAATCGTCTCGCCTTCCGCCAGCACTGCAGCCATCAGTATGTTTTCCGTCCCGGTGACGGTGATTTTTTCGAAGACAATGTGCGCGCCCTTGAGGCGGCCGCCGTTCGGCGCGCTTGCTTCGATGTACCCGTGCGTTGTGCTGATCTCCGCGCCCATTTTTTCGAGCGCGGAAACATGCAGGTCCACGGGACGCGCTCCGATGGCGCAGCCGCCCGGAAGGGAAACGCGTGCGCGGCCGAGGCGCGCGACGAGCGGGCCGAGGGTGAGAATCGAAGCGCGCATCGTGCGCACCAGTTCGTAGGGGGCGACGGCGTCAATCAGCGTGGCCGCTTCGATGATGTAGTCGGTCGCCGGAAAATCCGTGGTCGCGACGCGCGCGGACATGTAGGCAAGGAGCTTGCCCATGGTGATGATGTCGCGCACGCGCGGGATGTTGTGCAGGGTGACGCGCTCTGCGGTGAGGAGCGCGGCGGCCATCGCCGGCAGAGCGGAATTCTTCGCGCCGCTGATGGCGACCGTGCCATGAAGCGGTGTGCCGCCGCGAATGAGAAATCTGTCCATGAGGCGTCTGTATCTCTATTCGTCTATTCGCCGAGCGCGCGCCGCAGATTGCCGCCGGCGCGCAGCAGGCAGCTCCGTGCTTCCCGGTACGTCACATCGCGTTTGAGCATGACCAGCGCGACGCGGAGATCGTGTCCGGACTGACGCAGGGCGTGTTCCACGGCAGACAAATCGCACCCGCTCGTTTCGCACAGAATGCGCAGGCCGCGCTCGCGTAACTTCCGGTTTGTCAGAGCCACGTCAATCATCCAGTTGTCATAGACATGTCCTAGCCGCACCATCGCGGCGGTAGAGAGCATGTTCAGGACCAATTTCTGCGACGTGCCGGCTTTGAGCCGAGTCGAGCCGGCGAGAACTTCCGGGCCGGCATCCGGAACGATCTTGACGTGCGCAGCTCTCGCGAGCGGCGAATTACGGTTCGAGGTGATCCCAACGGTGAGCGCGCCGCGTTTTCGCGCAAACTCGAGTGCGCCCAGAACATAGGGGGTCGCGCCGCTGGCAGCGATGCCCACGACGACGTCGCGAGCGGAAACTTTCTTGCGCTTCAGGTCACGCCGGCCGTTTGCGAAAGAATCCTCCGCGCCCTCGGCGGCTCCCGTGAGCGCGCGCTTGCCGCCCGCGATACAAGCCTGAACCAGCTTGGGCGAGACGCCGAAGGTAGGCGGGCATTCGGCGGCATCGAGGACAGCGAGGCGGCCACTGGTTCCCGCGCCAGCGTAGATGAGCCTGCCGCCGCGCCGGACGGCGCGAACGATGGCGTCCACGGCGCGCGTGATGGCGGGAATTTCGCTGCCGACGGCAAGCGCCACCTTGCGATCCTCGCGGTTCATCACGCGAAGAATCTGCGCGCTCGAGAGACGGTCGAGCCCGCGCGAGGCGGGGTTGCGTTGCTCCGTACGCTGTTTTGTCTTGCCGCGAAAGGGCATCGCCGCATTATAACTGCGCGCGGGAGCGCACGCGGGAAACGGCGCGAAAAGAGCACAGGATGCGACGCGAGAAGGTCAACGGGGGGAGACGGCGGCGGTGGCAAAGCCCAGCCCTTGCATTACGGCGTCGTGGACCGCGATGCGGACATCGGCAATTTTGTGATTTTCGCGCGTGGGATGGACGCGATTGGTCAGCAGGATCACGAAAAGCTGGCGCTCGGGATCAATCCAAATGGACGTGCCGGTGAAGCCGGTGTGGCCGAAGCTGAGCGGCGAAAAAAAGTGGCCGCTCGAGCCGCCTTCCGTGGGGACGACCCAGCCCAGGGTGCGCGCGCCGTTCGCGAGTTTTTCGGGAACGGTGAATTGCGACACCGTCGAGCGGCGCAGCAGCCGCTTGTGTGCGTAGATGCCGCCGTTGAGCATCAACTGGCAGAAGACGGCGAGGTCCGGGGCGGTGCTGAAGAGGCCGGCGTGGCCGGCTACGCCGCCCATGGCATAGGCATTCTCGTCGTGGACTTCGCCTCGGACGAGGCGCTTGCGGAGATTGGCGTCGAATTCGGTCGGCGCGATGCGCGGCCAGAGCTTTTTCGGCGGATTGTACTGCGTGTCCTTCATGCTCAGGGGAGTGAAAATCTGCTGGCGGGCAAGCGCGTCGAGCGGTTGGCCGGTCAGCCGCTCGACGATCTCCGCCATGAGGATGACGCCGAGGTCGGAATAGACCTCTTTCGTGCCGGGCTGGTATTCGAGCGGTTCGGCGAAGATTTTCGCCAGCGTGTCCGCTTTGCTCTTTGAGGTGCGCCAGTAGTCCTTGAACGGCGGCAAGCCGGACGTGTGCGTGAGCAGATGCCGCGCGGTGACCTGGTGGCGCCAGTCCGGCTGCGGCCCCGTTTTCCATTCGGGGAGATAGCGCTCAATCGGCAGATCGAGATCGAGCGGAACATTGAAGTCGCCTTCCGCAAGACGTGCCGTGAGCGTCGTCGTGCTGACGATCTTGCTCAGGGATGCGATGTCGTAAATGGTGTCGGCGCTGGTGGCGGGTGAATCGGCATCGTAGCTGAGCTTGCCGAAAGCACCCACGGCGAGCTTGCCCTGATAACCCACGGCAAGGACAGCGCCGGGGAAGGCCTTGTCGTTCACGGCGCGGGTCACGGCATCGAATGCCTGCTGAAGGCGCTGCGCCGCGAAAGCATCCATGGGTTGCAGCGTCATCGGACTTGCCGGCAGCGCGATACCGTCGCCGGTTTTCAGATTCAATGCGGGAATGCTGACCGGCAGGCGCCCGCCGATGGGATTCTGGCCGAAGAGCGCGCGCGCCGCGGAAATCTGCGAGACATCGCTGATGCCGAAGGCGGCGAGCCAGGTTTGCGCTTGCGGGAAATCTTCAATGAGATACGGGCTGCCAAATCCGATGCACACCACGGGCTTGCCGCTCGCGAAGACCTGCTGGACCAGCGCGACTTGCTCCGCGGGAAGAACGACGTTTCCCTTGCGGTCGCTCACGCGGACGAAAATCGCGACGACGGCAATGTCGTAGCTCTCGGGTGGCGGGAGCTTGACCGTCTGCGCCTTCACGAATTTCGTGTCCGTGCGCACGGTGACGAGGGTATCCACGCGCCAGCGCAGCTCGCGCTCCAGATCTTCCGCGGGATACGGTTCGGGATCGCCATAGGCGGCGAGCAGTAGCGCGCGTGTGGGCTTTGTGGGATCGAACGGCAGGCGATGGGCCGTGTCGCGCAGAAGTGTGACGCCGCGGCTGGAGATGTCTTGCGCTACGCGCTCGAAATCGAGCGTCGCGAAGCGGCTGTTCACCGCATTCACGTCCACCAGGCGGTTCTTGTGGAATCCGAGACGCGCCTTGGCACGGAGAATTCGACGGACGGAATCATTGAGACGCTGCCGCGGAATTCGGCCGGAGGCCACGGCCGCCTTGAGGGCCTCAAAGGCGGCGTTCGGAACCGGCGACATGAGGATGCAATCCGCCCCGGCGAGAACGGCTCGCACGGCCGCTTCGCCCGGGGCATAGCGAACCGTAATGCCGCCCATGTCCATCGCGTCGGTGACGATCAGCCCCTCGAAGCCGAGCTGTTTGCGCAGAAGATCGGTGAGGATGTTCGAAGAAAGTGTCGCGGGCGTATCGGGGTCGGGCTCAAGGGCGGGAATCTGGAGGTGGCCCGTCATGATGGTGCTGACGCCGGAGGCGATGGCGGCGCGGAAGGGAACGAGCTCGAGATGGTCGAGGCGATCTTTTCCGGCGTGAATCACGGGCAGATCGATGTGCGAGTCGGTGGCCGTGTCGCCGTGGCCCGGAAAGTGCTTGGCCGTGGCCAGGCCGCCATTTTCTTCCACGCCGCGGATGAACTGTGTCACGAATTCGGAGACGCGCACCGGATCTTCACCGAACGAGCGCGTATTGATGATGGGATTCGCCGGATTGTTGTTGACGTCGGCGTCGGGCGCGTAGATCCAATGGATGCCGACGGCGCGCGCTTCGAGGGCGGTGATCTTGCCCATCGCGTAGGCGTCTTCAGGGCGGCCGGCGGCCGCCAGCGCCATGGCCGTCGGGAAAGAAGTGCCTTCGTCGAGGCGCATCGCGGTGCCGCGCTCAAAATCAGCGCCGATCAGCAGCGGGATTCTCGCCTTCGACTGCAGCTGGTTGTCGAGCACCGCGGTGGGATACGCCTGGCTTTTCACAACGCCAAGGGGCGAGCCGACCGTCGCATTGATGAAGCCGCCGACGTGGAGCTGTTCGACGTCGTGCTCCAGCTGCGTGTAGGCCGGGCGGTCGGTGGAGACCAGGCTGCCGTGATAGACGGTGAACAGAAGCTGGCCGACCTTTTCGTCGAGGGTCATCTTGCGGAGGGTTGCTTCGACCCATTTCTCCGCATCGGGAGACAAACGCCGCGCGCCCGGAACGGCTTTTCTGTCGATTTTCGTGGAGCGCTTCCCTTGTTGTGGGGAACGGCTGCGGCTGCGCGCGTTATTGGCCATAAAAAAGAGCAGTGGGAAGAGAAGAAACCCGGCGATGCGTCCTTTCATTGCGTGCGCGTCCCCCGGTCAGTGCCAGGACCCTGCGCCTGTATATAGCACACGACATATGCGCTCACAACTTGGCCTCAGCGCAGAAGTTCCAGCATATCATTCTGGACAGCCGCAGGGGGTGGCCGTAGCGACATGTGGCGAAAACCGGGCCGAATGTGGTCTGCCGCGGGAGTGCGGCTAGCTGTACTGTTGATCGTTTGTGTGCCGGCTTCCTTCCCTGCGACGGCGGGGAAGAAGGCAAGGCACGGCCGCGGCATCCGCACGCAGACGGGGCTGGACGTTTTGGAAGCTCAGAAATTTGCGCCGCTGCGCGGCAAGCACGTCGGTCTGATCACAAATCACACGGGAGTGGACGCGCAGGGGCGCTCAGCCATTGACCTGCTGGCAAAGGCCCCGGGTGTGCAACTTATAGCCGTTTTCAGCCCGGAGCACGGTATCGCGGGGAGCGCAGATGCGAAAGTGACCTCGTCGAAAGATCCGGCGAGCGGCCGGCCGGTGTACAGCCTCTATGGTGAGACCCTGCGGCCGACCGAGGAGATGCTGAAGGGTATCGACACGCTGGTGTTCGACATCCAGGACGCGGGCGTGCGCTTCTACACCTACACCACGACGATGGCCTACTGCATGGAAGAGGCAGCGAAACGGGGAATCGCATTCTACGTGCTGGACCGGCCGAATCCGCTGGGCGGAGAAATCGTCGAAGGCCCGATGCTCGACAAGGACAAGACGAATTTTGTCGGCTATTTTCCGCTGCCGGTGCGCTACGGATTGACGATCGGCGAGCTGGCGCAGCTCTTCAACGCGGAGAATCGGATCGGCTGCGAACTGCACGTGATTGCGATGCGCAACTGGCGCCGCGGCGCGTACTACGACAACACCGGAGTGCGGTGGATCCCGCCATCGCCGAATCTGCGCACGTTGAAGGGAGCCGTGCTCTATCCGGGCCTGGAAATTCTGCAGAACGCGGATGTGTCGCTTGGGCGCGGCACGGAGACGCCCTTCGAGGAATTCGGCGCGCCGTGGATGGACGGGGCAACGGTTGCGGAAAAGTTGAATGCGCGGCGGCTTCCAGGCGTGAGCTTCAAGGCGACGCAATTCCTGCCGGCGTCCGGGTTGTTCCACGGGCAGAGATGCAGCGGCGTGGCCGTGCGGGTGGCGGATCGAGCCGTCGCGCGTTCGATGCGCATCGGGATCGAGATCGCGTCGGTCCTGAAAAACCTTTATCCGCAACAGTTCGATCCGGGCAAACTGCTGTTGCTGCTCGGAAACGAAGCGACGGTCAAGATGCTCGAGGGGAGCGCGGCCCCCGAAGAGATTGTGCGAAGCTGGTCGGCGGACCTTTCGGCGTTCGAGGCCATGAGGCGGAAGTATTTCCTCTATCAGTAAGAATCCTTTCCTCCGAGCCGTTTTGTTTTCGAGGTTTATTCTCACGACCCCGAAATCCCGGAAGACTTGACGCCCCATTGTCTATATATAAGAATCCTATACATAAGAGGGATATCTATGATCGGATCTGGAATCAAGCGGGGCACGGCGGAGCTGGCGATCCTCAGTGTTCTTGAAGACGAGCCATTGCATGGCTATGAAATGGCCCGGCGGATCGAAAGGCAAACGAAAGGCGCCCTGCGGTTCACACTCGCTTCGCTGTATCCGTTGTTGTACCGGATGGAGCAGCGCGGGTGGGTTCGCGGAAACTGGGAGACCAGCCCGAGCGGCCGCCGCCGCCGCTGCTACCGGCTGACACCTCCGGGCCGCAAGAAACTCGTGCCGCTGCGATTGGAGTGGGCAGAACTATTCCGTGCACTGCGCAGGCTCACGAAGGTGACCAATGCTTGATTGGGAGAAGCTTGTTCGGGCCCGACTGGCTGGCCTTACGCTCGATGGCGAAGAGAAGCGCGATGTGATCGCCGAACTCGCAGCTCACCTCGGGGAGACCTGCGACGAGTTGCTCGCGAAGGGTGTGCCGGAGGAAGAGGCGGCTCGGCGCGCGCTCGAGCAGGTCGCCGATCGGAAGGTACTACGACGCCAGATTTTCGACGCCAAGAAAAGGGAGGACATCATGCAAGATCGCGTGCGCCAATTGTGGTTCCCCGGGTTCCTGACGCTCACGCTTTCAATGAGCTTACTGATGCTGTTTCTGAGGAGCGGTCTTCAGCCAAAGATAGTGGCCTGGAGCGAACCGGGAACAGTACTGTTCTATGTTCCCTGGCTTATCACGCTGCCGCTCTTCGGTGCTCTGGGGGCGTATCTGTCGCAGCGTGCCGGCGGCTCGAAGAGGGCAATGCTCCTCTCCGGAGTGTTTCCCGTCCTTTGCCTGGCGGCCTGCTTCTTTGTGATTTTGCCCATCAGCTTAATCGTCGACCACCAGGTACCTCTCGACAGCATGTTCCAGGCATTGCTCAGCGGACTCATTGGCTGGATTGTGGTCCCGGGAGCGGCGCTACTGCTGGGTGGTCTTGCGCTCCAGAAAATGCACTCGCGTGAATCAAGTGCCCGCTGAGGAGCTGGCCGAGGAAAGCTTGCGGTTCCAGCGGCGATAGAAGGGCAGACCGGCGAGGATCAGGAGCAGGCCGATTGACGACCGGCCGGGGCGGTCGAGCCAGAGATTGATGGTCAGGGCGAGAGCCCCGGCGACGAAAAGCCCCGGCACCCAGGGATACCCCCAGCAGCGATAGGGCCGAGGCATGTCGGGTTCGGTGCGGCGCAGGCGGAACAGAGCGACCACGGCAAGTCCATAGAAAATCCAGCCGGCGAAGATGAAGAGATTCGTCAGCTCCTCAAAAGTGCCCGTCAGCGCCATGATGCTCGCAAGAACTCCCTGAAAAATCAGTGCGCGCGCCGGCGTGCGGTACTTCGGATGGATACCGTCGGCGATGCGAAAGAAAATGCCGTCCCGCGCCATGGCATAGGGTACCCGTGCGCCGCTCAGGATCGAGGAGTTCATCGAGCCAAGCGCGGAGATGGCCATCGCGACCGTGATCCAAAGGGCGGCGTTGCTGCCGGCGACACGCCCGACAACGTCCGATGCCACGTGTGCCGAGGCAGCGACTTCCCCGAACGGAAGGATGCGCAGGCAGGCCGCGCTGAAAAGCAAATAGACCAGCGCGACGAAGGCGACCCCGCCGACCAGCGCCCGCGGAAAATTCCGCTGCGGGTCTGCAACTTCCGAGCCCACGAGGTTCAGGTCTTCCCAGCCATCGTAGGCCCACAGCGCCGCCGCGAGCGCCGCGAGAAACGCGCCAAAGACGCTGCTGTCGAGGGCAGCGGGCCAGACAGGATTCGGCGCATGTGGCGCCGAGGCCGGAGCGAAAAAAGCGACGCCGATGACGATCAAGACAGACGCGATTTTGATGAGCGTCAGAGCAACCTGCACGCCGCCGCCGAGGCGCACGCCAAGGTAATTGACGCCGGTCATGAGAACGAGCCAGAGCACGGCGAGAGGCTGTGCCCAGGTGAAAACGAAGTCGTAAGGTCTTAACCAGCCGGAGAGTCCGGGAATCACAATGTGCAGGGTGAAGATCGGCGTGGCGACGGCCGGAAGAAGAAAGCCGAGAAACCGCATCATTCCGGCAGCGATGGATGCAGCAGAAGCGGGGCGGCCGACAATCGAATGCATCCAGCCGAAAAGAAAGCCCCACGACGGACCAAAGCCGCGGCGAAGATACGCGTATTCGCCTCCCGCTTCGGGGATTGCCGCACCAAGCTCGGCGTAGGAGAGCGCGCCGAACATCGAGAGGATGGCGCCGACGATCCATGCGGCAAAAACGACGGAGACGGTGCGCCCTTCGCGCGCCATTTCGGCTGGCTTGAGGAAGATGCCGGTGCCGATCATCGTGCCGACGACGATCGCGGCAGATGCCCACGTCCCCAGACCGCGGATCAGTTCGAGGCGTTTTTCAGTCATGCGGCTCCCGTTGAGGGCGTGTCTGCTCCCCCCGCGCGGCATCCAAACGGCTCACGAGTGTTCCCACGGCAAAGGTAGTCGCTGCACCGATCAACACGTACCACGTGAACGCAACCGGCGTAAAGCCTCTGATGCAAAGAATCGCGGCGAGCCCGGCGATCATCCCGCAGAGAGCGCCATTGGCCGTGGCGCGGCGGTCCAGCGTACCGAGAAGAAAAAGGCCCAGCAGGCTGCCGAAGGGAAGCGAAGCGACGGTGAGACCAGCTTCGAGGAGCGGGCCCCAGCGGATCATGCCGAACGCGAGGAGCACGCAGCCCCAGAGTAGCGTCATGCGGCGCGAGAGGCGGAGGAACGCCACGGGATCCGTGCTGCGGCCGCGCAGGCGTGCGAAGTCCAGGACGCTGGAGGCGGCGAGGGAATTGAGCGAACCACTGGCGTTCGACATGGCCACGGCGAGAATCGATGCGAGCAGAAGACCCGCGAGTCCCGGCGGCATCTCGCGGACAAGAAAGAGCGGCAAGATGCGGTCGGTTCGCTCACCGGGAGCAAGGAGAGGAGCGTGCTGTGCAAAAACGAAAAGCAGCACACCAATGAGCAAAAAAAGGGCGAATTGGAAGAGGACGATGACGCCGCTGGCGAACAGCGCACGGCGGCTATCGCGCTCGTTGCGAGCGGCGAGCAGCCTTTGAACGATGGTCTGGTCCGTGCCGTGGCTGGCCATGGTGAGGAACGCCCCGCCGATCAGTCCGGACCACAGCGTGTATTTCGTCGCCAGGTTCCAGGAGAGATCGAAGACCTGCAGCTTGTTTCCGGCCGCGGCGGCGGCCAGCGTGACTTCGTTCCAGCCGCCAGGGATACGGTGGAGAAGAGTCCAAAAGGTGACGGCCGAGCCGACTAGATAAAGAAGGAGCTGGGCGACATCGGTCCAGATGACGGCCTTCATGCCGCCTTCGAACGTGTACAGGATCGTGAGCGCGATGACGATGCAGACGGCGAGCCGCTCGGAGGTGCCAAGCACTACGCTGATGACCAGCGCAATGGCGGAGACGCGCACGCCTTCGGCGATGGCGCGCGTGACGAGAAAAGTTGTTGCCGCGACGGCGCGCATGCGCTGGCCAAAGCGCTTCTGGATCAGCTCGTACGCCGTAATAAATTCCCCCCGGAAATAGCCGGGGAGGAGCAACAAAACGATGAGCGCGCGCCCGAGCAGATACCCGAAGACGAGCTGGAGAAACGCGAGATTGCCCGCATAGGAGAGCGCCGGCGTGCCGATGATCGTGAGCGTGGAAGTTTCGGTGGCGACGATGGAGAAGGCCAGCGCCCACCACGGTGCGGTGCGTCCACCGAGAAAGTAATCGCGGGCGCTCGACTGGCCGCGGCGAAAGCGCACGCCGAGCGCGGTGACGCCCAGAAGATAGGCGACGACGATGGCGAGGTCGAGGGGATGAATGCGCATGCCAATGCGTTCGCCGCGGCGAGATCGCGGCGTCGGCCCAAAGCCCGTCGAGAATAGAGGCCCACGGTCGCAGGCGTCAAGGAAGGGCTGCGGGACGGGCAGCCTTTTACGCGACGCCGGGGCGCTGAACCCGCATGATTCTTTCCGTTCTGGCTTATCCTTCTCGCATGCGCTGCGTTCTGGGATTGGACGGTGGAGGTACGAAGACCGAGTGCGTCCTGATGGACGAGCAGGGGAGCGTCGCCGCACGCGGCCGCTCGGGTCCGTCGAATCCGGTGCGCGTGGGCGTGAATGCGGCAGTGGCTGCGCTGGAAGTGGCCGTGCGGGATGTGTTTGCTGCAGCAAACGTCGCAGAGGGTGATGTTGTTGCGATCGTCGCGGGGCTTGCGGGCGCGGGGCGCAAGGAAATGGCTGAGCGCATGACCGAAGAATTGCGCCGAGCCTTCCCGGGATGCGCTCTGAAAATTTGTACGGACCTGGAGCTTGCCCTGGCAGCGGCGGGGGACGGTCCGGCGGTCGTTTTGGTTGCCGGGACGGGTTCCGCAGCAATTGGGCGCGATGCGGCGGGGCGCGTGATTCGCGCGGGAGGCCTTGGGCCAGCGCTTGGTGATGAGGGAAGCGCGTACGACATTGGACGAAGAGCGATCGCGGCGGCGATGCAAGCGCAGAAGCAGAGCAGCGTGGATTCGCGTCTGGGCCGGCAAATTCTGCAGAGGCTGAGATTTTCTTCCTGGGAAGAATTGGGGGCTCGAGCGAGCGCCAATGCCGACGAGGTGTTTCCGCGAATTTTTCCGATCGTCGCAGAGGAAGCCGGCGCGGGCGACGCACAGGCGCAAGGCCTCTTGCGCGAGGCGGCCGGAGAGTTGGCGAAGCTTGCCGGTACGGTGGCCGAGCGCCTTGGGCTGAGCGCCACGTCGTTTTTTCTGGCGAAGACCGGCGGGCTCATCGGCCGCAGCGCGTATTTCGATGAACAGCTTGATGCGATGTTGCGCCGGGAAGCGCCGCAGGCAAGGTTAGGCACGCTGCCAACCTCGGCGGCAGAGGCGGCTGCGCGGCTCGCGCTTCACTTGGCGCGTGAAAACCGGCCGGCGGCAGGTGACTCGTGATGGAAGATCTGGCCGCGATCCGCGAGCGTGCGCTGACGGCCAGCGGAGAAGAGCTGGTCCCGCTGATTCACCATCCCTCCGCCGATGTGCTTCTGGCGCTGCTGCAGAATCCTGCGCTGGATGAAACGCAGCTCTGCCTTCTGCTGGAGCGCAAGGACCTTCCGGGAGAAGTTCTGGAAGAGGTTGCGCGGCGCAGGCCATTGTTGAAAAACTACCGCGTAAAGCGCGCCCTCGTGTTCCATCCGCGCGCGCCGCGGCTCGTGAGCCAGCGGCTGCTCCGCGACTTATACCTGATGGATCTAGTGCAGCTCGCGCTGTCGCCCGGCGTCGTGCCGGAGCTCAAGCACCAGGCGGAGGATCAGCTGCTCGCGCGGCTGGCGCAACTGCCGCTGGGGCAAAAGGTCACCCTGGCGCGGCGCGGCCCGGGGCGCGTGGCAGGAGCATTGCTGGCCGAAGGGCATCCCCTGGTGCTGGATGTGGTGCTCGACAACGGCTATTTGAGCGAGGCACAGATCCTGAAAGCGCTGGCGCGCGAGAAATTGCCGGAAACCGTGCTTTTTGCGATGGCAAGGCACCGCAAGTGGTCTCTGGCCTACAATGTGCGAATCGCGCTCGTTCGGCATCCGCGGGCGCCGCTCGGTATCGTACTCGGTTTCCTCCCGCACCTGACGCTGAACGACCTTCGGGAGCTTTCTTCCGCGGCCTTGCTTTCACAGAGTCTGCGCAAGTATCTCCAGGCGGAAGTCGCGCGGCGCGCGCAGGCAGGTGCGGGCGAAAAGGCGTAGGAATGGAAGATGGGCATGCCGGGCAGTGCTTTTCTGCTGCTCGCGTGGAGAGACTTAGCGCCGAGCTCGCACGCGGGATGGGAACAAAACGCGGTTGTCCAGCGTCGTCTCGTATGCACCGCGGCGGCTTATCTTCCTTGACACTTTGCGCGGGCGGCCCGTAGCATCGCGCGGAAGTGCACGGGCCTGGGGCAAAGGAGCGCGTGGGGTTCCATGGGGAACACGGATCAGACCGCAAGGCGGCTTGAGCGGCGGCGCGCGCCGCGGTTTGCGTGCGGAGTGGAGCTCGAAATGGAATGGGGCTCGGAGCTCTTGCGGGGGCGCGTCCGCGACATCAGCGCGAGCGGGATGTTCATCGAGTCCCTGGACCCGCTTTGGGTCGGCGCCGGATTTTCGGCGCGGCTGAAGCTGGATGAACCCATGCAGGTGGATTGCTTCGTGCGGCGTGTAGAACCGGGCCGCGGCATGGGCGTGACCGTGGCCCTGCCGGAAGACGAGCGGCGGCAGCGCTACCAGAGTCTCTTGCAATCTCTTTCCCCGGCGGGATCGTGAGGCGGTGTTCCGATTGCGGCGCCGAGCGCTCGGCCGATCAGTGTCCGGCCTGCGGGCTTACTTCCGCCGCGGCGGAAGTGATGCTGCGGCGGCGTCTGGTGCGGCGCACCGGCGTATTTCTTACCGGCTCGCTCCTTTTTCCCTACATCAGCCAGGTCTATCCCCCGCTGGATCTGGACGCCATGCTGGTTTTCTATGGTGTCGCGTTCTTTGTTGCGCTTGGCTTGGTCGTTTGGATCGACCGGCGCGCGCGTCGTCGCGGCGAAATCGAAATCCTCAAGCGGATTTATTTCGGATTTATCCCGCTGCCGTGGGTGCTCGCGGCAACATTGTTCGTGAACGGAAAACTCGATAGCGCCAAGCCGGAGTTCTATCCCACCAGTGTGATTAGCAAATTTGAGATGAAGGGAATCGTGCGGGGCAGCCGGAGGCTGGTTGTTCGTTCGTGGCGCGAAGGACAACACCTCGAACGGCTCGCGGCGGAAGCCGATGATTTCGACCGCTTTCACGATGGCGACGGGATTGTCGTCGGCGTGATGTCCGGAGCGCTGGGAATTCCGTGGCTCTACGGGGTGTACCGCAGGTAGACCCTCCCGGTCAGGAAAGCCGTCAGTACATCGGTCGCCCATCGGGACGAAGCGGAAGCTGCAATTCCAGGACGTGGCCCTCCTTGCCGAAGCGGAAACGGAGGCGCCGAAAAGGCCCCACGTCGCGCTGATTCCAACCGGAAATATAGATGGGCTGTTCCGGTATTTCGGGTTCCGTCCAAACCAATGCATCCCCCTTCGGCGTAAGCGTCTGGGGATCGATGTCGTACACTTCCTCGTCCTGCAAGCTGATCAGCAGATAGCGCTTCCACAAGCGGACGAGAATCCAGCCGCGCTTTTCGGTGTGATAGATGTTCCATGATTTCGGCGCCTCGTCGTTGAACTTGAGGATGGCGAGCGCGACTTGTTTCCAGGTCACGCTTTTCGCTGCCGCATCCGTCTGAGGCCGGGCCGCTGGCGGAAAGCCCATCGCGGCGAACAGGAGACAAGCGATAAATAGCGGCAGGGAAACAGTTGCAGGCTTCATCCGGAGGGCTCCCGAACAGTTTACGCTGCGGCGCCAGCGCCAGCAAGCGCGCCCGTCCGGCGTGAAGCGCGGCCGCCGGGTATAATGCCCGCGATGCATTCCTCCGCTGAGTTCGCGGCACGCGTGTATCGGACCTTCCGCAGGGTGTTTCCCCGTTGCGGGATGATTTCGCAGGCCATCGCTTTCAACCTGTTTTTGGCGTTCTTCCCGGCGCTCTTGATCGCCGTGGGATTTGCCACAAGCCCGATCGGCGGGCGCACGAGTCTGCTGGAGCTGATCACCGACTTTACGATCTTCCTCCCGCCGGGAAGCCAGCATATCGTGGAAGATTACCTCGTGAAGCGCGGGCCGCAAGCCTGGAAATGGGCGCTGGTCGGCTGGACGGGAACCTTGCTTGCCGGTTCGCAAGTGATGAAGCTCATCATGGAAGGCATCCACACGATCTACGACGACCCCGAGCGAATTGGTTTTCTGCACCGGCAGTTTCGCGGATTGCTTCTTCTGCTCGTGACCATCGCTCCGATGCTGGCCGCGGCGATTCTGGGAGTACTGGGGCGCCCTTTGCGGCAGTGGCTGGCGGTGGAGTTCGGGCATCGAGCGTTCCTGCACACGACCTGGTCGGTGCTGTTTCCGGGCGCGGCCATCGTTCTCGGCGTGATTGCGCTCACGATCATCTACCGGGTGGCGCGACCGGCCGAGCACGGACTGCGAGGCGTGCTGAAAGGCGCGATCGTCGCCACCTTATTGTGGTGGCTGGTAGACGTGCTGTTCGGCACGTACGTCAGGAAGATGCAGTACGACCGCGTATATGGCGGGCTCGCCGCGGTCATCGGCCTCCTGGTGTGGATGCAGATTTCCGCGGTGATCATCTTCCTCGGCGCGGCGTGGAACGCGGAGGCGGATACGCTCCGCGGGAAGTTCCGCGGCCGCGACTGAGGCTTCCCGGATGGATACGATTCTTCAAGTCGCGTGCTACGCCGGCTACCGGGGCGATGAGCGCCCAGTCCGGTTCGTGCTGGCCGGGCGCACGTTTGACGTCGCCACGGTCGAGGACAAATGGTATTCGCCGGGTGCGACCTACTTCCGGGTTGTTGTGGCGGACGGAGATCGCTACGTCCTGCGGCACGACGAAGCCCAGGAC
>JBGQHF010000030.1:0-33175 GCA_041497835.1 Terriglobia bacterium
CTATGGACTTGGATGAAGGGCGGGCACCTGGCCAGGCACACTACAACCCGGTGTGCGGCGCCAACTACTGGTCAAGAGGCCAGATTGAGGACAGGCAAGAGGGTACGTCGCCGGAGTGCTTTTTCCCGGGCCGGCTTCGCCAGCCTCGGAAAGACGGCGCGTGAAGAATGGGTTAATCCGTGAAGACGACGCCGACCGCGGAATGGCCGCCTTCTTGGTCGCTTTCGATGCGGACGACGTAGCCGCGGAGATGCATGGAGTTGGCGCCATCGGCGCCGGGGGTCTCCATGGTGACCTGGAGCTCGGACTGCAGCCGCGGCTGGTGGCTGAGGGAGATGAGCGCGCCCAGCAGGGAAAGGTCGCGGACGATCGTCTCTTCCTCGAAGGGCAGGCCGTCTTCGGTTGTTCCGGTGACTTTCGCGCGGAATTGGGCTTTGCGGCGGAGCGCCGAGCGCGTCCCGGGCATATGGACTTCCACGCGCTCGCGGTCGCTCTCCCCCAGAGTCATCACCATGCCTTCGCAGGCGGCGAAGACGGATTCGAACTGGTCGCGGGCGTGGCGCAGGAGATTGTCCACCATGCGGTCGGTGGAGTCCGGGTCATGGTGGAAAAGGACGAGCGTCTTCACTCCGGCATCGCGGGCGATGCGCACGCCCTCGAGCCACGAGGAGTGCCCCCAGCCGCGGCGTGCCGAAGCAAGCTGTTCGGGCGAGAATTGCGCGTCGTTGATGAAAATGTCGGCGCCGGCGGCAAGGTCGCGCAGATTCTTCTCGAGCTTCGCGTCGCCGGGCTCGTTGTCCGTGGCATAGACGACGGTGCCCGCGGGCGTCTCCAAGCGGTAACCGAGGCATCCCTGCGGATGATTGAGCCACCGCGCGGTGATCTTTGCGCTGCCGATGGCGAACGATTCCCCGCCGTCAACTTCCTTGAAGGTGCGCTTGGCGCTCATCGCGGAGAGGTCCACCGGGAAATAAGGCATGGCCATTTGGGCTTCGAAGACCTGCTTGAGGCTGTCGCGGCCGAGGAATTTCGAGCGGAAGCTGTAGAAGTGAAAAGCATTCTTCTCGCTGTAGAGCGGGGCGAAGAACGGCAGGCCCTGAATGTGGTCCCAGTGATAGTGAGTGACGAAGATGTGCGTGCCGGCCGCGGCCGGGCCGTTCGGACCAACCCAGCGGCTGCCGAGCATGCGCAATCCCGTGCCGCAATCGAGAATAAACTGCGTGCCATCGGGCGCGGCCAGCTCGAGGCACGGCGTGTTTCCGCCGTAACGCCAAGTGGCGGGGTCCACCGTCGGCGTCGAGCCGCGCACGCCCCAGAAGCTGAGTTTTGCAATCGGACGAGTCATCCAGCGGATGCGCCTAGCCTGGTGGCTTTCCTGGGCCGGCGCAAACTCCTCTTTTGCCCGTCGCGGAGAAGCGAAACGGGAAGCCTGCTTCGATGGTAGGCAGCGGCGGAGGAAAGCGTCAATTGGAACCCTGCCGGGGCGTGTCAAAGTGCCTAATAAGGGGTGCCTACTAACGCCGCGGAAAGGCTGCGCGTGAAACGGTGAATGAGTAGAATGAAACCGTGCAGCTTCACGATCATGCCGGCGGACACGCGGGCAGGCACGGCCGCGCGCACGCCCTGCGCCCCGGCACACTCGGCTGGGCGATGGTTGCGACGGTTGGCCTGGTGGTGGCGGAGGTATTTGGCGGCTTTCTGGGGCATTCGGTCGCGCTGCTGAATGACGCGGTACACAATCTCTCCGACGTGCCCGCGCTGGGGATTTCCTGGCTGGCGATGCGCTGGGCGCAACGCCCGGCGGACGACGAGAGAACGTATGGGTATCACCGCGCCGGGATTCTGGCCGCTTTCACGAACGCCATTCTGCTGGTCCTGCTGTCGCTCTGGCTGGGTTACGAAGCCATCGGGAGGCTGCGCGCACCGGTCCAGGTCGTGGAGAGCTGGATGGTATGGACGTCACTGGCGGCACTGGCGGTCAACGGGGGGATCACGCTGGCCCTGGTGCGCGGGCAGCACGACCTGAACCTGCGCAGCATCTTCGTGCACAACTTTGGCGACGCGCTTTCCAATATCGCCATTTTGATCGGGGCGTTCCTGATTCACCGCATGAACGCCCAGTGGATCGATCCCGCACTTGGACTGGCCATCGGCGCGCTCGTGCTGTGGTCCAGTATCGGCATTCTGCGGGAATCTTCCCACATCCTGCTGGAGGGGCGGCCGCGAGGGACGGAAGTGGCGGACGTGGCGCGGGTGATCCTGGGCGTCCCCGGTGTGCAGGAAGTCCACGACATCCACGTCTGGACCCTCGGGGGTGGGCACACGCTATTGAGCTGCCACGTGCGCATCCCGGACATGCATATGGACGAAAGCGAGCGCGTCCTGCAAGCCGTTCAGGAAAAGCTGCGGCGGGAGTTCCACATTCACCACAGTACCGTGCAGTTCGAACGCGCCGGTTTGCCTGCGCAGTCGGGCTACGTGATGCCCGAGCCAGCCTCCCCTCCGGAACGCTGATCCAGCCAGCGGAAAAACTTTCAGGCAGGAAGACGAAAGGTCAGGCCGCGTTCTTCGTTGAAGAGTTGGGTGGCGTCGAGGTCCAGCGTGCCGAGCGCCACGCTGCGGCGCTGGCCTTCGCGAGTGATGTATTCGAGGCGGTCCTTCTCACGCAAGAAAGCGACCGCGAAGAGCAGCGCTCCATCTCGTCGCACAAAGACGTATTCGGACGCTTCCCGAGCCGGCTTTTGCGGGGGCTCGTCGGGTGACGTTGCCCTGGCGGGAGCGGTTTCCGCAGCCGGTTCCGGCGAAACCGCCGGAACTGCGGGCTGCACGATAATGGGCTGCTGGATCACGATCGGCGGAATCTGAATTACGATGACCGGCGCGGTGGGAATGAAAAACCCCGACTCCAGAAATGGCAAACCGGTGATGATTCCCGTTCCCTGCGAAAAGCCGCCGCCCACGGCAGCCGCTCCGCGCGTGGCGGCGAGATGCGGGATATCGAATCCGAGGCCGGGCACGGGAATGGAGCTGGCCGAGACCACGGGAAGATTCGTCAGGGCGGGGGAATTGTTGTTGATGATGATGGTGACGTTGCCGCTTCCAGCGCCGCGAACCATGGGAGTGGAGCGCGGGGCGGGGATCGCTGCGGCGTGGGGAGCCGGCGCCCTGTGTTGCGCCCGGCCACACGCGGGCAGCAGCAGAATCGAACTTCCAAGCAACGCGCGCCAACGAACGCTGTCAAGAATCCCGCGCATCAACTTGCTCCAGGGCTACCGCCAGGGGCGCTGGCCACGTCCCGCCGGGCGCGGAACCCGTCGCCACCTGGGAGAAGTATACGCCTAAGTACCCGCAAGGGTGGGATTTGGGGCTCGCAGCGGTGGCCGGGGAGTGCGTTCTTCCCCCGCGCGTTGCGGATGTGTTATAACCTTCGAGCCGTGGAACGCGCAGTGAAGCCGGAGCCCGCACCGGTTGCGGCGGTTCAGGAAGCCGTGCCGCCCCGGGAAGACGCTTCCCGCTATTGTCCGGTCTGCTCGCAGCTACTCGAGTCGCGCCGGTGCAAGCTGATCTGTCCGGTCTGCGGCTACTATATGTCCTGCTCGGACTATTACTGAGACGCACGGGGTCGCGGCGCGAATCGCCGCCGGGTCCAGCTGATATTGAGGATGACGAGGAGGAGACGATCGTGGCATTGAAAATGACAAACCGGGAAGTGGGCGGCGTGGCCGTGGTGGCGATGGACGGCCGGATCGTGCTGGGCGAGGAGAGCAACGCCCTGCGCGAGAAGGTGAAGAGTTTGCTCGCTGAAGGCAAGAAGAAGATCGTGCTCAATATGGACAACATCACCTTCATCGACAGCGCGGGCCTGGGCACGCTGGTCGCTTCCCATCACAGCGCGAAGACGCAGGGCGCTTCGATGCGGCTTTGCCATCTGGGATCGAAATTCCAGGAAGTATTGCAGATCACGAAATTGCTGACGGTGTTCGACGTGTTCGACACGGAATCGATAGCGGTCGCCAGCTTCGGGAAGTAAGCCGCATCAAACTGAGTTCTTCGTCCCGGCTTCCGGCAAAGGGCACGCGCCTGCGTGCCCTTTCTTGTCTCGAGGGCCGGTGGCGCCGAATCACTCTCCCACCCGGTACATGGTGATCCCGCTGAGCAGCTTGGGATAGAAGTCCGTGGACTTCTGCGGCATGACTTCGCCGGCGGTCGCAATGCGCATGACCTGCTCGACATCCACCGGATTCAAAAGGAACGCGAGTTGGGCCGCTCCGCGGTTCACGGCGTCCAGCGCCGCGGCAGGCTCGCGCTCGTAGGTGAGATGAGCCTCGGCGGAAACGGCCTGCGGCGTGATTCCGAGGGCCGCCTCGAGGATGCCACGGTGAAGCAGAACAACGTCCAGTTCGCGCTGCAGGGGAGAATCACCCGGCAGAAGAGTCCCGAGATCCGCGCCATCCCGAAGTGACAAGAGCGATAGGGTGGGCGCCGGCGCCGCCGCGCGGCTGAAAAGTCCAATCGCCCGCCGTCCCCGAGCCGCGGCAAGCTCTTGGAGAAATTCTCCGAGCTGCGTGCCGCGCTCCCCCTTCGCGGGGTTGGGAAAATCTTCGATGTGAAACCAGGGCCGGAGACGGCCAAGAAACGCTTCCCGGGAAAAATCAGGAAGGTTTGCGACGACGCGGTGCGTGGGCAGAATGGTGAGCCCGTCGGACTGTGTATTGACGAAGGTCATCATCCCGCGCTCGTACGGCGCATCCGGAAGGATCTTGCCCGTTTGAGATCGGCGCTCGTTGCGGTAATTGAGAGCGGTCTCGTAGCGGTGGTGGCCGTCGGCAATGACGAGTTCTTGCTCCGCCATGACGCGCTGGATTTCCGCGATGCGCGGGGCATCGGAAATGGGCCACAGCCGGTGCGTAACTCCGTATTCGTCGCTGAGCTGCGTCGCGGGCGGCGCCAAAGCGGCGACTTCCAGCAGAATGACGTCGATGCGGCGGCGCCGGTCGGAATAGAGCATGAAGAGCTGGCCGGTGTGCGTCTGGGTGTGTCGCAGCAATTCCAGCCGGTCCGCCTTCGGGCCGGATAAAGTTTTCTCGTGGCGGAAAATCACGCCGGCTTCGTACTCTTCGAGGGTGCAGAGGCCGATGAAGCCTGCGCGTATGCGCCGCTCGTTTGTGCCGGGCACGGCATAATCCTGGATGTACGCATAGAAAGAAGGCGCAGGGTCCGGGACGATAACCTCGCCCTTAACCCAGCTCCGCAGTGAGGCCGCCGCCCGCGTATAGACGTTGTCCGCGGGCGAATCCTGCGGGAAGACGCGGCCTTTCTCCACGGCGATTAGATTGTGTGGATCGGCCGCGTAGTATTTTTCCTGCATCGCGGGAGTGATCTTGTCGTACGGCTGTGTAAGGACACGGCTGAATTCAGCCTTCGCCGAATCATAGCGGTAGGCGCGAAAAGGATGGACCTGGGCCATGAGTTCTCCGGTTCGAGAATCCGTGTTGCTGCGGAATAGTCATTTTACGCGAGAGAGCCGCGAATCTCGAATCGCCAGGCCGGGAAACCGCCCGCGGGGGACGGTGCAAAACGCAGACCCCGAATCGCTCGTGAATCGACTAAAATGGATTGGCATGTCCCAACGAATTCTTTCCGCGGTGCGGGCGCTGATCTTCGACCTGGATGGCACCCTCATCGATTCGAAGAAAGACTTGATTCTTGCCGTCAACGCAATGCTGCGGGAGGCGGGTCGCGCGGAGCTCGGCGAGTCCACGATTGCGGGTTATATCGGGGCGGGAGCGCCGCAATTGATCGCCCGAGCGCTGGGAGACGGCGCAACGGAGGAAGAGAAGAAAACGGCCCTCAAGTTTTTCCTGGACTACTACGAAATCCACAAAATGGACAGTACACGGCCTTATCCGGGTGTGGCCGAGGCGCTTGCGGAACTGCGCCGCTTCCCGATGGCCATTTTGACCAACAAGCCCTTCAAGATCAGCCGGCGCATCCTGGATGCCATGGGTCTTTCCGGCTATTTCCGCGCGATTTACGGCGGCAACAGCTTCGAAACGAAGAAGCCTGATCCGTTGGGCGCGCTGACGATTCTTCGCGAATTTGGCGCGGCCCCGCAGGAAGCGCTCCTGATCGGCGACTCTGAGGTGGACATTCAAACTGCGCGCAACGCCGGAATGCTGTCCGCTGCGGTGAATTATGGCTTCGGCGTGCACGATCGCATCGCGCACCCCGCCGATCTGTACCTCAACGAGCTTCCAGATCTGGTGCTGTTCCTCAATCATCGGGAAACTTAGCAGGCTTATGGTGAACACGGGTTCAATCAGCGGATTATCGGAATTTGCCGCCTTGCGTTCCGGGGCGGCGCTTGGCAGACTCGGCGCGTGATTTTGGGCCTCTTCCCCGAGTTGGATGCCCCAGGTGGGGTGCAGCGAGCGGGCCGCCACCTCGCGGCGGTGCTGAGCGAATTCGCCACCGGACAGGGAGTGGACTGCCGCCTGCTAAGCCTGAACGACAGTCCGGAATTGCACCGCATGGAGATCGGCGGGCGCGAATTTGTCTTCACGGGCTGCCAGCGCAGCAAGACGCGCCTCGTAGTTTCCGCGCTACGCTCGGCGCGCCGTCGTGCACAGCTCGTCCTCGCAGCGCATCCCCATCTTGCGCCGGTTGCGCAGGCCATGCGCATCGTGGCGCCGCGCGTGAAGACAATCGTATGCACGCACGGCGTCGAGGTGTGGGAGCCGTTGTCCTGGCTCCGAAATCGTGCGCTTCGGAGCGCGAATCTGGTTCTGGCGCCGAGCCGCGACACCGCCGATCACGTGGCCGTGCAGCAGCACATCCCGCGGGAGCGTATCCGCGTGCTGCCCTGGGCGCTCGACCCGCAATTGGAAGCGCTGTTTGCGCCGGCGCAGCAAAATCCTCTTCCGCCGGGGTTTCCATCGGGCCGGGTTATTCTGTCCGTCGGGCGCTGGCTTGCCAGCGAACGCTATAAAGGATTCGACCAGCTCATTGCCGCCGTGGCGCGGCTGCTCACGCGGTGGCCGGATGTGCAGCTCGTGGCGGTGGGGGAAGGCGATGACCGCGGGTGGCTGGAAAATCTTGCCGCGGAGCAGGGAGTCCGCCGGCACGTGCATTTTTTGAGCGGCCTGACCCAGGCGTCCCTGGCGGCATGTTACAGCGCATGCGAAATCTTTGCGCTTCCCAGCCGGGGAGAAGGATTCGGCCTTGTCTATCTCGAAGCGATGGCCAGCGGCAAACCGGTGATCGCGGGGGCGCATGGCGGGGCGCCGGAAGTGGTCGAAGATGGCACGACCGGTTATCTGGTTCCCCACGGTGACGTCACGCAAATCGTCACGGCGCTGGAGGCGCTGCTTCGCGATCCGGAGCACGGGCGCCAGATGGGAGCGCGGGGGCGCGCCCGCGTCGAGCGCGACTTTCGCTTTTCCGTCTTCGCGAAATCGCTCAAGAAAATCCTGCGCGAACAATGCGAATCCTGAAGGTGACGCAGACGTACGCGCCGTTTCTGGAACACGGCGGCCCGCCGGTGAAAGTGCGCGCGCTGGCCCAAGGGCTCGCCCGGCGCGGCCACCGGGTGACCGTGCTCACCCCGGACTGGGGAATTTCCGGGCGCGGAGGCGGCGAACGCACGAGTTTCGGCTACCGCCGTGAAGAGAACGGCGTGGAAGCGATCTATCTTTCCACCCGGCTGCATTACCGCACCGTGACCTGGAATCCCGCCGCTGGCCGCTTTTGCCGGGAACGGCTCAGCGAGTTCGGCGTCGTTCACATCTACGGGCTGTACGACCTGCTCGGGCCGCGAGTGGCCGACGCGTGCCGCAGCGCCGGGCTGCCGTACGTTGTCGAACCCATCGGAATGTACGTGCCGATTGTGCGGAACGTGTGGCTCAAGCGCGCGTATCACGAATTTCTTGGCCGGCGCATGATCTCCGGTGCGCGGGCTGTCGTGGCCACCTCCGAGCAGGAAGCCGGGGCGCTCATCGCTGGTGGAGTTGACCGCAGCCGATTGGTGCTTCGCCGCAATGGAATCGAGCTTCCTGCGAACTTCCCGCCCCCCAGTAGCTTTCGCGATCCATACGGAATTCCCGCCGACGTGAAACTCGTCCTGTTTCTCGGCCGTCTGGTGAGCAAGAAGAGTCCGGATCTGTTGCTTCGCGCCTTCGCGCGGCTGAGCGGAGATGAACCGGGCAAGAGAGCGCGCTTGGTGTTCGCGGGACCAGACGAAGGGACAATGACGAAGGAGCTGAAGGAGCACGCGCAGCAACTAGGCGTGAGGGAGCGCGTGCACTTCACGGGCGCGCTGTTCGACGAAGCCAAATGGGCTGCCTATCGGGATGCGGACGTGTTCGTATTGCCGTCGCAGAATGAAAATTTTGGGAATGCCGCGGCCGAGGCTGTGGCCGCGGGGACTCCCGTGATTGTCACGGAATCATGCGGCATTGCGGAATTGCTCGCGGATGGCGCGGCCGTTGTCGTACCGCACGAAGAAGCTGCACTGGCGGACGCTCTGCAGCGGGTTCTGCGCGATAAAGCGTTGCGAGAGCGGATGCGTGAAGCGGGAGTGGCGCTGATTCCCAGGCTTGGATGGGATGAACCACTTGACGAGATGGAACGGTTGTACGAAAGCGTTGCCCGCTGCGGCTCCGCTAGTGATAAGTTGCAGTTTGGGGTCTAGATCGTGGCTTCTTCGAACCATCGCCTCTTCCGCACCGCGTGGTTGAGCGTCAACCTCCTGCTTGTGTTTTCCTTGATGTCTCTGCTCTATGCTTGTGCCTGGGAACATTCCGTCCGGCGATACCTTGATGGCTTCTCCGATGCCGTCGTTCCCGATGCGGCGAGCCCGGAACACAAGGTCGAGATTATTTTGAACTGGATGCGCACGGGCTCTCCTCGCGCAATAGCCCTGCATCCCGAAGAGCTGAGCCTGCGAGATCCGGAAACGACACTGAACTACCAGCAACCCCTGAATGTGTGCGGAACGGCGACGAACGCATTCCTGAACCTTGCAAGAAGTTCGGATCTGCGGGTGCGGCGGTTGCTTCTGCTGGGCCCGGATCGCCGGGCGAAACACGTCGTCGCGGAAGTTCTTGTCGAGGGACGCTGGATCGTCGTGGACCCGTCGTACCGGGTCCTCCTGCGCGACGCGCAGGGGAAACTCCTAACGAGAAAAGATCTGCAGGATGCGTCAATCTTTGCGCAGGCTACTAGCACGATCCCGAACTACCGGCCCGAATACAATTACGAGCGATTCGCGCACGTCCGGCTGGCACGGCTCCCGCTGGATGGACTTGGCTTGCGGCGTCTGCTCGATTGGGTCATGCCTGAATGGGAAGAGATGGCCGATTGGAGCTTGATTCTGGAGCGCGAATCGTTTGCCATGCTGGTCCTTTCCGCCTGCTTGGCCAGTTTTTCTTTGCTCCTGCGGTTCGTCCTGGCGTGGTATGCCGACCGCCGCCTGCATTTTTCCCGCTCGCATCTGCGTGAAAAACTCTTCCGTGCCGGCGCTGTCCTGTTGACAAGCCCGGAGCTCAAGTAAGAGCGTGTGCGGTATCTGCGGAGTTGTCGCCACGGCCCATCCCGCTGCAGCCGAGCGCTGCGTCCGGGCGATGGCCGCGGCGATGGTCCACCGCGGGCCGGACGACGAAGGATTTCTGGTGCGCGATCCGCGCGCGCCGGGCGTGGCGCTCGGCATGCGCCGCCTGAGCATCATTGATCTGGCCGGCGGCAAGCAGCCCATCTGGAACGAGACGCGCGACGTGGCCGTCGTCCTCAACGGGGAGATCTACAATTACCGCGAACTCCGCGGGCGGCTCACACGAAGCGGCCACCGATTCACAACACAATCCGACACCGAAGTCATCGTCCACGGCTGGGAAGAATGGGGCGAGGAGTGCCTCGGCGAGTTGCGCGGCATGTTTGCGTTCGCCTTGCTCGATCTGCGCGGGCAGGTTCTTGCACCGCAACTCTTTCTTGCGCGCGACCCGCTCGGAATCAAACCGCTCTACTACACGCAAACGCGGGAAGGTCTTTTTTTCGCTTCCGAGGTGCGGGCGCTGCTCGCGGGCGGCGCAGAGAAGCGATTGTCGCCGGATGCGTTGACGTCCTATCTGTTTTTGGGATCGGTCTCGGAGCCGGTCACGCTGGTGGAAAATGTGTTTTCGCTTCCGCCCGGCCACTCCATCCTGCTGTTGGTGCCGGACCGCCGCCGCGCGCCGCGGCCGCGGCCGTGGTGGGATTTGCGGCGAAGTCCCGCCGCGCGCGACCCCAAGAGGCCGCGGGAGTTCCACGCGGCGGCGCGGGCGCTGCGCCCGATCCTCGAAGAATCCGTGCGAGCGCATCTGATTGCCGATGTGCCGGTCGGATTGTTCCTCTCGAGCGGGCTGGATTCGTGCGCGATTGCCGCGCTTGCGGCGCGAGAACAGAAGAACATCCGCAGCTTCACGCTGGCGTTTCCCGGCACGAGCTACGACGAAGCGCCGCTGGCGCGGCGGGCCGCCGAAGTCTGCGGCACCGAGCACACCGAAGTGCCGCTCGGCGGCGCGGAGATGCTCGAGCACCTGGAGGCCGCGCTTGGCGCGCTCGATCAGCCCACGATGGATGGCATTAATACATACCTTGTGTCGTGGGCGGCGCGCAAAGTCGGATTGAAAGCGGCGCTGTCCGGGCTCGGCGGAGATGAATTGTTCGCGGGATACAGCACGTTTGACGACGTGCCGCGGCTGCGCCGGCTGGGGCAGTTTTCCCGCGCCTTCCCCTCCTTTCTGCGCCGCGCGTCGGCCTCCGTCGCGGAGCGGATTGTGGGCTTAGCCGCTTCGCCGGACGCAGCAAGAAAAGTTGCGGCGTTGTGGCGCTCGCCGGAACCCTTCTCCGATGCCTATTTTCATGCGCGAGCCCTGTTTGCACCGGCGGAACTGGAGAGAATCAGCACGTCGCGGTACCGGCCGAGCGCAGTTGCCGAGGACGGCACGACGCTTCTGCCAACATGGCTGGGGTGGCTCGAGAGAGTGGCGGGCGAGGCGCGGGTGATGGAACAAGTCGCCGGGATTTCCTGGCTTGAGATGCGCACGTACATGGCGAGCACTTTGCTGCGCGATACGGACGCGGTCAGCATGAACCGGTCGCTCGAAGTGCGCGTGCCGCTGCTGGATACTCCGCTGGTTGAATTTGTGGCCACGCTGCCGGACGCGGCGCGGCGCCGGCCGGGGGCGCAAAAAGCGCTGCTGGTGGAGGCGTTGGGAGATTTGCTTCCGCGCGAGATCGTCGCGCAGCCGAAGCGGACGTTTACCCTGCCGTGGGAGGAATGGCTTCGCGGGCCGCTGCGCGCGCGTATCGAAGCGAGTCTCGCTGAGCCCGCCGCGGCGCTGGCGCCGCATCTCCATCCGGAAGGCGTGCGCGGGGTGTGGAATGCGTTTCTTGCGGGAGGCACGTCGTGGTCGCGGCCATGGTCCCTGTACGTGCTGAATGAGTGGTGCCGGCAGAACCTGGATGTGTGAACAATCGTGAGAGGGCTAAAGCTCGCCGTTGCGCGAGAAAGAGTCATGGAGAGATCTCGTAGCGCGATGTGATGGCCGCGGTCTTTTTCAGCATGGCTTCGACGGAGCAGTATTTCTCCTGGCTCAATTCGATGGCGTGTTTGACGGCGGCTTCGTCGAGCGGCCCTTTCAAGCGATAGAGAATCTCGATTTTGGTCCAGACGGTGGGAGGCGCGGGGGCGCGCTCGCCGGAGACGAGGACTTCGAGGGATTCGAGCTTCTGGCGTTTCTTCTCCAGGACAATGACGACGTCGGTGGCGGTGCACGCACCGAGGGCCATGATGACCAGCTCCATGGGGCCGGGGGCTTTGTTGGACTCCCTGTCGGAGTCGAGGGCGATGGCGTGTCCCGAGGGGCTCGTGGCCAGGAATTTCTGCTCGCCAATCCATTTCACGGTTGCGGTTTGCATGGGGCCTCCGGGAAGGAAGGATAGCAGGAAGCAGGGATGGCCGGCAGAAGCGGGAAGTTAAGCATACCCCCACCCCGGTTGTTTTGGTGAAAGAGGCGGCAAAGCATTGAGGGGATTGGGGATAGGATTTGCAAGCGTGCAAAAGAGGCGGCAAACGCATGAAAACAAAGGGCGTATTTTGCGCCGTGGTGGGAAAGAGTGCGCAAGAATACCAAAACAAATGGGTTAGGGAAGTGAGTCGTGATTCGTGGCTGGTGACTGGCGGGCAAAGAGGGGGTGCGGCGGCGATTCATGGGGCATTATACTATAAGAGTACACAGCATGCAAGAGATAAATGGAAGATTTCTTCACTGAATCGGGCCAGTGTGCGGTAAGCCGACTAACCGGCCAAGTGATCCAAGTAAGGGTAACTTCCCACAACGGGACTTCTGGGGGCGGTCGGAGATTGGCGGTTTCCGTTCAAGTCGCTTGAGAGCGTCCAGCGGGACCGGTTAAAAACAGGTTCCCTCCCTGACCAATCCCCAAGATCTGCATCTGGCTCAGTTCTATGCTCATAGGAGTTATAGTAGGGCCCATATGACTGCAGAACTGACGCGAGAAGAATTTCTGAGGATTGCGAGGGGAGACGATCCCCATCGCAAGGCATTCTGGAATGGCCTCCCACGGATCACAACCCCTCCGCGATCTCCTATCCGGCCGATGCAGGATGAAGGCCAGTTATTTGAGTTCTTGCTCCCATACCCCATCAACATATTCGACGACGCCGAATGGCCTACGCTATCGATCCAAAGAGACGACATCCACGTGCATCTGCTAAAGCCAATCAGTCTGCAGGTATCGCCAACGGAGCCAGTTTCGGCGGGCAATGAAGCGCCTGACTTGTTCTCAACAAATTTTCGAACTCTTGTGCTTCGAACGGCTCCTCGGTATCCGATCAAACATGCTCACGTTTTTCCAATTGTTCGCGAGGCATTGCAGTGGATCAGAGTGCTAAGTAGGCAGTATTGGATCGGTACTGGAACGGCTGGAATAGCGGCTGCATACAGAGGGTCTGCCTTTCGAGTTGAACCACCCGCTGTCGCACAAATGAATTATGCCGGATATGGACAAACGGTTCAGGTACGTGCTTTGAAACTAGACTCTTGGCATCAAGTTCGCTCTTGCGTAGAGGCGCAGATCCCTGTGCCACCCGCCGAATCTATTTTCTGTGACGGGCTCTCCAGCTTTGTATCCGGTGACCCTGTCCGATCCGTCATTGAGCTGGGTATTTCGGCAGAAATTGAACTTACAAACCTGCTGGACGACGTTGCTGCGATAAGACCCACTGCAGCCGCTACGACTGATTATCTAGATTTGAAGCGCAAACACCGGGACCGTTTCCAGACCAAATTGCTGCAAGTCTCAAAAGCATTCGGGTTGGATGATCCCACGAGTTACGGCGTCCCCAATATGCAATCCAATTGGGCAGAATTGCTTCAGAAGCTCTATGGCTTTCGTAACAAAGCAGCTCACGAGGGCCGTTGCTTGGTTAAGGACAAGACTTCGCAGACAACCAGACCTTTGAACACGGGGGAACTGCAGTCGTTTGTCTTTGCTTTAGAAGCTATGTTCAATTGGGCTCGTCAGCAGCGGAGGACACTAGGACTCGCGACCGTCGCTACTCCGAGGCGAGATGACCAAATTGTGTCAATCATAGGTGCGATCGGTGAAGGCGGCATCAGTATGGATACGTCGGAAGCCTGCGCAACCATCCAAGAGCATCGCTAGGCAGCCGTTTCCGACAAGCGTGTACTCCGGTCTACAAACGGGATTCTGGGAAGTTGGGACGGCAACGGGCCGGCGTCACCTGGACGTATAACGCGCTAACCGTCGACTGGAATCGCCCCCGAAAAGTGCCAGGCAGATGTCCGGTATGCCGATTAACCGGCCAAGTGACAGGCGTTTCGTAAATCCTGCGGCCTTAGGCAGTATCTATACGGCCTTGTTGATGACAAGGCGGTAACTCGCCAACACCCAAGGGGCGGAACCAGCTTGTCGACGCACGCTCTGATTGACTCGTAGGTTAAGCTGAAGCATGATAAAAAGTTCCTCTCGCGGCGCGGGGACTTTTGGGAAGCCAACGCAGCACTGCCGCGACCAGGCACATTTCTACGGGAGCCGACGAATGCCGAGCGGTCCAGAGGGCTACCTCGTGGGTCGGGGGAGCGTTCCGTTTCCGGAGAAGGGTGACCCCATCACGGACAAAATGATCGCCGCACAGAGACTAGACGAAAGGGCGCTCAAAAGTCGGTGTTTCGATCATTGCACGTTCGCGAACGTGAGTTTCAAAGAGGCCCAGCTGACCGATTCTGCGTTCAACGATTGCACATTTGTAAACTGCTACTTCCGCAAGACGCGAGTCGTAAACTGTCGTTTTGTTGGCAGTAAGTTTTATGGGTGTGAGTTCCCTAGAATCACCCTCCAGTCCTGTGATTTCAGGTACGCTACGTTCTTTGCATGTGCCGTCCCTTTTGGTGAAATGGAGCACAATCTGCCGTCGGAGCCGAATCTTCGCGAAGAACTAGCTGCGGGAATCGCCGTCGCTGCTGAGGAGCGTGGCTGGACTAGTCAGGCCAAGGAATACCGACTCGCGGCAATTGGCGCTCGAGAGGAGCATCTCGTCGCCGCTGTCCGATCCAAAAGCACATGGTACAAAGACCACTATTCGCCCTGGCGGCGGGTCGGGGCCTGCATTCAACTCGTTGCCAGTAAGCTTAATGGGTTCCTATGGGGATACGGGGAACGCTGGGGCATTCTGCTAAGGAATCTTCTCGTCCTCACCGTTATCGTTTTTCCAGCCCTACTATGGGTGGTTCGAAAAGACTTGATTCTCTCGGGGCGGAATCCCGCGACCGTTAGAGACGTACTGTGGCTGAGTCTCTCCGCCATTGTACCTCTCAACGTTGCGAGTCCCGTGGCTGTATTAAGCACAACGGCCCACATCATCCTGACATTCGAGGCATTTTGCGGCGTCGTGATCGGGGGGCTGTTCGTGACCCTACTTCTACGGTCGGTGCTGAATCGATGAAGCTAGCTGATGATGCTGTGAATTCCGTCTGGCTGTACGGTTCGCACGCAAGGGGTGACTCGGACCGTCTTAGTGACATCGACGTTTTTGTTGCTGGTGCGCCGCACGGAGGCGTGGTCGAGTCCCTCGCTTTCAACGGCCAGACTCCATCGGTGAGCCAGTACACCTGGGAAGAGGTGGAGGCAATGGCGGCCTACGGCTCTTTGTTCCTTCACCATCTCCGGCTGGAGGGCAAGCCTCTCCTGGAACGCGCCGGCGGTACTTTTCGATTGGTGCAGCTGCTTGAGCGCCTCCCGAAGTATCAGCTATTCCGCCGAGACATAAGAGCATTCCACTTGACTGTAGCTGACGTCCGGGAAGCTTTCAGAATGGGCAGTACGCCCGAGTTCGAGATGGCCGTTCTCGGCACAGTTCTGAGGCACGGCTCGGTATTGGGCTGCTATCTTTTGGGACGGCCATGCTTCGCTCGTACTGGAGCTATGGAGCAGGCTGGCCGCGCTGTCGGGTTCACATCGGAAGACATCAAAGCGTTCATCACGCTGTACCTTTTTCGCCTTCATGAGGACGGCCGGTGTGGAGCGCCATTTAAGCCGTCCTGGGATCACGTGATGGAGTGTTGTTGCCAAATCGAGATCTTCTTACAACGACTGGAAGAGGTGGCCGATGCATTCGAAGGCAGATTGCCTGAGCCTAATCGCGAAAGTCAGATCCGATGTTGCGGAACCCGAGTCCGCGTACCTGCTCCGCACTCGGATCAAACGTTCCATCTTGAGCGCTGCTCGACTCGCAGCCGAGCAGCTCGGCACTGAGGCGCCGGTACTTCCTGAGGCCATGGACTCGCCAATTGTCTCGGCGGGAAAACCTGGGGCGGTTCTCGCATCGTGCAACCGGCTGATTGCTCGAACTCGGGAGCTCTGCCAGCCAAGTGAGGCGCTGGACTCCCGTTGGCGACATGGATGGCACGAAGTACTCGAAGAGCTCGCCACGCTCGAAAGAACTTTGGCGGAGATGCCTTCTGGCCGCGCCTAACCAGCGATGAATGCAACGGTCGCCGCCTCAATGGAACGCGGCCGCGAGTTATCGGCGGCCCGTTAGGTGACTTTCTGAAACCGCAACGTTTGCGTCGGCTTCGTCAGATCAGTCCCTCTTAGTCGCGTTGTGTTGACCGATCCGTCTAAATGGGGTTCTGAGGCAACTGGCCGTATAACGCGCTAACCGGAAACTGACTCAGCACGAAAAAAGGTCCCCGCAACACCGGGGCCCGTTCCCAAGAAGTTGGTCAGAAAGGAACCTCTCCCGGCTGCGCGTCGAGCGGCGCGTTGTCCGGCACCTGCTCCCTGCTCGGGACTGCCCGCATGCGCAATCTCTTGATCAAGGAACTTGGCCGTGTGCGGCAGGAATATGGATTCGCCCTCGCCGGATATGTGCTCATGCCAAATCACGTGCATCTGCTGATCAGTGAGCCGAAGAATGGCACGCCGTCCGTCGTGCTGAAGGTGTTGAAGCAGCGGGTCTCGAGGGACTTGCGGAGAAAGAAGCGCCGCGCGCCTGCAGGGCAATTGCGTTTTACGTTTACAAAAGGTGCCGGGGACCTTCCGCGATTCTGGCAGCCCAGATTTTATGACTTCAATGTTTGGAGCGGAAAGAAAGTTCGCGAGAAGCTCGCGTACATGCATGCAAACCCCGTTACCAGAAAGCTGGTGAAGCATCCGAAGGATTGGCCGTGGAGCAGTTGGACGTTTTAGTTTCGGGAGAAGTGGGGATAATCCCGACCGATCCGGCTGGATAATGAAGACCCGGGAACAACGAACCCAAAAGCCCCACACGTAAACCCGACGTGTTGGGCACCCAAATTCATCTCCTCACTTCATGTCCGGGCCACCCGTCGTGTCCCTCGGGCCGTTACTCGGATCCCCCGCCGAAGAGCCGCAGGACAATCCCGGTGGAAACCCAATAGTTGTTCTGATGAACGTTAAGGCCGAAAGAGGTCCTGTAGTAATCGACATCGAACAAACGGATCTTGACGCGCCGGGATGGGTTGATATCCAATCCGCCGCCTGCTTTCATCGAAATACTGCTATCCGAAGTTGTGTAACCGCCGGTCCCGCCGACGGTGGTGTCCGCGCGCGATCCCCCGACCAGGGCTTCCACAAACGGGGTTGCGCTCCATCTATTTCGCCCACGGTGGAAGAAGCGAGTCCCGTAATGATTTCCATAAAGCACATTCTTGGTGCCATTGGCCGTGACGACGCTGTAGCTACTGTCCGCGACGATCTGCAACCACGGTCTTACATTCCAGCCAAACGACCCCAGTACGCCGTTCAGGTTGCTCCCAGTTCCACCGCCGCCGTCCAACCGCGCAAACGCGTAGCCGCCAAAGATTTCCACTAAAGGCGATCTGCGAACACTCGGGTTGGGCTTCTCCCAGCTTGGCCGCGCTCTTGCGGCTTGGATAGCTGGTGCTGCCGGTTGAGGAGCCGGTGCGGGCTGAGGTTGTGTAAGCGCGGGTGGATCAGGCTGCGCGACCATTGCAGTCGTTTCCGGGACATTCGATGTGGGTGCGGGCGCTTGTGCCGGGGCCGGTTCAGCCGGTGTGGGCTGAGGCTGCGCAAGCGCAGGCGGATCAGGCTGCGCGACGGTTGCAGTCGTTTCCGGGACATTCGATGTGGGTGCAGGCGCTTGTGCCGGGGCCCGTTCAGCCGGTGTGGGCTGAGGCTGCACAAACGCAGCCGGAACAGGCTTTGCGACGGTCGCAGAAGTACGCAGGACATTCGATGTGGGTGCGGAGCGTCGCGCCGAGACCGGCTGTTGCACGGAAGCCGCGGAATGATCAATCGAGATCAGATTCGAAAAAACGTAACCGATCTTACCGTCGCTCGTTTGAATGCGAGAGAAGATAAAACCGTAGAGTAAGATCGTGAAGCGCTCGCCGCAAGGTAAGGAAGTCACTACCTCTCGAGAGCTCCTGGCCTTTTCGAAAACCTGTGTGTCTTCTTGATGGTTGGAGCAATTTATGTACCCGACGTCGCCAGCCCTAACGGCTGAAGCCGCAAGAACACATCCGCCCAGCAGAATAAGCAACCGATTGCGCAGCATCGTCCTCTCCTCGGCCCGGGGACACGCCGAGCCCTTAAGACCCTTATCGAGCCTGGAGAGGTATTCGTCAATTGGCACGAGGGCCAGGATTTCCCGAAGCGGTACTGGCCCAATAGCCGGGGCCATTGCCTGTCCCGATCCGGTTGGGACCTTGACGGAAAGAAACTCTCTTCCAATCTCGAGCACCACTCTCCCCAGTGACGCCACTCCGTCTGCCGGCAGTTGCTCGGGGGGTTGCTGGAGCGTATCGTGTCTTCGTCAGACGTCCTCACCGAGATGCGGGTGAGAGAGTGGATTGAAAGGCCATGCATGGCAGCCTCCCCAACGGCCCGGATGGAAGCGATCGAGCCGGTGATGGTGCGCGTCCCAGAGGGCTGGTTCTGGATGGGCTGCGAAATCGGGCGCGATGATGAAAAGCCGGTGCATCGCGTTTGGGTGGATGCTTTCGAGCTTGCCGCTTACCAGGTAACGAACGAGGAGTACGGCTGCTTTCTTGCCGCGATGCGTTATCCTGAGCCGCAGTGCTGGAACGATCCAAGCTTCAATCATCCGAAGATGCCTATGGTCGCGCTGTCGTGGCATGAGGCTGTGACCTATTGCGAGTGGCTAAGCCGCGCGACCGGCAAGCCCTATCGCTTGCCTAGCGAAGCCGAGTGGGAACGCGCCGCTCGCGGCGGCGCCGAAGGCTCGCTGTACTCGTGGGGAGATGCGCCTCCCGAGCTGGTTCCCGATTACGCCGAGCGTTGGAAGAGCGGGCCTGAGCCGGTGGGTCTGTATCCGCCAAACGCTTACGGCCTGTACAATTTGGGCGACAACGTCCATGAATGGTGTGCGGACTGGTACAACGCCACCTACTACGGCTGGTCTCCCGAACGAAATCCGCGAGGGCCCAGCAACGCGAGTCGCCGTGCCTCGCGAGGTGGCTCCTGGCGGCACCAGATCAAGGTCTCCCGCACCGCGGCGCGGTCGAGTATTCCGCCGGAGTTCAAATACGCCGACTACGGTTTCCGAATCGTGCGATCCTCGATCCCTTGAGGCTGCTCTCGCGCCTCGCCTCGAAGGCATCGCTCTCGAACGCCCACCAGAAACGGGCATGGACTGAAAAACGCGCTAACCGGAAACTGACTCAGCACAAGAAAAGCCCCCGAAAGAGAAATGCAGCGAACCCCTGCACGCGAGACTAAGTATTGCGCGAGGAGATGGTAGCGATTTCGATGATGGGGTTGGGGAGCTGGCGCAGGGTCTGGACGAAGAGAGCGACAATCTTGGCGTCGAACTGGGCATTGGCGCAGCGCTCGAGCTCGGCGAGGGCTTCGGGGGCGTTGCGCGCTTTCTTGTAGGTGCGGTCGCTGGTGATGGTGTCGTAGGCATCAGCAACGGCGACAATGCGTGCGCCGAGGGGAATCCCTTCCCCCTTGAGGGCGTCGGGATAGCCCGAGCCGTCGAAGAACTCGTGGTGGTGGCGCACCATGGTGCGGATGCGGGCGAGGGGCGTAAGGGGCTCGAGAATCTTCTCGCCGAAATGGACGTGAGACTTCATGGTTTCCCATTCGTCGGGATTGAGCGGCCCGCTCTTGTTCAGAATGTTTTCCGGGATGGCGACCTTGCCGATATCGTGAAGGATGCCGGCCAGGCGTATCTCTTCCACTTCCGCGTCGGACATTCCCATAGCTTCCGCGACGAGAGCGGCGTACGCAGACACTTTCTGGGAATGGCCCTGGGTATAGTGATCCTTTGCGTCGATGGCGGACGCCAGAGAAGTGACCGTGTCCAGAACAGCCTGCGGCAGAGCGGCAGGGCCCAAGGCTGCGGCCGGCTCCGCCCGTACCGTTTCATCGGGTGAGAGCGATTCGGTGAACTGTTTCAGCCGCTGGTAGATCTCCTCGAAGGCCTCGGGACCCGTGGAAAACAGGCGCTTGAGGGTGACCCCGAGATAGGCTTCGAGGACGTCGCGCTTCCACTTTTTCGCCTCATTGGGATCGAAGTGGTCGGCCGTGGAGACGGCATTGCCGCCCTGGTGCTTGGACAGGTACATGGAAGCGTCGGCGACCTGGATCAATTCCTGCGGAGAAGAGCCGTGGAGCGGGAAGCTGGCGATGCCGAAACTGGCGGTGATGTTTTTCTCGCGCAACAGAGGGTCGGCGGAAACCCAGCCGCGCAGCTTCATGGCCAGTTGCCGGGCATGTTCGATGGCGGTTTCGGGCATGAGGATGACGAATTCATCTCCGCCGTAGCGGGCCACCACATCCGAGCGGCGGCAGTTGGTTTCCAGAATATGTCCCACGCGCTGGAGAACGAGGTCGCCTTCGAGGTGGCCGTAGAAATCGTTTACGAACTTGAAACGGTCGAGGTCCATCAGCACCAGCGAGAAGGCGCGGCCGGCGCGGGTGGAGCGTTTCCATTCGGCGGAGAGCGCTTCCATGAAGAAGCGGTGCGTCTTGACGCCGGTCAGACCGTCGGTGATGGCCTGTTCCTGCGCTTTCTGGAATGTCAGCGCGTTGTGGAGCGCGCCGGCGATTAGGTCCGCGAGAGTGCGGAAGAGGAGAACTTCTTCATCGGTGAATTCGACGGCATGGGACGATTCCACATAGAGCACGCCGTGCAATTGTTCGGCATAGATAACAGGGAGAGCGATAGCCGCGACGGAATCCGGGAGCAGGGGCCGGAGAGCGGGCTCGGGGGGCGCCGTCGCGCGAAACACCGCCATCTGCCCGGTGCGCGCAACGTGGCCCGCGAGACCACCGCCGAGCGAGATGCGCTGTCCGAGAGCCCCGCGCCGCTTGCCGGCTTCGGCCTGAATCACAACCTCCCGCGTCGAGTATTCGAGAATTCCGATGCCGACGTTATCGTAGGCGAGGCCTTCCTCGAGCTGCTCGGTAATCTTGGCGAGCATCTCGTCCGGATTGAGCGTGGCGATGGCGTTTCGAGAAATCGTGTTGAGCAGGGCAAGGTGACGCGCCTTGGTGCGCTCTTCCTGGAAGAGCCTGGCGTTTTCGATGGCGATGCTCGCTTCGCTGGCGAGCACGCGGAGCAATTCGAGATGGCCCTCGTCAAACCTGCGTTCCTGGTCGGAGAAAACGGCCATAGCCCCGATGGCATGGTCGTAGGCCACCAGCGGTACGCCGCAGAAGCAGCCGCCGCCGCGGATCGGCTCGACACCAAAATTGCGGACCACGGCCACAAAATTGTCGCGAATCAGCACGGGCTGGCGCGTGCGGATAATGTATTCGGTGAGGTGGTTTGCGGCCGGGCGCGAGCGTTTCGGAAGGCGCACACCGTCGATGATCTCGAGATCGAAGCACAGTTCGTCGCGGAAGGGATCCAAGGAAGCGATATAGAAATTCTCGGCGTCAAAGAGCCGCCGCAATTCATCTCCGATTCTGCGCAGAAGATCTTCCTTGTTCAGCGTGGAGCTGAGGGCGCGGCCGACTTCGTTCAGAATGTGCAGCTCTTCCGAGCGGCGCGATGTCTGCTGGATCAGGTAGCTATTCTCCACGGCCATGCCGATTTGATGGCCCAGGGCGAGCAGCAGGCGAAGCTCGGCGGGAGAGAAGCGGCGGTTGTCCGGCGTACCCAGAAGCAGCACACCGAACGCCTGCTCCTTCGCTTGCAGGCTGATGGCCACGACGGTCCGCAGCCCCTGGCTGGTGGCGAGCTGGCGGAAACGCCGGAAGGCCTCTTCTTTTTCGAGAGCCGCCCAGGACGAGTCGCGAGTTAGTTCCCGGAAAACGACCAGGCCGCCGAGGCGGGATACGAGATGAACGAGGTGATCGTCAAGGCCTTCCTGCTGAGAAATCTTGCAGAACTCTTCGCCGAGGCCCGAGGCCACCACCGACGTCGGCCCCTGGGGATCCCCGTGGTGAAGGAACAGCGCCCCCGCAGGGATGCGCACGACACCCAGAACACGATCCAAAGCCTGCGAAAGCATGCGCTGGATTTCGCCGCCGACAAAACTGGAGGTGGCCAGGTTAAGATTGGAAAGCGCGAGCATATTTCGCTCGACGCGGCGTTTTTCTTCCTCGTAGAGGGCCATGACCATCACGATGGCGGCGAATGCGGCCGGCATCGCGGAGAGGGTCCAGACGCCGGTTTCCTGGAGCTGGTCGTTCTGCCGCGCGAGAATTAACAGAAGCTGCAAGACGGCCCAGCCGCCGAAGGTCACGGCGAGCAAGCGCTCGGCAAGAGTTTCCTGGCGCCGGCTTTCCTGGAAGAAGACAACCGAGGTGGCGAAGAAAATCAATGCGGTGGCGACGCCCGGGGGAACAGCAATCCAGTTCAACTGATGGAAAACAGCCCAGAGGAAGCCGACCGCGGCCGCGATCCCTGCGTGGAAGATCCAGGGCCGGCGCTGGGCATAGAGCTGCGTACCCAGGAAGAAAAAGAGACCCGCCAGGACGAGGGTCCACTCTCCCAACGCGGCTTGCATGGAGACCCCGCTTGTCGCCGGGGTAAGAATGCGCGCCAGGAAATGCAAGGCGAACAGGCACCAGCCCGCGGTCCAGAGCAATTGATAGCTTTGCCGCTTCAGGCTGTAAACGTACGCGAAGAAGCCCGCCACCAAAGCGGTAGCGATCAGCAGTCCCGAAGCCATGAGGCTCAGATGTGTCACGGGCAACTTGTGTACGACGACGTAAACCGCGCTGCGGTACGCGGCCGGGCCGCCGAAGACGCTTCTCCGTACCGAGTACGTACCAACTCGGAACGCCAGACCGCCCCGTGAAAGCCGCTGGGGCTCTCCGTGGCGGTCAAACTTGGAAAAACAAAGTGCTTACGACTATAGAACACGGATTTTTGGGGAATCAAGCGTACCACGGTACTGGTGGCGTAAGAGACAGCAGGGGGAGTGCTGCCGCGGAAGGCTCCGGCGGAAGAGGGGTGTGAGCACCCGCCAGCAGGTTGAACCCTCCGTGAGGCTTCAGCTAAACTGGACGATTCACGCCTGATCGAAAGTTCGAAGAAGGATGACGGCTTCCATGAATCCGAAGACCGGCGGCGGACCGCGGGTGCGTTTTGCACCGTCCCCAACGGGCTACCTGCACGTGGGCGGGGCTCGCACGGCGTTTTTCAACTGGCTCTACGCGCGGCGCGAGGGTGGAACGATGATCCTTCGCATCGAGGATACCGACACCGAGCGAAACAAGCCCGAACTTGTCGAAGGCATCCTGGAGGGACTCCGGTGGCTGGGCATCGACTGGGATGAAGAGCCTGTTTACCAGTCGCAGCGGATCGAACTGTACCGCGAGGCCGCGCAAAAATGCCTTGCGAATGGGAGCGCGTTCCTGTGCTACTGCCCGGCGGAACGCTACGCGGGCGGCGATGCCGCAGAGAGCGGATCGGAGGGCGGAGCGGTGCGGCGCGTCAGCCGCTGCTCGTGCCGCGACGGCAAGACATCTTCGCCCGGGACAAAACCCGCCATCCGCTTCAAGGTTCCCCTCGGGGGCAAAACTGTATTTCAGGATGCTGTATTCGGCACACGTGAATTTTCGAACGAAGAGATCGAGGACTTCGTGCTGCTGCGTTCAGCGCGTACCGAAGAGGCCATGGGGCTTCCGACATATCAACTGAGCGTCGTCGTGGACGACATTGACATGCGGATCACGCACGTCATCCGCGGCGCGGACCACATCTCCAATACGCCGAAGCAAGTGCTGCTCTACCAGGCACTGGGCGCGGAGCCGCCGCTCTTCGCTCACGTGCCGCTGATACTCGGAGCGGACCGCACGCGGCTATCCAAGCGGCACGGCGCGACCAGCGTGACGCAATATCGGGAAGAGGGTTTTCTCCCGGAAGCCTTCCGCAATTTCCTTGCGCTGCTCGGCTGGTCGGCCGGCGGCGACCAGGAGTTTTTGCGGACGACGGACCTGCTAGAGAAGTTTTCCCTCGAAGCGGTCAGCCGGACAAACGCCGTTTTCGACCGCGCGAAGCTCGAATGGTTCAATACGCAATATCTCCAGAAGCTGCCCATCGAAGAACTGCTGCCGCAGGTGGAAGGCGAGCTGAAGCGCAGCAAACTCTGGCGGGAGGAGTGGGCGTCCGGTGCGGGGCGCCAATGGTTTGCGCGAACGGTGGATCTGCTGCGGCCGAGGATCCGTCTCTTGCCGGATTTCTCGTCGTGGTCGCGCGCCTTTTTCAGCGACGAGTTCACCTATAACCAGGCGGCGCGGGAAAAATTCTGGAAAGAGCCACGGCTGCCACTGCTCCTGGGCCAGCTTGCGGACGCGCTATCCGCGCTGCCGGACTGGAACCACGACGCGTGCGACCACGCGCTGCGCGCGCTCGCAGAAAGCGCAGGCGTGAAGGCCGGTCTGCTCATCAATGCCACACGCGTAGCAATCGCCGGAGAGGCGGTTGCTCCGCCGCTTTTCGAAACAATGGTTGTGCTGGGACGCGACCGTGTTATCGGGCGCCTGCGGAATGCATTGCCTGCCGTACAAGAATCCAGCCGGGCCTGACAGCGCGAAGACGAGCCGGAACAGACCGTATTTCTCGAAGCAATCTACTTCGGAAAAAGTTCCGGATGGACGAGCTTTGCCTTGGCGTCCGCGGGGGCCACGTCAAGGATTGCTTCGAGGTCGAGGGTAACCGGAGGCAGGCAAACTTCTTCGCTGCACGCCTGGTAGCGCAGCTTCAACGGAATGCGCTGCGGCCCAAGCGGCGCGCCGGCCAGAGCGGTCAGCGGCACGCGGATCGTGGCTGTCTCCGCGTAGACGTTCAAGGGTTTCTTCGGGGAAAACGGAAATTTCTTCAGCTTCCCCTTCGGATAGACGGCAGCGCCGGCACGAAATCCGGCAGGCACAGCGAGCTGAAGATCGGTAGGGATCAGGTATTCTTCGGAAGCTTCGCGGGCATTCACGTGAAAGCCGGGGCGGATCTTCATCACGACGGCGAGCTGAAATGCGCGGCCGCGCGGAACGGGCTGCAACGAAACATAGGCGCTGGGCTTGACCACTTCCCGAGCGGGGGGCAGCTTGGTTTGCGCCACGGAGGCCGCCGCAGAGAGCAGACCCGCCAGGGAGAGCAGCGCAACAGCGAAAACACGAAGGACCAGGCGCCCGAGGATCACAGCGCCACCGGCGCGCCGAGTTGCTGCGAGATCACCCGGGCCATAACCTGGAACAAGTCCTCGCCCGTTTTCTCCAGCACGAATGCGCCCCTTGCGGCGGACCAGCCGAGCTTGAAGCTGGTGGCGAGCGCCGAAATCCAGATTTCGCGCATCGGCGTATTCGGCGAGATGACAAACTTGACTTCTTCGGGCTCTTCGAACTGAATCTCGAGTTTGCCGGATCCGCCTTCGACGTCGAATCCGTGGTCATCCGCCAGTTTCAGGACACGCCGGCGAAGGTCCTCAAGCGCCGCATCACACTTCTTCTGAAACTCTTTCTCGTCGAGCATGTTTTCAGGTTACCGCAGCCCTTCCCAAGCGGCAAGCAACAGAAGATGTTGGCGGTGGGTCCGCTTGGGTCGTGCGTGAGTTGTCGAGAACCGGACTTCGGAAAAGGAATCCGGCGAACCGGCCTATAACGAAACCCGGCAATCATGAACACTGTCGGGTTTTGCTGGATTTATCCTGGGCGGCGGTCAGTCTCCGGGAAGCCAACTAACCGACCAAGTGACCCAAGCAAAGGTAACTTACCAGAAGCGGACTTCTGGGGAGCCAAGTCGCACTTGTCCGGTTAGCGCATTAATCAGGAGTTGACCTGCATTTTCAGAGCAAGAGCGGTCAGATCTCCTAAAATTTAAGGTGCAGACCGTCGTCTGATTCGCTGACGCGCGTTTGAAGCGACCGATGTCTTGCTCGCCTGAGAACCACTCTTTTTCTTTTTGGCATGAGCAAGGTCGCTAAACCTCCCGCCACTAGCCCTACGGCAAATCCTCCCACGTGAGCCCAGAAGGCAACGGAGAAAGATTGGAACTTCAGAGATAACACTCCAAGCAGAGCTTGCTCTGCAATCCATGCACCGACGGCGATACTCGTATAGGTGTGGATGGTCTTCAACTCCCAGAATCGGAAGTAGAAAACCAAGTCAAAATTCGCTTTGGGATAAAGCACAAAGAAGCATCCAGCGATTCCCGATATAGCTCCCGAGGCTCCTACCGAAGGAATGGTGGACGTGGAATTGAAGAGGTAATGAAGAAAATCACCGCCGAATCCGCAGACTAGATAGGCAAGACAGAATAGCCACCGACCCAATATGTTTTCTACCTGGTTGCCGAACATCCATAGAAACCACATATTGCCAAAGAGGTGCCAAAAACCTGCGTGCAGAAACATTGAAGTGAACGCTGTGAATATCTGAGGATGCGCCGGGGTGAAACCGTATTTCATAAACAGAGTTTCGGTCGGCCCCGCAAACCATGTCAGGACCAATAAGGCGCTGTTAATGACAATCAGGCCCACAACCACCCAAGGAGTATCCTCAACGGAGTTGTCTCGGTTGTACGGGAAAATGAACACCTATTTGGGAGTTTTCCTTTTTTGAGTTAGAAGCCTTGCTTTATTTTACGCTCATTTCGTCTGCTCTCATCCTTAAGAAGTGCGACGCGTCCCTTAATCGTTGTCTCAGTGCCCGGTAAGTCGGGTAACCGGACAAGTGGGTCGCGGTCCAGAAGCGAGGTTCTGGGAAGTTGGGGCGGCAACGGGCTGGCGTCACCTGGCCGTATTACGCCCTTTGAAGAGAATGGGGTGATCAGGTCGAAAGCGGCGGTCGCGGAAACTGAACCACCAAGATATTGTCCGCACCGGCCGAAGCTTGCGCCACCCATTCTTCACTCGTAGCGCAAAGAGTCGACGGGATCGAGCCGGGCTGCTTTGATGGCGGGATAAAGGCCGAAGAACAGGCCGACGCTCATGGAAACAGCGACCCCGATGAACACGGCCCAGAGGGGTACCGCCGAAGGAAGCTTTGGCGCAAGGAGATTGATCAGCAGGCTCAACCCGAAACCGATCAGCACGCCGATGATGCCGCCGGCGCCGGTCAGCGTCATCGCTTCCGTCAGGAATTGCCAGATGATGTCGCGGCGCCGCGCCCCAATGGCCTTGCGCACGCCGATCTCGCGCGTCCGCTGCGTCACCGACATGAGCATGATGTTCATCACGCCGACGCCGCCGACGAGCAGCCCGATGGAGCTGATGACGGAAATCAGAATGGCCACCGAGCCGGTGATCTGCCGAAATTCGTTGGCGATCTGCTCGGCGCTGGAGATGTCGAAATTGTCGGGCTTGTCAAAGGGAACGTTGCGGCGGCGGCGCAGTAATCCGCGGACTTCGTCTTCCGCAGCCGCCTTCTTGCCGGGATACACGAGCGCGCCAATGAAGTGTTCGTCGTTTTGCGGGTAATGTTTGTGATAGCTGCCGTAGGGAACCAGAACATTCTTGTCCGCCTGCGGGTCGCGGAAAAACTGGCCCTTGTGCCGCTCGAGTTCCCCGATCACCTCGAACAAGGCTCCGTCCACCAGAATTGTTTTTCCGACAGGGTCGTCTCCGGGAAAAAGCGCTTCCGATAAATCGAAGCCGATGACGGCGATATCCAGGTGATGGGCGTTTTCCGTTTCGTTGAAAAACCGGCCGCGGGCGATGCGCAAGGAATAGACCTGCTCGGAGGCAGGCAGCGCGCCGCTGAACTGAATCCCGGCAACTTCCTTGTTGCGGTAGCGGGCGATGCTGACGATGGGCTGTCCCAGAAACCGGGGGAAGACATCCACGGTCACGGCGCGAACCGAAGGGCAGGATTCTTGAATGGCCAGGGCGTCTTCCAGCGTAAGCGGCTTGCGCATGCGCTCTTCCTGCGTCAACTCCCCCGTGAAGCCCTGTTTGATCTTGAAAATCCAGAGGGTGTCGGTGCCGAAATCGCTGAGGAATCCGCGGATGTCGCGGTCGAGGCCCACCAGAATCGAAGCGACCAGGATGAGGGTGGTCACGCCGATTACCACCCCGAGGACGGTCAGCAGCGAGCGGAGCTTGTTTTGCCGCAGCGTGTCCAGGGCCATGAGGGTGTTTTGACGCAAGAGAAGTTGCATGGGTCTTCCTCAGGTCTCCGCGCGGAGCGCTTCGATGGGATCGAGCCGCGCCGCGCGTTGCGCGGGATAGAGACCGAAGAAAATCCCCACCGCCGTCGAAACGGCGAGGGCAATCACCACCGCCGAGAGCGGCACGGCCATCGGCACCGAGGTTGTGGCTCCCACCACCAGCGTAATCAGATAAGCGAAAAGTACGCCGAGCGCGCCGCCCAGCCCGGCCATCACTCCCGACTCAACCAGAAACTGCATCAGGATGTCGCTACGCCGGGCGCCAAGCGATTTGCGGATGCCGATCTCGCGCGTCCTCTCGGTGACGCTTGCCAGCATGACGTTCATGATTACGACGCCACCGATCACCAGGAACACCGAGACCACACCGACCATGGAGGCGGCAATCGCGCTCGTGAGCTGATGAAAGAGGGCAATCACCGTGTCGGCGCCCAGAATAGCGAAGTTGTCGTCTTCCTTCGGGCGCAGATGGCGGCGGGCGCGCATGAGCACGCGCGCCTCGTCTTGCGTGCGCATCATCCATTCGGGGCTGCGCGCCTGGACATTGATGGCGAGGCTGCGGTTGGTGCCGTAGATTTTCAGCATCGTCTCGACGGGAATGTATACGAACTTGTCCTGGGACTGGCCGAGGACCGTGCCGATGGGCTTGGTCACGCCGATCACTTCGAAGGGGCGACCATCAATTTCGAGATCGTGGCCGATGGGGTCCACGTCGGGGAAAAGCCGGCTGGCTATCTCCGAACCGATGAGCGTCACCAGGGTGCGATGGGCGTTGTCGGTTTCGGAGATATAGCGTCCCGAGGCAGGCTCTTCGACGTCCATATCGCCGATGCTGGCGGTGACCCCGCGAAGACTCACGTCTGCGAGGGTATGATTGCCGGCGCGAACCCGGCAGGTGGCGCGGGTCTCGACACCGATATTCTTGGGCAGCTTCAGCACGTCGCGCGTGGCTTCGTAATCCTCCCAGGTGATGTTCTTATTCCGGCGCGTGGCTTTGATGAACTCATCGAACTCGGTGATGATGCCGAATCGAGTGACGAGGAAAACGTTCGAGCCCATGTTGGCCACGCGTCCGGCGATGTAGCGGTTCGCCCCTTCGATCAGCGCCACCACCACAATCAGCGTGCTGACCGAGAGGATGAGGCCCAGGAGCATCAGGAACGAGCGCAGCTTGTGAGCGCGCATCGTCTCGATGGCCATCTGCGCCGGCTCCCGCAACGACACACCCCGCTTGAGAATGGCACGGCGTTCCGTCATGGATCCTTACCACCGTAATACGCGCAGAGGCGGGAGATAGTTGCAACTCCGCGAGCCCCGGCGGCAGCCGATTCCAGCGCAGGAGGACCCGCGTCCGCTAGAGGAGGGATTTGATGGACTTTTCGATTTCTTCGTAGTTGACCAGACCGGTGATGCGCTTGATTTCGCGGCCGTCCCGGGAGACCAGGATACTGGTCGGAAAGCCGATCAATCCTCCGAACTTCTGGGCCACTTCCTCCGAGCCGATCAGGATCGGATAACTCATGGCTTCCTGCTTTCCGTTTACGGTGAAGCGCTCCTTCTCGACGTAGGGCGCGACGTCTTTCTTCCCTTCGTCGTCCATGGCCACTCCAAGCACGGTGAATCCCTGGGGGCCGTATTTCTGCTGGAGTTCGATGAGCCAGGGGATTTCCACGCGGCAGGGCTCGCACCAGGTGGCCCAGAAATTCACCAGAACGACCTTGCCCTTAAACTGGCTGAGAGAAACATCCCTGTCCTGCAGGTCCTTGACCGTGAAGTCGGGAGCGAGGGGGGCCACGCCGGGCTTCTCGATCAACGTTGCGTGAGCGGCTGGCCTGCGCGTGACGGTGTCCGCGTACCAAACCGCAATGACGAGGGCCAGGACGGTAGTGATGACAATGAGTGTTTTCTTCATGCAGACCTCGAAACCCGATTATACCCGGAGAAGGCGTATTTCCTGCAAAGGCGTTGCACGAACGGGAGTGGGTGAGTTTCCGGTAAGCACGGCTATCCGGAAACTGATCCGGTATTGGGCGAACTATTTGGCACCCGTCAAGGAGCGTTCCAGCCACAAAACCAGATTGTTGAGAAAGCCGAGTTTTCCGGCGAGCCAAGTCAGCCGGTTGAGAAAGACCAGGCCACCCACGAAGAGCAGGAGCGCACCACTGAATACTTCCACGGCGTGGAGGTATTTTCGAAAGCGCTGGTAGAAACGCAGGAATTGACCGATGCCCAGCGCGGTCAGGAGAAAGGGCACGGCGAGTCCGGCGGAATAGACCGCTAGGAGAAGGACGCCGCGAGCGATGGTGTCGCTGGCCGCGGCCAAAGCCAGAACCGTGGCGAGGATGGGCCCGATGCATGGCGTCCAGCCAAAAGCGAATGCAAAGCCGAGAAAAAAACCGCTCCAGATGCCGGGCTGCGTGGCGGTCTGACGGATATGCACGTCGCGATTCAGCCAGCGCGACATCGGCGGTCCCAGAAAACCAATCGGCGCGAGCGAAAAGAAATGGACGGCATGAAGTCCCGCAACGAGCGTCCCTCCGCGCAGCAACGCAACGAATCCAAGCACTGCCAGGACGCCGCCCAGCGCGAGACCCAGCCTGACGCTCAGTTTTGCGAGCCAGCCCAGCAGGTGGAGGCCGAACAAAATAATCAGCGCACCCGCGACGGGGGCAAGCAGGTTGCGGTTCTGGCGAAGAAACTGGCCGACGACGCTGGCGGAGGCGCCAAACGAAATGAACACGACCGAAAACCCAATGACGAAGGCCAGTGAAGACGCGAAAAGCCCGCCGCGCGGCTGCTGCCCCTGCCGCAACTGTTCCACGCCAATGCCGCTGAGCATGGAGATGTAGCCGGGGACGAGCGGCAGCACGCAGGGCGAAAGGAATGACACCAGCCCCGCGAGGAACGCTCCCGCCAATGAGACGTCAGTCATGCCAAAACTCAGCTCCCATCGCCCGCGATGTGCTTCCGCCCAGATTCCAGGGGGAAGCAACCAAAACATTCTCCCACAAAGCTGAAGGTATCGTCCTGTGGCGGAAGGGACGCCCAGCGTGGCAGCGCGCCCTGGCGGCGAATAGCTCTCAAAGTCGCGCGCGAAAAGCTTTCCTTCCTTAGACGCTGGCTCGTAGGGGAAAGAGTCCGTGTCCGCGGGGGAAAGCCGCCAACTGTCTGATTCCTCTTGCGCAAGGGCGGAAGCGGGCATGTTTGCGTGTTTCTATCTCATTACAAATCAATTACTTACAGCGATGGCGTCTGGAAGGGCGTTTGCCTAAGAAAAGAATCAGGTCATGGTCATGAACTGGACACCCAACAAGATCACGGTCCTCCGCGTGGGAGTTGGTTTTGCCGCGGTGAGTCTCTTTGGCCATAGCGCATGGGCCAATCTGGCGGCGGTAGGGCTGACCGTGGCGGCCATTGTGCTCGACGCGCTCGATGGACATATCGCACGGCGCAAGAACCTGGCAACGCCGGTTGGCGCGCAACTGGACATCCTGGGCGACCGGATGATTGAAAACGTCTATTTCACGTATTTCGCAGTCGTGGGGATGGTGTCGCTATGGCTGCCGGTGTTTTTCTTCGCGCGCGGGGCGGCCACCGATTTTCTCCGCGGGCTGGCAGCAAAAGCAGGGAGTTCCGGCTGGGGAGCCAACGCCATGCTGAATACGCGACTCGGGTACGCGTTGGTTGCATCGCGATGGAGCCGCGGGCTCTATGCGGGGCTGAAATGTCTATGCTTCTGCTACCTGGGACTGGAACTGGCGCTGGCACGAGGACCTGTGGCGATGCTCGGCACACTGGCGGCGGAGGCGCACGCCGCGATTCGCGCGGGAGCGAACATTCTTACCTGGTCCACCGCCGCGTTCTGTCTGGTACGCGGGTTGCCCGTGCTGGTCGAAGGCTGGCGTTATTTTGCGAGCAGCGTGCAAACCACGCGAAGTGCCAGGCCCGCCCAGCGTGAGGCCGCATGACCGGGCGGGCGCAACCGAGAATTGCCGCATTCTTCGACCTCGACGGAACGCTCGTGCCGCCGCCTTCGCTCGAATGGCGGCTGTTCCGTCTGCTTCGATACCGCGGAGTGATCCGGGCATCTCAACTCTTGCGCTGGGTGGCGGAAGCGGGACGACTGCTTCCGCACGGCCGGTTCGCGGTGCGCCACGGCAACAAGATTTATCTGCGCGGCGTTTCGGCGGAGGCCACGGCATCCTTTGGAAAAATCCCAATCACATTCTCGCCCGAAGGAATGGAACGGGTTTTGTGGCACGCCGGGGAAGGTCACGCGGTCGTCCTAGTGAGCGGCACGCTCGAACCGCTGGCGAACCTTGCGGCTCGCGCCATCGAAGCGGAGTTGAGAGAGCGCGGCCGCGAGGCGGAAGTGTACGCCTGCGCCACGCGGCTTGAAGAATTCGACGGGCGGTGGACGGGGCGCATCCTCGGCGAACCGGTGAGCGGCCCGGCGAAGGCCAGCGCCGCGCAGCGAATCGCGATGCGGGAGGGTATCGAAATGGCCCGCAGCTACGCCTATGGAGACAGCGAAGACGATCGCTGGCTGCTGGCGGCTGTGAGGCGTCCCGCCGCCGTGAATCCTTCGCGGCGGCTGGCCTCCATCGCGCGCAACGAGGATTGGCCGGTTCTGCGATGGGGCGCGGCGGAGCGTTCCGCGAGGTCTCGGCCCCTCCGCGGCAACGGAGAAAAAAGTCCAGCAGAGCGGGCGGAGCAAAAATGGGAACCCAACCAGTGAATCGGACGAGTTTCAGCAAGTACGAGCAGGAGGCTATTGCGATTCCTTGGCCGCCGGAAGGAAGGCGTATCCGAGGAACGGCGGAGGAAGAAGGGTTGGCAGCGCGGCTCCGGCATGAGCTAGCCGCGGCGTGGACGGCATGTGGCGCATTTGAATGGATCGCCTTGAGCTATCTCGCGGTTTCTTCGGCACTGATTGCGATTTTCGCGCGTAACCTCGCGCACCCCGTCCGGCTGGTGAGCGTGCAGGCGTTTGTCGCGGCGTTGATCCTGGCTTTATCCCGCATGGGAGAA
>JBGQHF010000031.1:0-32808 GCA_041497835.1 Terriglobia bacterium
GGCCAGACGCTGGCGGCCTTTCACCAGGACATGGGCGACCGCATGGAAAACATCATCACCGTGACCATGTCCGAATTCGGCCGCACGGCGAAGGAAAACGGCAACCGCGGCACAGACCATGGTCACGCCAACTGCATGTTTGTGATGGGCGGGGCGGTGAAGGGCGGCAAGGTGTACGGCAAGTGGCCCGGGCTCGAAACGCACCAGCTCTACGAAGGCCGCGACCTCGCGCTCACGACGGACTTTCGCTCCGTGCTGGGCGAAGTCCTCTCGAAACACATCAGCGTCAGAGACCTCAAATCCGTGTTCCCTGGCTTCGATAACGACCCGCGCAAATTCCCCAGCCTCATCCGGGCATAGCTTTGAAGTGCGGGAGCTTGCTCCCGCTTTTTCATTTGCACTCGCTCCCTGACAAAGCGGCGGCAAACAGCCGCACTCCAATCGCGTCAGTGATCCTGCGTCGCGCGGATGCGCATCCCGTAGAACGACCGGTACACGAAAAACAGGGACACAGCGTAAAAGACTGCGGCAAGAATATGGGTCAGCCCGCCGCCGGTTTCGGATGTGAGCTTCACCGCGAGCTCGACGGCCAGCAAGCCGAAGAGAGTGGTGAATTTAATGACGGGGTTCAGGGCCACGGAGGAAGTGTCCTTGAACGGGTCGCCCACCGTGTCCCCTATAACTGTCGCGTCATGCAGGGGCGTGCCCTTCTGCTTCAGCTCCACCTCGACGATTTTCTTCGCGTTGTCCCAGGCGCCGCCCGCATTGGCCATAAAGATGGCCTGGTACAGGCCGAAGATGGCGATGGACATGAGGTAGCCGATGAAGAAGAACGGCTCGACGAAGGCAAACGCCAGCGTGGCGAAGAAGACCGCGATAAAGATGTTCAGCATGCCCTTCTGCGCGTACTGCGTGCAGATCTCGACGACTTTCTTGCTGTCGGCGACTGAAGCCCTCTCCGAGCTCTCGAGTCTTATGTTGGCCTTGATGAACTCGACCGCGCGGTAGGCGCCGGTGGTCACCGCCTGCGTGGAAGCGCCGGTGAACCAGTAGATCATCGCGCCGCCGGTGATGAGCCCGAGAACGAAGGGAGCGTGAAGCAGGGAGAGCTTGTCCACGTTGGTCGCAAGACCATTGGTCAGCGTCATGATGATCGAAAAGATCATCGTAGTGGCGCCGACGACAGCCGTGCCGATCAGCACCGGCTTGGCCGTTGCCTTGAACGTATTTCCCGCGCCGTCGTTTTCTTCGAGCAGGTCCTTAGCGCGGTCAAACTTCACGTCCACATTGAAATCTTTCTTAATCTCTTCCTTGATGCCGGGAATCTGTTCGATCATCGAGAGCTCGTAGACGGACTGCGCGTTGTCCGTTACCGGGCCGTAAGAATCGACGGCGATCGTCACCGGTCCCATACCCAGGAAGCCGAAGGCCACCAGGCCGAACGCAAACACGGGAGCGGCGATCATCAGGCTACCGAGTCCCTGCAGGCTGACCAGGTAACTGATGGACATCAGCAGAACCATCGACAAGCCAAGGTAATAGCCCGAAAAATTTCCAGCCACGAAGCCCGAAAGAATGCCGAGGGATGCGCCGCCCTCTTGCGCTGACGTCACGACTTCCCGGACGTGGCGCGATTCGGTGGACGTGAAAACTTTTACAAACTCGGGGATGATCGCGCCCGCCAATGTGCCGCAGGAGATGATCGTCGCGAGCTTCCACCACTGCGTCGTGTCGCCTCCGAGGCTCGGGATAATGATCGAAGAGATGAGGTAGGTGAAGGCGATCGAAACGCCGGAGGTGATCCACACCAGCGAAGTGAGCGGCGCTTCGAAGTTCATCTCAACCGCGTTGCGGTAGCGGGCCTTAGCGATGGCGCCGTTGATAAAGTACGCCGCGGCGCTGGCAACCAGCATCATGATGCGCATCACGAAGATCCAGACCAGCAACTGGACCTGGACGGCCGGGTCCTTCACGCCGAGCAGGATAAAAGTGATCAGCGCGACGCCGGTGACGCCGTAGGTTTCGAATCCGTCCGCGCTCGGGCCGACTGAGTCCCCGGCGTTGTCGCCCGTGCAGTCCGCAATCACGCCGGGATTACGCGCGTCGTCCTCCTTGATCTTAAAGACGATCTTCATCAGGTCGGAGCCGATGTCCGCGATCTTGGTGAAGATGCCGCCCGCGATACGCAGCGCGGCCGCGCCGAGCGATTCGCCGATGGCAAACCCGATGAAGCACGGCCCGGCGTAGTCACGGGGGATAAAGAGCAAGATAAAAAGCATGATCAGCAACTCAACGCTGATGAGCATCATGCCGATGCTCATGCCGGCCTCCAGCGGGATATGGGAGATCGGGAAGGGCTTCCCACCCAGGCTGGCAAACGCCGTGCGGGAGTTCGCAAAGGTATTCACGCGGATCCCGAACCAGGCGACGCCGTAGCTGCCTGCGATGCCCACCAGGCTGAAGAGGAGAATGATCGCCACGCGCATGGCTTCGAATTTCAGGAGCACACCGAAGTAGAGGATGATGACGACGGCGATGAAGGCCTCGAGGAGCAGGATGAATTTTCCCTGGGTGATGAGGTACGTTTTGCAGGTCTCGTAGATCAGCTCGGAGATTTCTCGCATCGCGCGATGCACCGGCAAGTTCTTCAGCCGCGTGTAAATCGTCAGGCCGAATCCCAGGCCGAAGACGCAGAAGAGAATTCCGATGGTGAGCAACCGGTGGCCGTTCACGCCCAGGAATTCAACCCGTGAGAGGTCCGGCAGTTTCAGATTCGCCTCGCCGCTGGCGGCTTCCGGAGCGGCTTGCGCGAGCAACGTGGGCGCGCCGATCAGCAGCAAAGCAAGAGTTGCCGCCAGGGTCTTTGCGACTGCGCCTCGGAAGGAACCGGCCTTCGTGAGCCATGTGCGCATGGGTACTCGATCCTCCATGGAGAAATCCGAATCGGTGACAACCGAGTCTCAGAACCAGTGACTTCCGTACTCACCCTCTAACGGACGCCACTCCTAGGGCGCCGGGGGAATCATCTGCCGAAGACCAGTGCAGGCTCCCGTTTCAAACACTGGAAAGGGAACTCAGAGTTTGCGCCTGCCGGAGCACTCTGTGCTGGCGGTATGACGAGCAGTGGCCTTTCAGCACGCTCCTCAACTCAAGCAAAGCGGATTTTTATAACATGTTGAGGGGTAAGGGTCAAACAATCCGCGATAATGCAATCTGCGGAAAACGGCCAACCCCGTAAAAGGGGTGAGGCACATCCACGGCAACCGATGGTACCATCTGTTCTTTGGCCTCGTATTTGGGGGACGTCAGAGGGAGTTCATGCAGACGGAGGCGAGCGCGGGCGCGGCTGTGCGCCACGATTGGACGCGGGCGGAGGCCGCGACGATTTACCGTATGCCCCTGCCGGAGTTGGTCTTCCGCGCGCTGTGCGTCCATCGGCAGCGTCACGAGCCGGAACGTGTCCAAACCTGCCAGCTCATCTCGATCAAGACCGGAGGCTGCCCCGAGGACTGTGCCTATTGCCCGCAGAGCGCGCACTACGAGGCCGACGTCGAACGCCAGGGACTGCTGGACCCGCAGCACGTTATTTCCGTGGCCCGGGAAGCTGCCTCGCGGGGCGTCACAAGATTCTGCATGGGAGCGGCCTGGCGGGAGGCGCCGCTCGGGAAGGAGTTTGCGTCCGTCCTCGAGATGGTCCGCGGAGTCGCCGCAACCGGGATGGAAGTGTGTTGTACCCTCGGGATGCTGACCGAAGAGCAGGCCCGGCAGCTCAAGGTGGCTGGCCTGACGGCGTACAACCACAATCTCGACACATCGCCGGAATTCTACGGAAACATCATCACGACCCGGGTGTACGATGACCGCCTGCGAACGCTCGCGGCGGTGCGCAAGGCAGGGATCACCGTCTGCTGCGGCGGCATCCTGGGAATGGGCGAGCGGGAAGAAGACCGCATTGGACTTCTGCACCAGCTCGCCACGCTCGAGCCGCACCCGGAAAGCGTGCCCATCAACATGCTGGTGCGCGTCGAAGGCACACCGCTTGCTTCGGTACCGCCGCTCGACCCGCTCCAGATGGTGCGCGCCATCGCCACGGCGCGCATCCTGATGCCCGCATCGCGGGTGCGCCTCGCGGCAGGCAGGAAGCAGCTCTCGCCGGAAGCAGTGACTCTCTGTTTCCTGGCTGGAGCGAACTCAATTTTTGTCGGGGAGAAGCTGCTGACGACACCCAATCCCGGCCGCGATGAGGACGAACAGTTGCTCGAATCACTGGGGCTGAAACCCCTGGAATCGCATGCTCACTGATGCCCATGCCCGGTTCCTCGAAGAGCTAGCGGGCGAGCTTCGCTCGCTCGACGCGCGCAAACAGCGGCGCACCTTGGAGGAGCTCACCGGCGTAAATCTCTGCTCAAACGATTACCTGGGGCTGGCCTCGAATTCCCGCCTGCGCGCGGAGGTGCTACTGGCAGTCCAGGAGTCGTTGCGCATTGCGGGCACGGGCTCGCGCCATCTGTCCGGGCACACTGCGGTTTGGGACGAGCTCGAAAATGAATTCGCGCGGTTTGCCGGAACGGAAGCGGCTCTCTACTTCGGAAGCGGCTACACGGCAAATCTCGGGCTGCTCACATCGCTGCTGCAGAAAGAAGATCTGGTTTTCTCCGATGCGGCGAATCACGCCAGCCTGATTGACGGCATCCGGCTATCCGGCGCGCGAAAGATGGTGTACCCGCATCTGGATCTGGATGCGCTCGAATCCGAGCTCCGCAAGCACGTCCGCGAGCAGTGCCGGAAACTGATCGTCACGGAGAGCGTTTTTAGCATGTACGGCGACTGCGCGCCGATTCGCAAACTGCTCGAACTCGCGGCCACGTACAGCGCGGGGCTCATCGTGGACGAAGCTCACGCCACCTGCGTCCATGGCCCTTCGGGACGGGGTCTTGCGGTCGCGGCCGGCGCGGAGGAAGGCGTTTGGGCAGTGGTCCACACCTGCGGAAAGGCGCTGGCGGGAGTCGGCGCGTTCGTCTGCGGCAGCGATCTGCTGAAACAGACGCTCGTGAACCACGCACGGACGCTCATGTTCAGCACGGCGATGCCGCCGTATCTCGCGCGGCAGATTCAGGCGGCCCTCCGCATCGCGCTGACGATGGATGCGGAACGCAAAACCCTGTTCGAGCGATCCTTGAGCTTCGCTGCGGCGCTGCGCGCGGATGGCTGGGACACCTGCGGTAGCACGTCGCAGATCGTCCCGGTCGTCCTGGGAGATAATGCCCGCGCCCTCGCCGTCGCTGGCCATTTGCAGGCCGCGGGCTTTGCCGTTCGAGCGATCCGTCCACCCACTGTGCCCGAAGGCCAGGCCCGGCTGAGACTTTCCCTGACGTGCGAGATTTCCGCGGAAACTTTGCGCCGGCTCTGTGAATCGCTGAATAAACTGCTCAGGTTCCAGCCGAAGCGCGCCGCGGCGGTGCGTGCGTGAGCCGGCACTTCTTCGTTACCGGTACGGACACCGGCGTCGGCAAGACCGTGCTCTCGGCGATGCTGTGCGCTGCGCTTGATGCTTTCTACTGGAAACCTATCCAGACAGGTACGATGGAGGGATCCGACCGGGTAAACGTCATGCGACTGGCCGGCATCGGGGCCGAGCGTACGCTAGATGAGGCGTACTCTTTCGTTCCCCCGGTTTCGCCGCACCTCGCGGCCCGCTGGGCGGGAGCCGATATCGACCTGATGCGCTTCCAAATCCCGGGCCACTTGACCAATCACTGGCTGGTAGTCGAAGGCGCGGGTGGAATCCTGGTGCCCATCAACGAACAGCATTTCATGTTGGACCTGATGATCCGGCTGCAGTTGCCGGTGATTCTCGCGGCGCGCAGCGGCCTCGGCACGATCAACCACACCCTTCTCTCGCTCGCGGCGCTTCATTCTGCGGAGTTGCCGGTGCACGGCGTTGTGTTGATTGGCGAGCCCAACAAAGACAACCGCCAGACGATTGAGCGGTACGGCCACGCGAAAGTCATAGGAGAAATCCCGCGCCTGCCGAATCTCCACCGCACGGCCCTCCTGCAGGTCTATCTGAACTATTTCGACCGTAACGCCTTTCCGCGATGAACCCCGCTCCGACGGCTAAGCCGGCCCTTCGCATCTGGCATCCGTTCACGCAGGCGTCACAGGACCCGCCGCCCTTGCGCGTCGCATACGGCGAAGGCGCCCATCTGATTCTGGAGGACGGTACCCGCGTCCTCGACGCGATCTCCTCGTGGTGGGTCAATCTTCATGGCCACGCGAATCCGCGGATCGCGGCTGCCATCGCCGCGCAGGCTCATCGGCTCGAGCAGGTCATCTTCGCGGGGTTCACACACGCTCCGGCCGAAGAACTCGCCGGGCGCCTGCGAAAATGGCTGCCGGCGGAATTGACGCATCTCTTTTTCTCGGACGACGGCTCCACGGCGGTCGAGGTCGCGCTGAAGCTCGCCGTGCAGTACTGGAGCAACCTGGGCCGACCGGAACGCCGCGAAATCGTTGCGCTCGAGCATGGCTATCACGGCGATACCGCTGGCGCAATGTCCGTCAGCGGCGACTCGCCGTTCACCGAACCGTTTCGCGGAATGCGCTTTGAAGTGCACCGCGCGCATTCGGCGTATTGCTTCCGGTGTCCGGTGGGGCTCAAGCGGGAGTCTTGCCACATCGAGTGCGCGCAGAGTCTCGAGAAACTTCTGTCGGAGCGGGGCGAACGAATCGCGGCGGTGATTGTCGAGCCGCTCTTGCAGGGCGCCGGCGGAATGATCGTGCACCCGGTGGAGTTTCTGCAGAAGGCGCGCTCCCTCTGCACGCGGCACGGCGTGCTCCTCATCGCCGATGAAGTACTGACCGGATTTGGCCGCACGGGAACGATGTTTGCCTGCGAACAGGCGGGCGTCGTGCCCGATCTGATGTGCCTCTCGAAAGGGCTGACGGCCGGGTTCCTTCCCATGGCGCTGACGATCTGCACGGACCGCGTCGAGGCAGCGTTTCGCAGCGAAGACCGGCGGCACACTTTCTTTCACGGGCATTCCTTCAGCGGAAATGCGCTGGGATGCGCGGCGGCTTGCGCCAGCCTGCAGATCTTCGAGGATGAGCCGGTCTTTGCGCGCATCGCCGCGATTACACGCATTCACGGCGAGCGGCTTGCGCAGATCAGCGGCCACCCTGCCGTCGGGGAGACGCGCCAGATCGGAACGGTTGCCGCGATTGAGCTGCGCGCGGACGACGCCGGCTATCTCTCGGATTTGCGCCCGCGGCTCTATCGTTTCTTTCTCGATCGAGGCGTCCTGCTGCGCCCCCTCGGAAACGTGGTGTACGTCCTGCCGCCGTACGTGATCGGGCCGGAGGAGCTTCACCGCGTGCACGATGTGATCGCCCAGGCGATCCGGACGCTGCTCTGACGGATGCGCTGCTACACTGATAGAAATCCACGGAGGAATCGGTCTTGTCATCTAGGCTGGTGTTCGTGCGAGACAGGATCGCGGCGTTTGCCGCCGGGCTCGGCGCCCCCGGGCTTTTTGTCATTTCGTTTCTCGATTCCTCGGTGCTCACGTTTCCGGTCATCAACGATCTGCTGGTGATCGAATTTTCCATCAGGAACCCTGCACGGATGCCGCTCTATGCGCTATCGGCAACGCTGGGGTCGGTGGCGGGCTGTGTGCTGCTCTATTACCTGGCGCGCAAGGGCGGGGAGGCACTCTTCCACCGGAGGGCCGGCGATCACGCAGGAGCGATCCGCCACTGGGTGGAGAAAAACGGCTTTTTCGGGGTTTTGATTGCCGCGCTGCTCCCACCGCCGACGCCGTTCAAGATCTTCGTCTTTGCAGCGGGTGTATTCGAAGTACCGATTCTCAGTTTCACCCTCGCGGTTCTATTTGCGCGGCTCTTCCGGTACTTCGGCATCGGCTATCTGTCCATCCGCTACGGCGCGGACGCGCTGCCGTACCTGGCGCAACACAAACTGCAAGTGACCGTCCTCGTCCTCGCGATAGCGACCCTCAGCTACTTGTTCTCCCGGCTCTTGTTGAAAAAGCGCCACCCCAAAAATCTCGTTCGGTAGATTTCGCGGCTGCGGAAAAGTGCCGTTGGGTGAGATTACCGCGGAAGGTCGCGTTCCCAGACAATTTCATGGCTTTGAATCTTGGCGTCCAGCCCCAACTCGACAAGAACAGCGAGCGCGTGGTCCGTCTCCCCCGTCGCGGCGTAGCGCAAATCGCGCAACTCGAAACGGTAGCCGTCCGACGTTTTTTCAACTGTGGCCTTGGGAAAACGCGCCACCTCGAGGAAGCGCCGCGCGGCGCTCGAGTCTCGTGCTGCGTCGAGCAGCGCAGACGCCTCGGGCTTGAACGTGGCCACGGCCGCTTCCGGGTCGAACGATGCGCCCGGGCCCACTGGAACCGGCACGCGGTACAAGGCGCTCTCCGTTTCCGCGATGCCGCGCCACTGGAAAGGTGAAACGGAATCCGGGAACGCCGCAGCTTTGCGCGCGATTTCGCCGCGGTAGGTTCTAGCCTGGAGCGCGGCGACCGCCTCAGCGTGGAGGAAGCCGCGACCTCCCGTGTACGCCACGAGAGCAAGCATTGCCAGCACGGCGCCCCCGCGTCGGCGCGGCCCTTTTGCGCGCGCACCGATCTCTTCCGTGACCAGACGCAACAGCGCGGGAACCAGGGCGCCTGCCAGCAGAATTGTCAGAATCCATGGGTCCAGGCCGGGAACACAGTCCAAAGCCATGCGGCCGCCGCGAGAAGGCCACAACAGAGCGATTCCGTCCGATTGAGAGGCGTCCATTGCTAGGTGCAACAGCCCGGCGAGGGTAGTCGCCCCAAGAGCCATCGGAAGTGTGCTCCGGGCGTTTTTCTCTTGCCGGGAGAAAGAGGAAGAAAGGCCGGAGGCAAGCGCCGCAATCAGAACCGTCGCCAGGATCGAGTGGGTGTACACATGGTGTGCGGCAAAGTACGCCGCGGGGCCGAAAAGCGTACTGAGCCAGTCGAGATCCGCTACAGTGCCGGTGACAACAGCCGCAACCACTGTTGCGCGCGACGCCTGCGGGGAAAAAGCCCGTGTCACAGCGAACGACGCGAGACCATGTGTGAGCGGGTCCATGGAAATGTTCAGGTGGCGGCGCTCTTCTCTCGCGCATCTTCCTGCGGCGGGATGAGCAGCGTCAAGGCCCGCGGCACAATCCGGAATTCCACCGGCAGGCGCGCCAGCGGCTCGCCGTCCACCTGCGAATAGACTGGGTCTTTGCCGAAGGGTTCGCAGGTGAGCGTATCCGTCTTCCAGAAATGCACGCCGTCTGCTTCGCGCAGGCCGCCGAACCAGAGTGTTGGCAAATAGCTCAGGTAGCGAAGGCCGCTTTGCGTGGTGACCGCGGCGATCTCGAAGCGGTCTTCGAGCAGGTTGGCGCCGGTCGTGATCTGGAACGGCCCGCCGTAATGTTTCGTGCGGCCGACGATGACCAGTGAGCCTTCGAGCTGCTGTTCCGCCGTGATGATCCGGAATTTCGGGAAATTGTAGCGCAGTACCTGGCGCACCCCCTCCCACCAGTAAGCGAGTATTCCGAAGCGCGCTTTGAGGCCCAGGTCCAGCGAATAAACCATCACTCCGTCCGGACCCGCGCCCGCCACGCTGATGAAATAGCGTTTCTTCTCCGGCTGTTCGAGCGGCGTCGCGAGGCCCAGGGCAATTTCTTGCAAGCGTCCCCGGATGAGCCTCTCTGCAGCGCGCGGAATGTCCCATGGCAGACCGAGCTCTTTGGCGAGGATGTTGGCGGTGCCGCCCGGCAGGAGGGCAAGCGGCACGCGATGTCCATTCTGCTGCGTGGCTAGGCCGTTGACGACTTCATTCAGCGTGCCGTCGCCACCGCACGCGATGACCAGGCCGCGGCCCTCGGCTGCGGCGTGACGGGCCAGGACAGTCGCGTCTCCGGGTCCCGCCGTTTCGGCCAGTTCCGTTTCGATCCCCCCGTCAGCGAGGATTTTCCGCGCCACATTGAGTTCACGGCTGCGGCCGCCGCCGTTTCCCGCGCGCGGGTTGTGAATCAGCAAAGCATTGTGCAGGTCGGTCGGCATGTACTCCCGCTCGGTGCGTTCCGCTGTCTCCGGCACCCTCATTCTATATAATAACGCTCGCTCCGTTCGGGCAGGTTTACCCCGGGCAGCTTCCAGGGAGAACAGACCTTTTTGTCTGCCCTTCCTGCTATCAGTTGGATGGTCTCCCGGACAGGCGGGAATAGCCGTCTCACGAGGGATTCATGGTGAAAGCCGCCATCGCGAAACACGAAATCGAAAAGCTTCGCGAAGAATTGCGCCGCCACGAATACCTCTATCACGTCGAAGACGACCCGGAAATTTCCGACGCCGCTTACGACCGCCTGATGATCCGCCTCAAAGAGCTCGAAGCACAGCATCCCTCGCTCGTCACACCCGATTCGCCGAGCCAGCGCGTGGGCGGGGCGCCGCGCGAAGGATTTCAGAGCGTGCGCCACGCGCGCGCCATGCTCAGCCTCGACAACGCCTTCTCCTATGACGAATTGCGCGACTTCGACCGCCGCGTCCGCGAGGGCATCGGCCGGGAAAAGATCGAGTACATCGCCGAGCACAAATTCGATGGCCTGAGCATCTCCCTGCAATACGAAAATGGCGTTCTGGCGCGCGGCGTGACCCGCGGCGACGGCACCACCGGCGAAGACGTCACGCCGAACGTCCGCACCATCCGTTCCATTCCCCTGCGCGTGGATGCAGCCGCTTTGAAGAAAGCCGGTCTATCCCCCGGTTTTGAGGTGCGCGGCGAAGTGATGATGACGCGCAAGGCGTTCGACGCTCTGAATCGCGCGCAGGAAAAACAAGGCGGCAAAATGTTTGCTAATCCTCGCAACGCCGCCGCGGGCGCGGTGCGCGTCCTCGATCCCACGATCACGGCCGAGCGCCGGCTCGATTTTTTCGCCTACTACCTCCTCGTGAATGGGAAGGTCCCATTCGAAAAGCACTCCGAGAGCCTGCAGGTTCTCAAGCAATTGCGTTTCCATGCGTCGGACGACTGGAAACTTTGTCCCTCGATGGACGACGTTTTCGGCTACTGCGACGCCTGGGACAGCAAGCGGGAAAAGCTGCCCTATGAAATCGACGGCGTGGTGATCAAGGTCAATTCCAGGGCGATTCAGGACGAATTGGGCTACACGGCCAAGGCCCCGCGCTGGGCCATCGCCTACAAGTATCCGGCGCGGCAGGAAACGACCGTGGTGAACGATATTTTCGTTCAGGTGGGACGCACAGGCGCGCTGACGCCGGTTGCGGTGCTCGAACCGGTGCAGGTGGGAGGCGTCACTGTCAGCCGTTCCACGCTCCACAACATGGACGAGATCGAGCGGCTGGGTTTGCACATCGGCGACACGGTCCTCATCGAGCGGGCCGGCGAAGTGATCCCGCACGTCGTCAAGGTCGTCAAGGAAGGGAAGCCCCGTAGGGCTTTCCGCATGCCCAAGGAATGCCCCGAGTGCGGCAGCAGGATTCACAAGTCGAAGGACGAAGTGGCCTACCGTTGCGTGAACGCCGCCTGCCCGGCCAAGCGCAAGGAATCGCTGTTGTATTTCGCGGGACGTCACGCGATGAATATCGACGGCCTTGGCGAAAAGATCGTAGACCAGCTCGTGGATCAGAAGCTCGTGAAGGACGTCGCCGATCTCTATGCGCTGAAGCTCGACGAAGTCGCGGGCCTTGAGCGCAGGGCGGAGAAGTCCGCTCAGAATTTGCTGTATGAAATCGAGGCCAGCAAGAAAAACAGCCTGGCGCGGCTCATCTTCGCTCTCGGCATTCGCTTCGTCGGCGAGCGCACGGGGCAGCTCCTGGCGGAACATTTTTCATCGCTGGAGGAGCTCGCCGCTGCGAAGGAAGAGCAACTCGTCGAAGTGCCCGAGGTCGGCCCCAAGGTCGCCGCGAGCATCGCCGAGTTTTTCTCCGAGGCCGCCAACCGCAACTTGATCAAGAAACTGCACAAGGCCGGTGTCCACCCCACGGCCGAAAAGCGCGAAGTGAAAAGCCGGAAATTTGCCGGCAAATCGGTCGTATTCACCGGCGGCCTCGCCAAGCGCTCCCGGGAAGAGGCTGGCGAGCTCGTCCAGCAGCATGGCGGCAAAGTCTCCGGCTCCGTCAGCAAGAAAACGGATTACGTGGTCGTCGGCACCGACCCCGGCTCGAAGTACGACAGAGCCAAAGAGCTCGGCGTCACCATCCTCTCCGAATCCGAATTCGAAAAACTCCTCGGTCTTCAATAGGTCTGGCCTGCCACACCGTTGTATAATGAGAGCGGCGGGTGGGCCGGGTGATCGCTGGCTCCGACTTGTCGGAGCGGGAGGAAAGTCCGGACACCGTAGCGCGGGCCGCGAGGCTGCGCGCTTTTGGGCAATGCGCCTGGTAACGCCAGGGGGGCGGGTTGGGTAGCACAGGCTTCAGCCTGTGCCGACTGATCGGCTCACGGACAGTGCCACAGAGAATATACCGCCGGCAGAGCGCAGCCCGGTGACAACTCGGAGGAAAACCTTCGAGGCGTCCTCGTATCGCACGCTCCGTAAGGTAAGGGTGAAAAGGTGGGGTAAGAGCCCACCGCTCCGGTAGCAATACCGGGGGCACGGCAAACCCCGCGTGGTGCAAGGCCAAATAGGAGGGGAGGGCTGGCCCGGCCCGTTCGTCCTCCGCGCGTTCTGCGCGCGAAGGATGAGTCCTGAGTTCGCGCAAGTGAGTTCAGGGCATCAACCCTCGGGTAGGCTGCTGGATCCCGGTCGTGAGTCCGGGACTAGAAGAATGATCGCCGCTGCGCGTTGGCCGCATCTTGGACACGCGCCGCACAGAATCCGGCTTACAGGCTCGCCCGCCAACTTCTTCTTTCGTTTACCGACTCCGCTCGAGTCGCTTCAACGCGGCCACTAGGCGCCGCATCTCGCGGCGCGTGCCGATCGTAACGCGCACGATGCCGGGGCGGCCAAATTCCTTGCTGCGACCGCGGAGCAGGATGCCTTCGCGATTCAGGCGACGGACAATCTCGAGCCCGCGTGGACCAAAATCCGCGAGCACGAAGTTCGCCACGCTCGGAAACGACCGGTAGCCAAGCCGCCGCAAACTCTTCTCAAATTCGCTCCGTGCGCGGCGGATTTCAACCACGTAGCGGCGTACGGCGGCCGCATCCCGCGCCGCAGCATCGGCAGCAACCAGCGCGGCGGCATTGACATTGAAGGGGGGCGCAACCCTTCGAAACAGCTCGGTGATTTCGGCGCGCGCAATCAGACATCCGAGGCGCAATCCCGCGAGGCCCGAGGCTTTCGAATAAGTGCGCGCGACGACCAGGTGTGGGTAGCGGCGAATCCACGGCGCGGCGCTCCAACCGGAAAACTCCACATACGCTTCGTCCACGACCACAACGGTGCCGCGTGCGGCGCGCAGGATGCTCCGCAGGTCCGCCGGGGCGATTAGATTGCCGGTGGGATTGTTCGGATTGGCGAGGAACAGCACGCGCGGCCTTCTCCTCAGAGCTGCGATCAGCTCTGCCACGGGAAATCGCATCTCCGCGTCGAATCGCGGCGTGATCATCCGCGCGCCAAAGAGTTCCGCAAACATGCGGTACATAGGAAAGGTCGGCTCGGGGAAGAGAACCGCGCTTCCCGCGTCCACAAAAACGTCAAACACCAGACGCAGCGCATCGTCGCCGCCGTTTGTGAGGTGCATCTCCTCCGGCCGGACCCTCGCCGCGCGCGCCAGCCTTGCAGTGATCCGCCGGTATTCCGGATACATGGCAATCTGCTTCGCGGAGAGTCCCCGCAAAGCGCGCGTCACGGCTGGTGAGCAGCCGACTGTGTTTTCGTTCAGGTCCAGCCGCAGTTTTAGGAAGCGGCCTTCGTGGGGCGGCGGCAGCGGCTTCATCCGCAGGACCGAGCGGCGTACAGGCAGACCACGGAGAGCCATCTCACCTCCCCCGCGCAAACTCGCGGCGCCACGATTCACGGCGAACAGCAAAGCTAAACGAAAGCCGCGAAACTGTCGAGGCAGGATGGTTCCGGCGGGATGGGGATTAAGCGCGCGTCAGAGAACCGGCCGGCGCGGACGAGCCGTAGTTCAGGGTCATGAGCAGATGAACGGCCACGCCGAATTTGTCTTTTGGGAGCGTCTCCACGCGCACGACCTCACCCACGTATTCACAATTCATTGAATCGTTGGGCGAGGAGTAGGGAAACGTCACGAAAACGCGCATGCCCTTGTAGTAGCCCGCCCGGTGCGAATGGAAGTAAACCCCGTCCAGCGAAGCGTTCACGCTGACGATGAGATCTTCAAAATGCTCTTCACGCGGCTCGGACGGGCAGACGCGAATTGGCCGAGCGATCTTGGCCCGCGATTTCTTTCGTCTTTCAGGGTCTACCATGGCTTGGCTTGTACTAGAATCAACTATCGGCTTCTGCTCTTGAAAGGTCAAGGCAACGCTGAATCTGATACCGCAAGAACAGGGCCACAGCCGGTCCTGGAAGGGAGAATGTGAGCGAAAAGTTTCGTAAGAGCGACGAGGAATGGAAGAAGCAACTATCACCGAATCAGTACTTTGTGACCAGACGCAAGGGGACCGAGCCCCCCTTCACCGGAGAGTATGAGGGTACCGAGGTTCCGGGCACCTACAAATGTGTCTGCTGCCGGCAGCCGCTGTTTCGTTCTGATACAAAATACCACTCGGGCTCCGGCTGGCCGAGCTTTTGGGCTCCCCTGTCAGAAGACGCCGTCGAGGCCGATGCGGACACCTCCCACGGGATGACTCGCACGGAGGTGAAGTGTGGCCGCTGCGACGCGCATCTCGGCCATCTGTTCAATGACGGCCCGCGCCCGAGCGGCTTGCGCTACTGCATCAATTCCGCGGCTCTGACTCTCGAAGAAAACCAGTGAGAGCCGAAGCTTCCGCGCCCAAGACGGCAGTCTTTGCGGCACTCCAGCTGCCTGGGTTTTTGGGGAATAGTTGCAGTTACGCGGCCGGGCAGGAGCAAGCCGCGAGTTCGGCTGCTGGGTCTCGTTCCCATACTCCGAGCAGCAGAACCTTTGTTCCGGCCGGATACTTGAAGATGTAGTAGACGTTCGAATCCCCCAAAACTTCGAAGAAGCGGGGGCGGCGAGGGTCCGGGCGCGCAGGTGCTCCCGTCTCCAGCAGCATCCGCAGTTCGGCGAGCTGCTCCGCCGAATGGTTCCTCAGGTCCTCAATCAGGGGCGGCTGTTTCAGGATGTTCATAAGATCCGCCTTCTCTGCTGGCCCTCTCCTCACACTAGTAATGACGCAATTAAGTCGAAAATGTTTCGTTTTTCGCGGGATTTCTTGCCGGGAAATCTACCTGCCAGGCAGGAAGCCAAACGCCGCTCATCGTTCATCCAGTATAGATGCGGCGGGCTCCCAGTGAGATCAACGAACAAGGATCCCTGTGCTTCATTCTACAAGCCTGCGCAAAGCAAGCTGCGGCTCAGCCGCGCTATTCGGCCGCTCGGCCAGTTGCAGCGCCTGCCCTGATGAGCAAGTACGGACGATCTATGGCGCCGTGGTGCGCGGAAAAGTAGCCTGAAACCTAGTCTGCGGCCCCGTGCTTGACAAAACGGGGAAGAGATTTATGCGCATCGATCGTATCTCGAGCGGTTTGCTGCTGGGCTTGCTCGGCGCCCTCGTCCTGACGGCTCCGGCTGCGCGAGCACAGAGCTCCATCGTTGCCACAAGGATCGTGACGTCTTTTCGAGAAACGCCCTCTTCGCGGAATCTCAGTATCCTTCCCGCGAAGCTCTCAGTATCTGCCCGTCCTGTGTCCCTGAGTCTGCGTTCCTTGAGCCTGGAGAAGCCGTCCGAAACGCCACCTCCGCTTCTTCTCTCTTCCACGGTTTCGCCGGGTTCCTCTTCGTCCAGCCTGTTTTCGCACATGGAATCATCCTTCCAGGGCTTCGACACGCCCTTTGAGTCCCAGGTGCGTTTGCCGATCGCCTCATTCTGGAATGGACGGCTGAAGCTGGGCGGGTTCGAGAGCAGTTTGCCCATGGACTACATACTGTGGGGCCTGCCCGGTGCGGGCACCATGCAGGACCTGCGCTGGGCCGGCGGAGGCCACATCTCGGCTCTCCTGCCGACGGACGACAACGCGTTTGGACTCCGCCTTACGCTGCACCTCCGCGGAGCCGCGGCCGACCACTCGGACAATAGCGGTTTGCGAGGGGTGCATTGGATCCTGCGCGCAGGGCGCGATTTTCTGCACCGCTGAGCGGCTTTCTCTAGCGGAAAAGCAGGTCCAAATCCCCCCAAGACAAGATCGCCATTTGCAGATCGTTACTACCTGCCCGGTTACTTGCGCGCGCCCGGCGGAACTGAGATAGTTCCGTCCTGACCTTTCGGTGGGAGACGACCTGTGAAAAAGAAGCGGAAAAAGGCTTCATTCGGAAAAGACCGTCGTCGCAAACACCATCACTGGCTTGTCACTGTGTACTACGCGGACGGAGAAAAGTTCGGGCGCGTCTATACAGACCGCGAGAAAGCCGCTCGTTTCGCAGAACGGCAACGAAAGTCGCCTGTCGTCAAGAGCGCTCGCGTCAGCCAGGTATCCTGATCAGTTCGCCGCCGTCTCCCTCGCTCCCCGGGAGAAGCTTTCGCGCACGTGTGCGCGGGGCATGCTTGTCGCTCTGAAGTGATCGTGTTATAAAAGGGAGGCGTCGAGCGGCCTTAGTATAATGGTAGTACGGAACCTTGCCAAGGTTCAGGCGTGGGTTCGATTCCCATAGGCCGCTCCAGATTCCCTCCCGAGTTTTCCTCAGCCTTCCCATCCGGGATCGATTTCCGCGTGATATTTCCCGCGCCGCGCGATTACAATCCCATCCCGGCGGGACACTCTTGCGCATGGAAAAAACCATCATCGCCGTGGGCAGCACGCGGCGCCCCAAGCTGAGCGCCGTCCGCGAAGCGCTGCACGTTTTTGGGCCCGTCCTCGATCCGGATGGGGTGTTCGATGTGGTGGGAGTAGAGGTCGAGAGCGGAGTTGGCCACACTCCTGCGAGCCGGGCAGAGTTGATGCGCGGAGCGCTGCAGCGCGCGGAGGCCCTTCTCGAGATTGCTCGGGAACGCGGCGAGCCCTGGAAGTATTTCGTCGGGCTCGAGGGCGGCCTCGACGTCATATTCGAAGAAAGCCATCGGCGCGTCTTTCTCGAAAGCTGGGCCTACGTCACTGACGGCACGCGGGGCCATTTCGGCCGCTCGGGAGGAATCGAAGTGCCGGAGGCGCTTGTGGCGGAAGTGCTCGATAACGGCGTGGAGCTTTCCAAGGCAATCGACCGTTTTGCCGGGGCGGTGGGAATCCGCGACGCGCAGGGTGCATGGGGCGTGCTCTCGGGTGATCTGATTACGCGGCAGGAAGCCTTTCGCGTCGCAGTAGTCAGCGCCTTCGCGCCGTTTTACAATGCTAGGATGTATCGCCCGGCCCGGACAGCCGCGCGATGAACGATTAACCGAAGATTCTTGGATTGGAAGAAATTCAAAACGGGAGAAGCCAGCGTGGACATCGTCAGGGGCAACATGGGCTGGATCGAAGTGATCGTCGGACCGATGTTTTCGGGGAAGAGCGAGGAATTGATCCGCCGGCTGCGCCGCGCGGAGATTGCGCGCCAGCGGGTGCAGATCTTCAAGCCCGCGATCGATGAACGCTATGCCGCCGACGAAATCGTCTCCCACTCCGGCCTCGGCATTCCCTCGGAAAACGTCACCAAGGGGGAAGAAGTCCTCTCGCGCGTGGTGCCGCGTACCGAAGTTGTCGGCATTGACGAAGCCCAGTTCCTCGGCGAAGAAATCCTCGGGGTCTGCGTCAAGCTTGCGGACATGGGCAAGCGCGTGATTGTCGCGGGTCTCGACACGGACTATCGCGGGCGGCCCTTCGAGCCGATGCCGCGGTTGCTCGCCGTGGCAGAGGAAATCACGAAACTCCTCGCCATCTGCGTGCGCTGCGGCAATCCGGCCGTGCACACGCAGCGGCTCGTCGAGTCCGAGGAGTTGATCGTCGTCGGAGCCGGCGGGATGTACGAAGCGCGTTGCCGCCGTTGCTTTGAGCCGAATATCGCCCAAGCCAAGAAAGAGCCGAGCCCGCTCACCACGCCGCGCATCCGCGCCGTCGGCGGTGGCACGAAGTGAGAATTGAAGCCAGGGCACCCACCCGTGTCGACCTCGCCGGCGGCACTCTCGACATCTGGCCGCTGTATCTGTTCCATCCGGGCGCGGTCACGGTGAACGCCGCAATCACGCGTTACGCCTACTGCGTCATTGAGACCCACGCGCCCGGCGATGGGAAGATCAGGCTCGTCTCGCGCGACACCCATCAGGAAGAAACCTTCGCCTCTTTCGCGGCGCTCGCCAGCGCGAAAAAATATCGTCTCGCGCTTCTCGCCGAGCTCGTCAAAATTTTCCGCCCCCCGGGCGGCTTCACGCTGACCACCGATTCCGAGGCGCCCGCGGGTGCGGGTATCGGCGGCTCAAGCGCGATGGCCATCACGATTTGTGCCGCGCTGGACAAGCTGACCGGCGCCGCCAAGAGCAAGGTGGAGTGGATTCACATCAGCCGCGACGCCGAAGCCATCGTCATCCGCGTTCCCACGGGCACGCAGGACCACTACCCTCCGGCTTTCGGCGGCGCAGCGGCCATCGAGCTCCTGCCCGGCCGCGAACGCCGCTCTGAGCTCCGCGTCGATCTCACTGAGCTGGAGCAGCGTCTGGCGCTGTGCTACACGGGGAAGCCGAGGCAGTCCGGCATCAACAACTGGGAAGTCTACAAGTCGCACATAGACGGCAGGAAAAATGTCCAGCGCAACCTGGCGATGATCTCGGGTGTCGCGCAGGAGATGCGCTGCGCCCTCGAGCGGAGCGACTGGACCGCGGCCGGGAGACTGATGCGCGAGGAATGGTCCTTCCGGAGAAAAAACCTGCCGACCATCTCCACGCGAACAATCGACGCCATCATCGCCGGCGCGCGTTCCAAAGGTGCGCTGGCGGGCAAAGTTTGCGGCGCGGGGGGAGGCGGCTGTGTTGTCCTTCTCATCGAGCCGGAAGCCCGAGCTGCCGTTGCCCAGGCCGTCGAGCGTGCCGGCGGGCAACTCCTGCCGATGAAAATCGACCGTACGGGAGTACAGGTCGAGGCTGGGTGACATCGCCCCTGTGGCATCTGTACGCCGGAAGCGCAGCATCATACAATAGACAATCATGCCCAGTTGGTTCGCCATCGTTCTGGCCTTCTGCCTGTTCGCCGATGCGGACGTGCCTTTGGTGTACCAGCTCCGCGCCCGAACAGCTCCGGCACCGGGCCTGCCCCCGGGACAGGAGGTTCCCATCCTGCCTTCGATTCTTGCGGCCGCGGATGAGCCTCAACTGAAGAAACTGGACTCGGCGAAGAGCGCCAGGCTCCGCCCCGAATCGCGCCTCGATCTGGTTCGCTACGTCTCCGGTGAATTCGCCCATGCGCTCAAGCCGCTTCCCGCGGGGAAGGAAGGGTTCCTCCTTGTGGTCGGCAAGCCCCTCAATCAACAGCAGCTCGATCGCGCCGTCGCCACGCACGGCGCTGCCGTCAATTCCGGCGATTCGGCGCAGATCACCCGCCTCGAATTCCGCGAGCACGACATCGTTATCGACGTGAACGGCGGCGGCCGCGGAAAAAAGCGTTGGCGCGACCGCATTCACGTCGAGATGGGCGGGATCCCCACGGGACATACCACCCAGCAGGACAGCGGCCCGCCGGGGCTCCAGCCGGGTGCGGGCAGCACCATCTTCCTCGAATTCACCAAGCCCGTGCCGGACCTCTCCCCCGCGGAGCTGAAGCAATTGCTCGCGCCCCTGCTCGATTTTTCCAAGCAGCGCTCCGCTTCCGTGCATTGGTTCGATACGCTTCCGCCCGAAATGAAAAAAGCCATTCAGGATCGGCGGCCCGTGGTGGGCATGGACCGCGAGATGGTCATCGCCGCGATCGGCAAGCCGGAGCGCAAAGTGCGCGAGCGCGATTCCGACGGCTACGAAATCGAGGATTGGATCTACGGCACTCCGCCCTCAAAGACCATGTTCGTCCGCTTCCAGGGCGATCGCGTCACCCTCATCAAGCAGTTCCCGCACTAGTCTTTCTCTGCCACGTGCCGTGAACCTAATTCATCGCGGGGATTCTCTCTTATTCAAGCCGCGGAAAGTCGGGGAAATTCTCTTTCGTGCGCGGTTTCCCGGAATGACAGATCCGCTAGTTCTCAAGATCCTGGCAAAGTGCTGGCTGTTTTCAGGAGGGACATCCGCCATCTTCAGTATCGGAAAAGGTAGGAAATCTTCACGAAGAACTGCCGCCCGTCATTGATGTAACCGCTGCGCGTGCGAAGCAGGCTCCCGTTGGGGTCTAACCCCAGCGAAGGATCCAGATTCTGCAGATTGTTGTTGTATCCTACATAAACCGCCGTACCCGGATGCACCAGGTACGTCAGCAGAAAATCCACGTTGATATCTTTCGTCGACTGGAGCGATGTGCGCAGCGGATTGGAGAGAACGGCCGAGTACTGCCCGATGAGCCGCAGCGAAAATTCCCGCGTGAACTGATAATTCCATTTCGAGCGAATGATGTGATTGTTGAAAACGGACCCGCCGGTCAGATCATCCCTCAGCCGCTGCAGCAGATACGAATTGTCCACGGTCAGGCCAATCACCGGCCGGACCGTGGCGAAGATTCGCACGGCATTTCCGCGGGCCAGCACCGGCGGCCCGCTGGCCGGGTCGAAGTTCGTTTCCCGGCCCCAGCTCACCTCGCCCCCCAGGGACAACTGTTTAAAATACGCGAAGTCGAAGAAAAACCCGCGTTGGTCGTGGGCGTAGTCGCGGTTGGAGGGAAGCGCGCTGAAATCCTTGGGCCGCAATCGCTCATGGCCCATGTTGGCGAACGCGCCGAAGTCGGATTGCCGCTGGAAAATCCACCGGTAGTTGATGTTGCCAAACCATTCCAGCCTCGTGCCCCGGTGATCCCAGTTATTGATCGTGAAGAGAGACGGGCCGTGCCATTGCAACAGTTTTCCTTCGCGCCGAAACCGGTACATGGCGAACTGGCTGAAGCGCCGGATATCCGGCCGCCGGAAGAAGCCCGTCTCGGTCTGAAAATTTTCGGACGTGTCCTGGTACAGCACGTTGTATTCGAGGTTTCGCGAACTCCGCTCTACGAATAGGGTGTACGCCGGGCCCCCTTTGTGGCTGCCGTCATTGAACTTCGTGAAGCTGGTCAGCGCTTGGCCGTTTGCGATCCACTTGGAGGAAAGTTTCAGCTTGGCGTCGATTCCACCCACGCGGCTCTGACCGATGATGCATGGATTGTCCGTACAGACGGTCAACGCAGCGGTGTGCAGCTCGCGGTCCGTGTAGATGAACCCAATGGACGACTCTTTGCCGATATCACGGCTTACGCGCAGCACGCTGAAGTAGGCTTTGGCCCCCGCGAGCGGGTCTCCCGGCAGCACCCTCTTGCCCGGAGACTTGTCGTCGGCAAACAGGGTGCCGATCGCCCACCGGCCCAGCTTCCCCGTGAGCCGCACACCGTATTCCGGGTCGGCGATCCGCCGCGTGAACACCAGATTCACCGGCGTGTCGAAAAAGCTCGAATTCTCCAGGAAAAACGGCCGCTTCTCCGGAAAAAACACTTCGAAGCGCTGGTTCACCGTGATCTGCGGCTCGTCCGATTCCACTTGCGCGAAGTCCGGGTTGATAGTTGCGTCCAGCACTAACGCATCCTTGATCACAACCTTGCTATCCAGCCCCAGCCTCGGCTCGATGTGCTTGCCGTGGAAATGCGGGTGGTTCGGGTCCTGGTCGTCGAGCGAGCGGAAACTGCGGACCGAGGCATAGGGAATAAACTGCAGGTTGCGCCCGGGCGAGATCGTCTTCATCCCGTCCATTTGCGTTTCCTGGCTCATGAATCCTTGCGCGTTGCTCGTGATCCGCGGGTAGAATGAGGACTCATTGTTCCGCCGGATATCGCGTTCGAAAAACACTCCCCACGTCTGGTCCTCGCGCGGCGCAAAGCGCAGCGACCGGAAGGGAATCTCGAACCATTCGACGTATCCCTGCGGGGTCAGCCGGGCCTCGGAGTTCCACAGCATGTCGAACGAGTAATCCGGCTCCTGGCCCTCGTTCCAGATTCCGTCCTGCTGTACTCCCAGCGGGTTCATATAGAAGAACACGCCGTGTTTCTTGTCCGTGAAAGTGTCCAGCACGAAACCGAACTGGTCGTCGTCATTGATGGCTTCGCGCCGGCTCATCCGCGCGCGGATCTTCCCCGGCGCGGAATCGAAACACACGCACACCACATACAGGTTCTTGTCCGTGTATCCGAGATAGATCTCGGTTTTCTGGGAGACCGGGGCGCCATCCTTCGGGTCCCGCTGGACCAACCCCTCCACCCTTAGCATCTTCCCCGCGAATGCGGGGGAGGGTTGCATGTTCAGGAAGTCGCTGAGTTTCGGCCCTTGTTCGAGCCGTGGAATATGAAGGGCGGCATACGCGCCACCGGTAGCCGGCCGGGCCTCCTTCTGCCCACTGGCGACAACTCCAGGGACGAGGCCTGCCAGCCCGCCCATCGCCGCCACGAGCCACCAGTATTCGCGCCAGAGTGGCAACCTCGCTGCCTTTCGGGAGGCCTTGCCCCGCGTCGCGCTCAGGGTGAAATTCGGCAGACGGGCCTCCGCCAAGATGCCCGAAACTATGTGCTTAGACTCCCTCAGCGGACAAAAGGTTTGGGCAGGATGCCCATCTCCGGTGCCGTTTGTAGTGCCTGCGTCATGGTCGTGGGCCCATGCCGCCCTGCCACGCGTTGACTTTTCGTTTAAGGCCCCCTAGCATCAAACGTTCCGCAGCACGGCCGGCCCGCCCTTCGCCTGCCGAGCAAGAACACCCCAACGGAGGATCCATGCCGATCAAGGTAGGCATCAACGGCTTCGGCCGTATCGGGCGTAACATCATGCGCACCGCGCTCGATGACCGCGATATCCAGTTCGTTGCCGTCAACGACGTCACGGACGCAAAGACCCTGGCGCACCTGCTGAAGTACGATTCCATCCTCGGCAACCTGCCGCACAAAGTGGCGCACACGGAAGACTCGATCTCGGTTGAAGGCAAGAGCTTCAAGGTGTTCAAGACAAAGGACCCCAGCGAAATCGACTGGGCGTCGGTCGGCGCCGATATCGTGATCGAATCCACCGGTCTTTTCACCAAGGGCGCCGATGCCAGGAAGCATATGCGCGGCCCGGTAAAGAAGGTGATCATTTCCGCCCCCGCCACCGACCCGGATCACACGCTCGTTCTGGGCGTCAACGACAATACTTATGACCCCGCGAAACATCACGTTGTCTCGAACGCTTCCTGCACGACGAACTGCCTCGCCCCGGTCGCCAAGGTCCTTCATCAGACCTTCGGAATCGTCGCCGGCACGATGACGACGATTCACTCCTACACGAATGACCAGCGGCTTCTCGACCTCCCGCACAAGGACCTTCGCCGGGCGCGCGCCGCCGCCGTCTCCATGATCCCGAGTTCGACCGGGGCGGCAAAAGCACTGCATCTCGTGATTCCGGAGCTGAAAGGCAAGCTCGACGGCTACGCCATGCGCGTTCCTACGCCCAACGTCAGCGTCGTGGACGTCACGGTGTTTACGGAAAAGCCCGCCAGCTTCGCGAGCGTGAACGCGGCGCTGAAGTCCGCGGCGAACGGTCCCATGAAGGGGATTCTCGCCTTCTCTGAGGAGGAGCTCGTCTCCGCCGATTTCAAGGGCAATCCGCATTCTTCCATCGTGGATGCGGAGTACACCAAAGTGGTGGGCGACCGCTGCGTAAAGGTGCTGGCGTGGTACGACAATGAGTGGGGCTATTCGTGCCGCTGCCGCGACCTGATTAAGTTCATGGCCGCAAAGTTTTAGTGCAAGGGCAGGCGTTAGCCTGCCCCTTTTCCTGTCACGAGATTAATTTTCATGAATAAGCTGCGCATCGAAGATCTCAATCTCCGCGGCAAGCGCGTCTTCATCCGCGCGGATTTCAACGTTCCTCTGAAGGGCGGCGTGGTCACCGACGACACACGCATCCGCGAAACGCTCCCGACGCTGCGCCTGGCGATGCAGATGGGCGGGCGGCTTGTCCTCGCCAGCCATCTCGGCCGGCCAAAGGGCGCCCCCGACGCGAAATATTCGCTCCGCCCGGTGGCGAAGATGCTCGAAGAGCTACTCGGGAAGCCCGTGAAGTTTTCTTCCGACTGCGCCGGACCGCTTGCCGAGACGAGGAGCAATTCCCTGACCGATGGCCAAGTCCTCTTGCTCGAAAATGTTCGCTTCCATCCCGGCGAAGAGAAAAACGACGAGTCGCTGTCCCGGCAGTTCGCCGCTCTTTGCGACGGGCTCTTCGTCTGCGATGCGTTTGGCTCAGCGCACCGCGCGCACGCTTCGGTAGTGGGCATCACCCGCTTTGTCAGGCAAGCTGCAGCCGGGAAGCTGATGGAAAAGGAGCTGGAGTATCTCGGCAGGGCGCTGACCAACCCGGCGCGGCCGTTTGTGGCCATCCTTGGCGGCGCGAAAGTCTCCGACAAGATCGAAGTGGTCGAGAACCTGATGAAGGTTGCCGATGCGATGTTGATCGGCGGCGGGATGGCCTACACGTTTCTGAAGGCGCAGGGCCTGCCCATCGGCAAGTCTCTCGTCGAAGAGGAAAAGCTCGATCTCGCCGCGCGGCTCCTCGCGGACGCGAAGCAGCGCAATTTCCACTTCCTTCTCCCTTCTGACCACATCATCGCGCCGGAGTGCAAGGCGGACGCCCCGGCCACGCTGTGCGATGTCATGGCGACGCCGGCCGATCAGATGGGTTTCGATATAGGACCGAGGAGCATCGCCGCGTATGCCGCGGAAATCGCAAAGGCCAGGATGATCGTCTGGAATGGCCCGATGGGCGTTTTCGAAATGCCTGCGTTTGCAAAAGGAACCCTCGAATTGGCTCAGGCCGTGGCCGCAGCTACCTCCGCCGGTGCCATCTCCATCGTCGGCGGAGGCGATTCCGTGGCTGCCCTACACCAAGCGGGCGTCGCCAATAGGATTTCCCACATTTCCACGGGCGGCGGCGCCTCGCTCGAATTCCTAGCCGGCCGCAAGCTTCCCGGCGTCGAGGCTCTGACCAACATATGAGACGCCATGTTTTCGCCGGCAACTGGAAGATGTACAAGTCCCAAGCGGAGACGCGCGCGTTCTTTTCCGCGTTCGCTCCCCTCGTCGCCAACTCCCGGCACAGCGACATCGTCGTTGCACCGCCGTTCACCGCCATTTCCGCCGCGGTCGAAGCAGCCCGCGGCACGTCCATCGGCATCGCCGGCCAGGACGTCTTCTGGGAGAAGGAAGGTGCCTTCACGGGCGAGGTCTCAGCCCGCATGCTCGCCGAGACCGGCTGCCGCTATGTCATCATCGGGCATTCGGAGCGGCGGCAATACTTTGCGGAAACTGATGACACGGTCGCCAAGAAGACCAAAGCCGCCCTCGTCGCGGACCTCACTCCCATCGTCTGCGTCGGAGAAATGCTCGCCGACCGCGAAGCCGGCCAGACGGAATCCGTCCTGGGCCGGCAATTTCGCGGCGGACCCGGCGCGTTGACCCCCGAGGAGTTCTCCCGTATCCTGTTAGCGTATGAGCCGGTTTGGGCCATCGGAACGGGCCGCACTGCGACACCGGAGATTGCGGCCGAGGCGCACCGGTTCCTCCGTCAATGGACGGCGGGGCGGTTCTCTTCCGGCCATGCTTCCGCCCTGCGGATTCTCTATGGCGGCAGCGTCAAGCCAGACAATATCAGCGGGTTGATGGCGCAGGAAGAACTGGATGGGGCGCTCGTGGGCGGAGCAAGCCTCGACGCAAAGTCGTTCGCGGCGATCGTGAATTTCTGAGCAGGAGTTCGAAATGCCGAGTCCAATGAAGTGGGCTATCGCGATTGCGATTGGCTTGGGAATTGTGGTAACCGGCTGGCGGCTGGCCAACAGCGCGTGGTTTTCCTGGGTCTTGCCGGCATTTTTCGTTCTTAATTGCCTGGTACTGATCATCGTGGTGCTCTTGCAAAGCGGCAAGGCAGCCGACCTCGCCGGGGCGTTCGGTGGCGCGGGCAGCCAGACGGCTTTCGGACCGCGCGGCGCGGCAAACGTTCTTTCGCGCGCGACCACCTGGTGCGCCATCATGTTCATGGTATGCGCACTGGCTCTCGTGCTGCAGAAGGACAAGGCGGCTTCGACGGGGACATCGGTGCTCGAGAAGGTTTCGAAGCCTGCGCCGCCGGCAACGCCGCCGCCGGCTCAGCAGCCTGCCCCGACGAATCCATCGGGGCCTGCGTCTTCGCAAGGCGGCGGCTCTAAGAATCCACCCCCAACACCGCCGGCGACCAAGCCCTGACCTGATTCCCGCTGCTGATCCCTCGCTTGCGGGCTTTGCCGCTCGCGGCTACAATTACCATTCTCACCTCCGTGCGGAAGTGGCGGAACTGGCAGACGCACCATCTTGAGGGGGTGGCGCCGCAAGGCGTGGGGGTTCGAATCCCCCCTTCCGCACCAACGCTTCCTCATTGGAGGCGTTTACCCTCGCGGGGTCACGACGCAGTTGTGGCCGACTCGACCGACCGCTTGCCGCCTTATCTCTATTGACACTTTTTCCACGCCGGGCTTAGTATCGCCCGCGAGAGAAAGCCTTCCGCCACGTTTCGCTTTTCTTCGCGCACACACAGGAGAAACAACGATGCAGACCCGCCTCCTACCCTCCCTGGGAATCGTACTGAACCTGTTTCTGGCGGCTTGTGGCGGCGGCCCGCCCGCCGCGCCTTCTGGCGGACAGTATCTGGCTGATGCCAGGAATAGTCTCGCTGCGTCCGATTTCAACGCCGCCCTGAAGAATCTTGAGCGGACCATCAAAGCAGGCAGTGACCAGCCAACCGGCCAGCAGGCCGGTGTCCTCCGAGCCGTGCTCCTCACCGCCCTCGCCGAAGGCGACAAGCAGATGGCCGACGCGTATGGCATTGGCATCAAGGAACCCGCGTCCCGGGCGAGTTTCGGAACCTTTGGCAAGACGCGCACCGACTACTACAACGCCGCGCGTGCGCGTCTGATGGAAGCGATGCAAGCCGTGATGGATCAGCGCCGCAAACTCGGCGATGCCCCCATCCCCATCGAGGTCAATTTTCCCGGCTTTACCGGGGCCGAAGATCCCGCACTGGCCAAGATCAAGGGGGGTCACCTGGCTGGTGATTCCGAGCGGTCTGGCGCGGAGGTCAAGGCCAGGCGGAATGCTCTGGCGCGCATCCTGACGGCAATCGCCGGCGCCGGACAGGATCCCAACAAGGGGCAGGCGGTCTTCAGCAAGGGCAAGGTGGACATCGCCCCCGCCGTTTACCAAGTGGAGATGAGCGGCGCCTTCTTGCGGATCGGCGCAATTTTTGACCGCCGCGCCAACAACGAACCCGATCGCCTCCGCACCGTGAACGAAGTCGTCCGGGATTCTCTGGACCTCGTGCTCAAATCGCTCGCCGCCAAACCAGACAAGGAGCTGCAAACCCGCGCCAAGAAGATGCGCGAGGAGTGCGAGAAAACACTCAAGACTCTCGGTTCTTCGTGAACACGATCCCGGGCCGGCCTGGAAGTCCTCAAGCCGCCTTACGATTCTAGAATCTTTCTTCCGGAAATTCGCGAACGTGCTTGAATTTTTGATGCGGACGTATATAGTACGCGCCCGGGACAAGTTGTAGGGACCCTGGGCCTGTCACGGCAGTCGCCTACTGCGCCGTGCAGACCGAATCATCGGGAGCGCATGCGATGCTGAGACGACGGAGTTGTGCGGGCTCCACTGCGGCCGCGCTGGTTTTTTCCCTCCTTCTGAGTTTGCTCGTTGGTGTCACGGTCTATCTCTTCCTGGCAAAGACGTGGTGGTTTCCGAAGAGCATTACCTCCTTCGGTTTCGAGGTGGACGCTCAGTTCCAGCGCACTCTGGTGATCACCGGCATCGTCTTTGTCCTGTCGCAGCTCGGACTGGCCTTCGCCATCTACAAGTTCCGCGACCGCGGCCAGCGCGCCTCCTATAGCGAAGGCAACACGGCCATGGAAGTCGTGTGGACGCTTGCTACCCTGATCATGTTCGTGGGTCTCGGCATCATGGCGCGAAACGCCTGGGCCGATGTTCATTTCCGCGATCCCGCCCCCGGCGCAATGAAGGTCGAGGTGGTCGGCCAGCAGTTCCAGTGGAGCTTCCGCTACCCCGGGCCCGATGGCGTTTTTGGCCGCTTCAAGTCCGTTGCGCAAGCCGAGGCCCAGCGCGCGCGCGGGAATCAAAGCGCCAGCCCTTGGCAGCTCGATCCCACGGACCCCGCCGGAAAAGACGACATCGTCCTCGGCCCGGGCTCAGAGATGGCTATTCCGGTGAACCGGGAAGTCGAGGTCTGGATTCGGTCGCAGGACGTCACGCACAGCTTCTTTGTCCGCGAGCTGCGGCTGAAGCAGGACGCCGTCCCCGGCATGGTCATGAAGGTCCACTTCACCGCGAACGATGTCGGCACCTACGAAATTCCTTGCGCCGAGCTGTGCGGCCTGGGCCATTACCGCATGCACACGAATTTGAAAGTGATGTCGCAAGCCGATTTCGACCAGTGGCTGGCGGAACAAGCCGCCGCCAACGCGCAGTAGGGAGGGGAAGAATCGCATGGTGACCCACGATAGCGGCGCTGGCGCAGCACATCACCACCAGCCGCCCTCTGGTTTCATCTGGAAATACATCTTCAGCAAAGACCACAAGGTCATCGGCATCCAGTACATACTGCTCGCGCTCGTAAGTGTGTTCCTTGGCATGGCGCTCTCTCTGCTGATGCGCATCCATCTCGCCTGGCCCGCGTTCAAGCTCCCCTTCTTCGAGAACGGCGGTGTCTCTCCCGAGCAGTACCTCGCGCTCCTCACCATGCACGGATCGATCATGGTCTTCATGGTGCTCACCACGGCGCCGCAGTCCGGCTTCGGCAATTATTTCCTGCCTCTCCAGATCGGCGCCGCGGACATGGCCTTTCCCACGCTGAACATGCTCTCGTTCTGGACGACTTTTCTTTCGCTCTGTGTGGTGACTGCGGCGTTCTTTGTGCCCGAAGGCGCGCCCATCGGCGGCTGGACTGCCTACCCGCCGCTCAGCGGCATTCCCTCCGCCGGCCCCGGTCAGGGCACGGGCATGACGCTGTGGATTGTCGGCTTGGCCATCTTCTGCGCCGCTTCGCTCATGGGCGCGCTGAACTTCATCACCACCACGATTGACCTGCGCACGAAAGGCATGTCCCTGCTGCGCATGCCGCTCACCGTGTGGGCCTGGTTCGTGACCGCCATCCTCGCCCTGCTCGCCTTCGGCGTGCTCCTCGCGGCATGCATCCTCCTCCTGCTCGACCGTAGCGTTGGCACCAGCTTTTTCATCCCCGGCGGCCTCTATGTCAGCGACAGAATCATCAATCACAAGGGCGGCTCGCCGCTCCTCTGGCAGCACCTGTTCTGGTTCTTCGGCCACCCGGAGGTGTACATCGCCATTCTTCCGGGCATGGGCGTGGCCTCGCATCTATTGGCCACCTTTGCGCGCAAAGCCGTCTTCGGTTACCGCGCCATGGTGTACGCCATCTGCGGCATCGGCTTCCTCGGCTTCTGCGTGTGGGGCCACCACATGTTCGTCAGCGGAATGAGCCCCTATTCGGCATTTGCCTTCTCACTGCTGACCATGTCCATCGGCGTGCCCTCAGCGATCAAGACCTTCAACTGGCTCGGCACCCTGTGGAACGGCAAGATCCAGTTCACCACCGCGATGCTTTTCGCTCTCGGTTTCGTTTCGCTCTTTGTGTCCGGCGGCCTCTCCGGCCTGTTCCTTGCGCAGCCGTCCATTGATCTCTACTTTCACGACGGCTACTTTGTCGTCGCCCACTTCCACCTGATCATGGGCGTCGCGGCCGTCTTCGGCATGTTCGGCGCCCTGTTTTTCTGGTTCCCGAAGATGTTCGGCCGCTTCCTGAACGAGGGCCTCGGCAAAGTCCACTTCTGGTTCACGTTCATCGGTGTGTACGCCATTTTCATGCCCATGCACTGGCTCGGATTGCTCGGCCACAACCGCCGCATCTCCAGCACCGAGGCCTACTCGGCGGCTGTCCAGGCGCAGTTCACGCCCATCCACAAGTTCATCTCCATCGCCGCGGCAATCACCATCGCGGCGCAACTCCTCTTCCTGTTCAATTTCATCTGGAGCCTCTGGAAAGGGAAGAAGGCCGGCGAGGAGAATCCGTGGCATGCCACCACGCTCGAGTGGAGCATCCCTTCGCCGCCCCCGTTCGATAATTTCGGCGGAGTGGACCCGGTCGTCTATCGAGGCGCGTACGAATTCAGCCTTCCGGGCATGAAGGAAGATTATTTCCCGCAGCATCTCGCGCCGGAAAAAGTTGCTCGAGCCAAGTAATGGATGGCTCATGCAACGGCAGGCCTATTGGAGAGTCCGTCGTCCCGTGCGGCGCGATCGAAGATTTCAGCTTTGCCGGAAGAAATCTCTCTTCGTAGTTCAGCGTTGCAGGACGGATGAGATGGATCGAGGTTCATGGCCGGAACAAGTGCAGTAGACGATGTTCAACTCATCCTGGACGACCGCGGCAAGGGCGGTGGCAACCCGCCGCCCGCCGGTGGGGATGACGACGGCAGCCGTGGTCGCGGTCACACGCCGCCGTCGGAGCGCCGCTACTACACCGGCATCTCTCTGGGTTTAGTTGCCATTCTCATGTTCTTTATGGCGCTCACTAGCGCCTACATTGTCCGCAAGGGCTTCGGCAATGATTGGTTCCAGGTGCCTTTGCCGAGGATTCTCTGGGCCAATACCGGAATACTTCTCGCCAGCAGCCTCACTATCGAACGGGCGCGCCGCCGCCTGGCCCTCGGCGACCGCTCCGGCTTCCAGACGTTCTGGATGGTCACGACGGGATTGGGCGTGCTCTTCCTCGCGGGTCAACTGCTGGCATGGCGCCAACTCGTCGCTGCGGGCGCGTATCTGGCCAGCAACCCGGCGAGCAGCTTCTATTACACGTTGACGGGGGCGCACGGCGTGCACGTCCTCGGCGGAATCGTCGCGCTCGTCTTTGTCGCGACGCGGCGCTTTGACCGCGCGCAGGTCACGCGAGCCGTGGCGGCGGAAATTGCCTCTATCTACTGGCATTTTATGGACGGGCTCTGGGTTTTCTTACTTGCACTTCTCTACCTGGGAGGGTGAAACGTGGACCACGCGGAACACTCGGTGGGTTCAGCCTGGGGCGGCGGCACGCGCCCGTTCGCCATGGGCTCGAAGAAACTCGGCATGTGGCTCTTCATCATCTCGGACGCGCTCACGTTTTCCGCGCTCCTGTTGACCTACAGCTACCTCCGGCTGGCCAACGCCGACTGGCCGAGGCCATTTCCGTTCTCGCCGTCCATCATCTTCTCCACGGTGATGACCGTCGTGCTGCTGGCCAGCAGCTTGACGATGGTCTTCGGTGTGGCCGCTGCCGCGCGCGGTAACCGCGGCGCAGCCGTCAAGTGGATTCTCGCCACCATGCTCGGCGGCGCGGCCTTCATCGGCCTGCACTTGCGCGAGTGGATGCACTTGATCGAAGAGGGCCTGCGGCCGTTCGGCAACCCATGGGGCTCGCCGGTATTCGGCGCCGTCTTCTTCGGCGTCACCGGCCTGCATATGACCCACGTCGCCATCGGCGTGATCTATCTCGGAATCGTCGCCCTGGGCTTCGGCAGGGAGAAATTCTCCGCGGAGGACGTGGAAGTGAGCGGCCTCTACTGGCACTTCGTGGACCTGGTCTGGATGTTCGTCTTCCCACTTGTCTATCTGATGTCTGTGAAATACTAGGGTTCAGCGGCACAGGCTTCAGCCTGTGCTCTTTGCTTGGAGATTTTGTGGGTGCGGGTTCATCCCGCCATTTTTGATTTTTTGCTTTACACAGAGGAGCAACGCATGAGCGCGCACGACAATGCAGAAACCGCCGGGCACATTTCGGCAACGGGCAAGCTGTTCGTCATCGTTTGGATCGGCCTCGTTGCCCTCACCGGCATCGAGGTGCTGCTGGCTTATAACCAGATCGCTCCGGGCATCATGCTCACCGCGCTGGTCGGCCTCTCGATCATCAAGGCGGCGCTGATCATGGCCTACTTCATGCACCTGAAATACGAGAAGTTCGGTCTGGTGCTCTTGCTCGTGCCGGCGTTCATGTTTTGTGTCATGATGATCTGCATCTTCTTTTTCCCGGACAGCTTCCGCCTCGGCAATCCGGCGATGCACTGAGGTCCGCAACCGTGAAGGGGACACGAGAGCCAGCAACTGTCATTCCGAGCGGAGCGCGCGACACATTCGCGCGCGCAGTCGAGGAATCCCTCCGCCATCGTCCCGCTTTGACCGGGGTGAGGGATCTCTCTCCTTTACTTCGCTGCTTCCTCGCTTCCTTGCTTCTCTTCCTCCTCTGTGCCTCGTTGTTTTCTTCTCCTGCCTTCGCCCAAGGCTGCGCCATGTGCTACGACCAGGCCTCCCAAGCCGGAGCCAAAGCTTCCCGCGCCATTGACCACGGCATCCTCCTCCTGCTCATTCCCACCCTCCTGATGTTCGTCGGCGTTCTGGTCCATGCCGTCCGCCGCGCGCAGCCTTCCGAATAGAAATCTACATTTGTCTTGAAAAAGGAATTTTCTTATTCGGCCGGCGGTGCGGCTCAGGCTCCGGCCCGTGGA
>JBGQHF010000032.1:0-32733 GCA_041497835.1 Terriglobia bacterium
AGGATGTTCTGTTCGCTCTTCTCGCCGAAGCCGGGAAGGTCGCGGAGTTTGCCTTCGCGAGCGATTTTTTCGATGTCGGCGACGGTTGCCGCGTGGAAGGTCTTCCAGAGAAGCGCGACTTTCTTGGGGCCGAGCGATTGCAGGCTCAGAAGATCGAGGAGCGTGGCGGGATATTTCTTGAGAAGCTTCTGGCGCAGGCTGTAGTCGCCCTTCTGGACGATTTCTTGGAGGTGCTCGGCCATGCGCTCCCCGATGCCCGGCAGTTCCTTGAGCTTTTCCGGCTGTTGGGTGAGAACGGCAATGGATTCGGGGAGCGCATCAATCAACTCGGCGGCCTTTTCGTAGCTGCGATAGCGGCCGATGATGGCGCCGTCAATTTCGAGGAGTTGCGCGGTCTCGCGGAGGATGCGGGCGATCTGCTTATTGTCCATGGGGAGGATTATACGGCGGACGGGGAAATGGGTGCAGGGGGCAGAAGCAGGGAAGGCGATTTCGAGGAAGGTAAAGGCCGGCAGAGTGGGCGTACTCTGCCAGCCCGGAAAAACGATCGAAGGATCGGCTCACGCCGTTTTGCTGACGTTGGCCGCCTGGGGACCTTTGGGGCCCTCAACGATCTCAAACTCGACCGAATCTCCTTCCTGAAGAGTGCGATACCCCTCACCCACAACAGCGGAATAGTGGACAAAAATATCCGGACCGTCATCACGCCCAATGAAGCCGAATCCTTTCGAGTTATTGAACCATTTAACCTTACCTTGCACTTCGTTCCTCTCCTGACGGGACAACCCCAAAAGTTTATTTCTGCGCCGGCGGAGAAGAGCAGCGCCCCCGCCACCGCCCCCACAGGTGTAAACGGCGCGAAGTGTACCAAGCGGGGACTCGCGGCGAAGCAACGGGTGCTTCATCGATCAAACAGAGCAAACGGACAAATTGGCTGCTTATTCAAACTAAACGATAAGTGTCCTATAACACGCGCAGCGGGCGCGTGAAGCGTCCGCGGGCAGGAGATGCACGGATCAGCGGCGGCGCAGGAACTTGAGATAGTACAGAATCCCGGCGATGGATTTGGCGTCGCGCAGGCGGCCGCGGCGGAGCATTTTTTCGAGTTCGGCGACGGAGAACGCGCGAGTGGTGATCTTTTCGTCGTCCTCGGGCTGCGCTTCACCGGCGGTGAGGTCTTCGGCAAGCAAGATAAACATCCGTTCGGTGAGAAAACCTGGCGTCGGGAACACGTCGAGGAAGACGCGAAAACGGCGGGCGCGGTAGCCGGTTTCTTCGAGGAGCTCGCGGCGCGCGGCGCGGATGGGACTTTCGCGAGGTTCCCTGCGGCCGGCCACGAGCTCCCAGAGATAGCGGCCCGTGGCGTAGCGGAACTGGCGGACGAGGACGATGCGGCGATCCCGGAGAACGGGGAGGACGACGACGGAACCGGGATGGACGACGAGTTCCCGTGTGGCACGAACGCCAGTGGGCTCGATGATTTCGTCGCGGCGCAGGTCAAAGACTGCGCCGCGATGGAGAATCTCGCTGCGGAGAACGCGGGCTTTTCCGCGCGGGGCCAGAGCGCGGCGGCTCATGGGCGCTTTCCTTCCGCGGCCCAGATGCGCTCGAGCTCAGAGTAGTGATCGGGGTATTGCGGCGTGAAACGGAGAAACCCCGGGATGGGATAGCGGATGCCGCCTTTGTGCGTGCCCGCAAGGCCTTCGACGAGCTCTTCCATTTTTGCGCCGGGAAGCGAAAAGGCCATCTCGTGATCTTCGGTGTGGGCGAAAACGCGGTCGCCGTAGCAGGGAAGAATGACCTGGTAGTCGCCGCTGAGCATGGTGCGGATGACTTCGTCGGAGCAATCGATGCGGCCGGTGAAGGAGCTGGTGAGGGCGCCGCCGCGCTTCCAGAGCGCTCCGGTGAGAAGGCGCATGACCTGGGCGGCGTTGCCGTAAATGATGAGAGCGTCGGGGATGAATTCGGCGCGGGCGGCGGGAGCGACGACAAGATGCTTGTACTTGCCGTAGGGCATGGAGTGGGTGGCGGCTTCGGTGCGCGCGCCGGCTTCAAGCGTTTCGACGTACATGCCGCAGGCGAGATGGCCTTCGGTGTAGTGCTGTGTGAGAGGCGAAAAGCCGAAAGCGGTTTTCGTGAGAGGGCAATTGAGGTCTTCTTCGCCGACGGCAAGGGTCCAGCCATAGCGGCGAGCCATGGCGATGGCCTGGCAAACGGCGATCTGAATCTTCATGTCGCGGTGGGGGCGCTTGGCTTTCTGGGGGACGGGTTCTTCGGGGGTGAGGAGTTTGACGGCGACGGGGAAGGTGGCAGGGCGGACGTAAGTTTCGATCTCGAGGGTGAACGATTTGGGATCCATGGAGCCTCCAGCGGTAGACATGATAACCGGAAAGAAGAAAAGTGCCATGCGGTCGCTATATACTGCTTGCCTGGAACGAGCCGATGATGGACCTGCGTAGCACCGCCGTTTCCGACCTGCCGGATAGCTGGCCGGAATTGCATCTGGACTCCTGGAAAGATACCTGCGCCACGCTGCACATGTGGACGCAAATCGTGGGCAAAGTGCGGCTGGCGCTCACGCCGTTGACCAATCACTGGTGGAACGTGCCGCTCTACGTGAGCGCGCGCGGACTGACAACCTCGCCAATTCCGTACGGATCAAGACTCTTTGAGGTGGAGTTTGATTTCCTCGAGCACAAGATGTGCGTCAGGACCAGCAACGGCGGCTTACGGCAGCTTGCGCTGGCGCCGCGAACGGTGGCTGATTTCTACCAGGAGTTCAGTGGGGCGCTGAAGGCCCTGGAGATTGAGGCCGAGATCTGGAAGATGCCGGTGGAAATCCCCGCTCCGATCCCGTTCGACCAGGACCGCGCGCACGCGTCGTACGATGCGGCCAGCGTACAAAAGTTTTGGCGGATTCTCGTTTCCGCTGATGAAGTCTTCAAGATGTTCCGCGCCCGATTTACCGGCAAGTCCAGCCCGGTGCATTTTTTCTGGGGGAGCTTCGATCTGGCGGTGACGCGCTTCTCCGGCCGGCGTGCTCCGGAACGAAATGACGCGGACCCGGTGCTGCAGAAGATCATGCGCGAGGCGTATTCCCACGAAGTGATCAGCGCGGGATTCTGGCCCGGCGGCGGCGGAGTAGATGACGCGGCGTTCTATTGTTACGCCACGCCCCAACCGGAAGGGTTCGACAAGCAGCAGGTGCGACCGCCGGAGGCGTTTTATCACTCCGAGATGGGCGAATACGTTTTGATGTACGAGGACGTGCGCCGCGCGAGCTCCCCCACGGCGGCGTTGCTGGAATTTCTGCAGAGCTCGTACGAAGCCGGGGCGGTAACCGGGACGTGGGACCGGGAGGCATTGGAACGATTACCGGAGACGGCTGCCGGAGCGGCATGAGGGAAATTCATGGCCAGCGGTTGCAGTCACGTGAAACAGATCAAATTCACGAAGACGGTAGTGCATGTCTGCGAGGATTGCGTCAAGATCGGAGACGAGTGGGTGCATCTGCGATTGTGCATGGAGTGCGGACACGTGGGCTGCTGCGATTCTTCGAAGAACAAGCACGCGACAAAGCACTTTTACAAGACGAAACACCCGATCATGCGTTCGATTGAGCCGGGAGAATCGTGGACGTGGTGTTACGTAGACGAGGTCGAGGGCGAGGCAGGCGGAGGATTGTGAGTTCGCATGGCGATTAACACGATCATCGTGGATGACGAGAAGCCGGCGCGGGACGAGCTCGCGTTTCTGCTGAAAGCATTCCCGGAGATCAATGTGATCGGTCTGGGGAAGAACGGCGTCGAGGCTGTGGCGCTGATCAAGGAGCATGAGCCGGACCTGGTGTTTCTGGACGTGCAGATGCCGGGGCTCGACGGATTCGGCGTGCTGAAGAAGCTCGTGGAACGCAAGGTGAAGGTGCCTCACGTGGTCTTTGCGACGGCGTTTGATCATTACGCGGTGCAAGCGTTCGAGGTGAACGCGGTGGACTACGTGCTGAAGCCGTTCGACAAGGGACGTATCGCGAAGGCCATCCAGCGGGCGCGAAAAGAGATCGAATCGAAGTCCAGCGCGACGGAACGCCTGGAACAGCTCGTGAACCAGCTCGGCGCGGCAACGCAGGTGGCGCAGCCGGTGAAGCTGCTGGTGAAGTCGGAGCAGCGGCTGCTGCTTGTGGATTCGGAAGACATTGTTTTTGCCTCGATTGAAGACGGGCTGATTACCGTGATGGGGCGCGACGTCGAGGGGACATCGAATTACAGGACGCTGGAGGAGCTGAACGCGGCGCTGGATTCGGATGCTTTCTGGCGGCCGCACCGGTCGTATTTGGTGAACATTCACCACATCAAGGAAGTGGTGCCGTGGTTCAAATCGAGCTACATGCTGAAGATGAGTGACAAGAAACACACGGACATTCCGGTGAGCCGGGCGCAGACGAAGCGCCTCCGTGAATTGTTCAAGCTCTAGGACAGACACGGTTGGCATGGAGATCTTCGGCACAGCCGTCGTTTACACGGGCCTGCTCGCCGCCTTTCTGGGATTCATTTCGGTCCTTCGGCCGCTGCGCTTCCTCGGGATTGCCACACGGCCCCATGGGCTGATCCTGTTTGGTTGCGGTCTCTTCCTCGTTCTCATCGGTTTTTGTTTGCCGGCCCGAGAGACAAGGATCGGCGCGCCGCAAACGCAGCTCGACAGCTTCGTTCCGGCCTGGCAATTCCAAGAATTTCACTCCATCCGAGTGAACGCGCCGCCGGAACGGGTGTACCGGGCCCTCAAAGAGGTGAGAGCGAAGGAGATTCGCTTTTTCGTGACGCTCACGTGGATCCGGCGTTTCGGGAGACCGGGACCCGAGAGCATCTTGAATGTGCCGGAGGAGATGCCCTTGCTGGAAGTGGCTACGCGTACTAGTTTTCTAGTGCTCGCCGAGGAACCGCACCACGAGATGGTGCTCGGGACGCTCGCCGCGGCGCCGCGGGGATGGCGTTCAACGGGAAAACCTTCGCCGGAGGGATTTCGGTCGCTCCGAGCGCCGGGATTCGCGCTGGCGGCCATGGACTTCCGGCTGGAAGATGCCGGTTCAAACGGAACGATCCTCACAACAGAGACGCGCGTGTATGCGACGGACGCCTCGACGCGGCGGAGGTTTGCGCCCTACTGGAGGACGATCTATCCGGGTAGCGCTTTGATCCGGCGCATGTGGCTCCGGGCGATCAAGAGGCGGGCCGAGGATTCTGCTGCAAGATAAAACCCTTGTTGCAGGACCCCCCTTCTGATATCATAATTTCTGGGCGAGCTGTGTCCTACACAGTTCGCCTTTTTTCTTTTCTTGCGCTCGCTCCCGGATCGCTGCTTCTGCGCACCGGCTTCCGTTCCGGCACTTCCGTCTTTCCGTAATCATCCCAAATCCCCGTCCGCCGAGAACTCCGCTCGCGCTGACCCTCTGGACTCGCACCATGAAAAACAAAAAACCCAACGCCGAACAAGCCTGGAAAGACTTCGAAGACCTTCTCGTGCCCCGCCTGCGCCTCTCCGTGATCGAGCGCGCCACGTACTCCCTGTTGTGTCGCCACACCCGCCTGGAGGGGCGCCGTCGGTATTGCTTCTCGATTTCCTGGCTCGCCCGGGCGCTCCGTCTCAATGCCACCACGGCGCGCCGCGCTCTCCGCAGCTTGGCTGGAAAAGGCGCCTTGCGTATTGCTGCCCGGACGTACCGCGGCCACGTCGTGGAACTCTTTCTGCCCCATGAAATTCGCGCGGCCCGCCGTCTCCACCGCCCCGGCCCCGAAATCGATCTGGAGACGCTGGATTTCACCGCCAAGAAGGACTTGCGCAACGCGATTCATCGCCGCGAGGGCAGGCGATGCTTTTACTGCCTTCGGGACGTCCCCCGGCCGCAACTCTGCCTGGACCACGTCGTGCCCCAAGTCAGCCACGGGCCGGGCAGCTATCGCAATCTGGTCTCCTGCTGCCTCAACTGCAACGTGCGCAAATCCGGGATTCCTGCTGCGGATTATCTCCGCCGCCTCTACCGCATGCGCCGCTTGACCGCCTCCGAACTTGCCGAGCGCCTCCGCGCCCTTGACGCCCTCGCCTCCGGCAAGCTCCCGCCACCCTTGCCCGCGCCCGGCAAGGTCCGCACCACCCGCGCACACAATTCACACGGAAAGCTATCGTCTGGTATGATATCTGAAGAGTGGTGATCCACGATGAAACGTCAAGAGCATCTGACAGAAGTTGAGGAAGCTGCCATTCGGATCCGTGTCGAAACCCTGAAAAATGGCCGCTATTTAGCCATTAGCCCGGACGTACCCGGACTGGTAGCCGAAGGCCGGAGCATCTCCGAAACCGTCGAACTCGCGCAAGGAGTTGCTCGTAAAATTGTGGAATCTTGCCGCGAGCACGGAGACCCGCTTCCGCCCGTGTTCCGCAAGAAGCGTCGCGCCAACCGCGAATTCCGTATCCCTGTCGCCGTCTCCTAATCTCCCGATGGGACGCTTATCTGGATTTTCTTACCGCGAAGTTGTACGCCGCCTTCGTACTTTCGGCTTTCAGTTTGACCGTCAAGGCCCCGGCAGTCATGAGATATGGCGCCATTCGCAAACGGGAAGAAAGGTCACCATCCCTCATCACACCGGAGATCTCGCGGAGGGCACACTCCGGGCGATCCTTCGCGAGGCAGGAATTGACGTGCAATCTTTTTTGAGGGCCTGACCTGCCCTCTGACCCGAGGAGCCCCTTCACTCTTATCGAGGGCCACCCAGAGACATCTTTCGGAATTAAGGCGCGGGCCACCCGCCAAAAGGGCGCAAAATGCACGCTGCGCCGAAGGATGCGCCACCAGCCCAGAACCTTTTAAGTCTGGGCAGAGACGGTTTTGGGCTTTACCTTGCGCGCTTGCCAGATGAGGAAAACGCAGCCTGACAGTCCCAGAAGCGACAGCGAGCCGCCTCCAAAACAAGCGACTCGGTTGGAACCGATGGAGTCTTTCAGCGAAAACCCGGGCCGAGGCAAAAGACTCATGGTTAACTCGGCTACGATGTCCTCCTCTGACGTTTCGATGGGAAAAGACCACTCGGTAACCACCCCTTCCTCGTCCCATGCCATCATGGCACCCTTCCCGATTGTCGCTCCGGGCGGAATTGGCTTAGGCTTCAGTATGGCTCCGGGCGGAACCGGCTCAGGCTTCGGCAGGCGCAGCTCCCATGCCTGCACCGTCTTGGGAACCCGTACTGTCTGCTGTCTGGGGGTTCGATCCCAAACAACTGCATTAGCAACGGCCTCGCGGATGTCTAAAATGGCTTGGTCGTATGCCTCGGCCCGCGTGCGATAAAGCTCCCATTCCTCTCGGACTGGGTTAGTGATCATGTAAAGGCCGACACAAAAGGCTGTTGAACAGAGGATGAGTCCAAGCGTGCGCGGGCGAACGCTACCAACGAACCACGCCGCTGCCAGTCCAAGCAGGACGACGCCAGCCGTCTGCTTTGCGCTGGCGTCCAAGAGCAGACTTGCTCCCGTCGCAGTGAGAGCAACTAAAAGGCCCGCCTTGTGCCTCGAGTTCAGACTCGGAAGAGTTGTCACGTCCGGCGAGAACCCCGTTTCTTGGCTTCCATCGAGTGTGGCCCGGCGGCAACTGTACGTCACACTGGGAATCAATTCAACCTAGGAAGGACGCACTCACCGCGCTAACGTACTCGATGTTGACGGTGACGGCACCAGAGCTGGTACAATTGAACATGCTCCATCTTTGCCTCACGTTTTTCGACGAACTAAGGCTAGTTAGGGCGGACGCCGTAACTGACACAATTGATTCCCAGATGGCTATAATGGGGACCGTGCAGAGCAAGGACCAGCTTCAAGATTTACTGGAAACGGCTGGCGTTGATCATTACATAGTCTGCTCCGGGGACCCTTTCACGCCAACTTTTCAGAAAACAACGCGCTGGGAAATTCCCGAGATAATCGTCGAACGTCTCGAAAAAGAATTTTCGAGAAGACGACACGATTTGCCATCGCTCCACGTTAGATCTAGTTCGATGGAAACGCATGAAGGCCTAAAACGCGTTGCGAGATGGTTCAGCGGTAGGAAGACATTTTTGCTCGAAGATTGATTTACTTTAACTGTCTAGACGCGGTCACGGCAAACGTCACGGGCACCCAAAAGACCAGCCGAGATTACTTGAGCTGTGGATGTGGGTTACTCTAAACCCGCACACGCGAAACCGGCGCATGCGGCACCCAGAATCCCCTTAGGGCTTATTGTCTGTCCCACCTGCCTTACCAAGACCGATAAGGTACATCTGAAAGTCTGACTTTTGCGCGAGCTAGCTTATCAGCACGATTAATAAGCTCTGTGACGGACGCCATCGCTAGCTGAGGGTGGGGCGTGGGGCCTACGCAAATCTCGGCTATACGGACTATCCCGTCTTCGCCCTCCAATTTGAACTCGCTGTACGGAATCAACATGGACTTGCCCGCTCGGAACTCAGGCTTGCCGTGCCCCATATCCTCGCTAACAATACGCCATTCTTGTTCTTCTTCGAACTTCGGATGTTTCAGCCGTGGCGAAAGTCTTATCAGCTCATGGAAAAGATTTAGGTCGTCCTTCGTCTCGACCGACTCGTCAATCAAGACCGAGATAGCTCGCTTATGCCTGATTTCGTCGTACTCGCATTCAACGAGTTCGTACTTTTGCCTTTTAGCCAACGATTGCAGATATGCTTCGTCGAAGCCCAGGCTAAATCCGATACCGTTGAGGGTATACGCTCGCCATTGGCTAAGCGAATCGCCGTTTGCAGAAAACGACCCAACGTGAAGGCTGAACGCCTCTGGTACGCTGTGAGCAACACCGTCTAATGTCATTAAGGCGTCCTCGTAGAATTGTTTTTGATCGTTGCGCGCTGCTGGTCCGCCAAACCTCTCTTTTAGATCGGCGCGTACGAGTTCGAGGGCGTAGTTGAATTCTGTCGAATCGTTCAAGTAAAAGATGTTTGTCGTCCAGAGGCACCTGCGCTTTATTATTCCCAGCAAACCCTCCTGTGTTGTGTAGTGATAGAGAATTCGTGGGGCAGGCATAGCGACTTAATCATAAAACAGTTCACAGGAGGCAAGACAACCTCGGACAGTCACAGGCGGGTGGCGCACCCTGCGGTTTTCAGGGTGTGGTTTCTGTTCCGCCCCTAAACAGCGGCCGACGATAGGGTTGTGGCATCCAGCGCTGGCGGCCTGGCGCCCTTGATGACGAGCCACAGCATGAACGCTATCTCGCCGAAGACGGCCGGCTGAGTGAAGGTAAACACCTTGTCGTAATATTGCGGCGACAGTACGCCCGCAAAGCTCAGGATCGCCCAGGCGAAGCCGGCGAGGGCGAGCCAGACGCCCAGGAACCGCGGCAGGAATCGCGACCGGTACACAAGCAGCGCGAGCGGCAAGAGCCACAGCCCCCAAAATATTTCGTTGACAACATATCCGTGAAAATGCAGGTTGAGGAACAGCGTTGCCAGAGCATCCCGCTGAGGCTTTTCAAAAATGGATAGGAAATCAGCCCCGCGCACGAGGACGAGGGCAGCGATGGAGTTCAACTCATTCAGAAACGCTATCGGGACCGAGACCACAATCAATAGCACCATGAGCGAGGCGTGCCGCCGGTTGACCCCCTTGAGCAGGTCGTATAAAGCCAGCGCCACGAAGATAAAACCGGCCTGGCCAATGAGTTGGCCCGCGATGCCGAGGCGAAAGAGCGTCTCGGAGGCCGAGATGTTGCTGGCCGTCGCCGCGGCGTTTCCGTGGACGATCAGCTTGCTGGGAACATACATCATGGCGAAGAAGCCAAATATTGACGTGAGTACATACAGCAAGCCTGCGAATCTGCCTGGGTTCTTGGCGGAACTCATGTTGTCCTCCCTTGTGAGAGTGTGGCCTGAGATACGGCGGAGGCCGTCAAAAAGTTAGGCCAAGAGCAAACGCGGCTCGTGTGGGGCGCCCGGCACTCGCTTTCTGCTCCTCGGCTGGCTGTGCTAGCATCGTGCGTACCCCGCGTGCTGTCTTAAGTGCGGCCGCGAAGCGGCCGACGACACGATGGATTTTTCACTCAAGGACCACCAGAAGCTGATTCGGGACACCGTCCGGCAGTTCATGGAGACGGAGGTGCGCCCCGTTGTGCGGCAGAACGACCGCGAAGAGCGATTCCCCGCCGAAGCGCTGCGCAAGCTGGCGGAGATGGGGTGTTGCGGCCTGCTCGTGCCGGAAGAGTGGGGCGGCGCGGGGATGGATTCGATCTCCTACGTTCTGATGCTGGAAGAAGTGGCGCGGGTGGATGCGGCGCTGGCGACGATTCTGTCGGTGACAAACTCGGCGGCGACGATGCCGCTGCTGTCGTTTGGAAATGACGCGCAGAAGAAAAAATACCTGACGCGGCTGGCGCGCGGCGAATGGATCGGAGCGTTTTGCCTGACCGAGCCGCAGGCGGGCTCGGATGCGGCGGCGATTCAGTGCCGCGCCGAGCGCGACGGCGGCGCGTACCGGCTGAACGGCACAAAGTCGTGGGTGAGCAACGGAGGATCGGCGGGCGTTTACATCATCTTTGCGAAGACGGATCCGGCGGCGGGCGGAAAAGGCATGTCGGCGTTTCTGGCGGAGCCCGGGTTTCCGGGGTTTCGCGTGGCGCGCTACGAAGAGAAAATGGGACAGCGGTCTTCGCATTCGGCGGAGATCACGCTGAACGACTGCGAAGTGTCGGCGGAGAACCGCCTGGGCGAAGAAGGGCAGGGGCTGAAAATCGCGCTGAACACGCTGGACGGCGGGCGGATTGGGATTGCGGCGCAGGCCGTGGGCCTGGCGCAGGGCGCGATGGAAGAGGCGGTGAAGTACGCGAAGCAGCGGCGCGCATTCGGGAAAACGATCAGCGAGTTTCAGGCGATTCAATGGATGATCGCTGATATGCAGACGGAGATCGAGGCGGCGCGCGGGCTGCTGTATCACGCGGCGTGGCTGAAGGACTCCGGCGGGAGGATGGGCGCCGCGGCGTCGGAGGCAAAGCTGTATGCGAGCGAGATGGTGAACCGCGTGGTGTACAAGGCCGTGCAGGTGCACGGAGCCGTGGGATATTCGCGGGAGACGGACGTGGAGCGGATGTACCGCGATGCGCGAGTGATTACGATCTATGAAGGGACAAGCGAGATCCAGAGGATGGTCATCGCAAGGGAGTTGCTGGGGAAGGCGTAGGTGGCGCGCGCGGCGGATGCGAGTGGATTCTGGAAGCGTGGATCGAAGAGAGATTCCTTCCGGCAAGGCCGGAATCCACGATCCGCTGCGGGTCGATGAAAAACGTCGGCCCTCCGGTCGGAATGACAGCAAGGTGAAGATGCCGGGCTAAAGCCCGGCGCTGCACAGGAAATGAGAAGCGCGAGCTGGGGAGTAGATGGTGACAACAGCAGCTGAGGCGAAGAAGAAACGGGTGGTGAGCGGGATGCGGCCGACGGGTCGGCTGCACATCGGGCATTACTTTGGGGCGTTACAGAATTGGGTGCGCTTGCAGAATGATCCGGCGTATGAGTGCTGCTACTTCATCGCGGACTGGCACGCGTTGACGAGCGACTACGCGGACACTTCGGCGATTGCGCAGAACACGATTGAGATTGCGACGGATTTTCTGGCAGCGGGGCTGGACCCGGCCAAGTCCGTGATCTTTTTGCAGTCGCTGGTGCCGGAGCACGCGGAGCTGCACTTGCTGCTCTCGATGGTGACGCCGCTCGGGTGGCTCGAGCGAGTGCCGACCTACAAAGAGGCGCTCGACAACATCAAGGAGAAGGACCTTCATACGTATGGGTTTTTGGGGTATCCGGTGCTGCAGACGGCGGACATCGTGATGTACAGCGAAGAAGGTGTGCCGCTGGTTGTGCCTGTGGGGGAGGATCAAGTTTCGCATGTTGAATTGAGTCGCGAAATCGTTCGACGGTTCAACTTAGCATTCGCTGATCTGGTCCTGCCGAACTTTGCTAATGATACGGATTTGTATGCAGCCGCGACCGCCTGCGGAATATCTTCCGAAATTGGACCGGAAATTACGCCGGCTGCCCGTACTTCTTATGCGGATAAACTCAGTGCACTGAAAACTGCGTTTCGCTCTTCATCGCTTCAAGAAAAGGGCTATTACTTGGCCAATGGCTTAGGTGGGCTCTCGGACTTATTGGTTGCGCCACAGCACGAATTGACGAAGACGCCGAGGATACCGGGGACGGACGGGCGGAAGATGTCGAAGAGTTATGGGAATGCGATTTCGCTGAGCGAGAGCGACGAGAGCATTCGGGCGAAGACGAAGGTGATGATGACCGATCCGGCGCGGAAGCGCCGGACGGATCCTGGAAATCCCGACGTGTGTCCGGCATATGACTGGCACAAACTGTTTTCGCCGCAAGAAACGCTGGAGTGGGCGGCGCAGGGGTGCCGGACGGCGGAGATTGGGTGCATCGAGTGCAAAGCGGCAATGGCAGATCACCTGATTAAATGGATTGAGCCGGTGCGCGCGCGGCGCAGCGAATATGAAAAGCATCCGGGGCGGGTGCTGGAAATTCTTGACGAGGGCTCGAAGAAAGCGGGTAAAGTAGCGCAAGCGACGATGGGAAGAGTAAGAGAAGCGGTGTTTGGGTGGGAGAAGAAGCGAGCGGAGATCGGCAACCCCGCAATGAGAAGTGCGCAGGCAAGGAAATAGAGGAAGGAAGAGAGATTCCTCGACTTCGGGCCGACCGGTCGGCCCTTCGCTCGGAATGACAGGATAAGAGGAAGAGAAGAAAAAGAAGATGCCGGGCTAAAGCCCGGCGCTACACAGGCAGGAAACACAGGCAAGGCACACGGGTAAGGTACAGAGGCAAAAGAAAAAAAGAATGGCGACGCCGTACAAGATACAGATTGCGATGTATGAGGGGCCGCTGGACCTGCTGCTGGACTTGATCCGCAAGCAGGAGATCAATATCCACGACATCCCCATCGCGAAGATCACGGCGCAGTATCTCGAGTACCTGCACAAGCTCGAAGAGCTGAACATTGACGTCTCCGCGGACTTCGTGTACATGGCGGCAACTCTGATCTACATCAAGTCGAAGATGCTGCTGCCGCCGGACCCGCTGGCCGGGCCGGAGGAGATGGGGGACCCGCGCGCGGAATTGGTGCACCGGCTGGTGGAGCACGAGAAGTACAAAAACGCGGCGCAACTGCTCTATCAGAAGCAGCAGATCGAAGCGCACGTGTGGTCGAAGCCGGACAAATCGCTCTACGACGAGAAGGGCACGGAGGGCGAGCTGGTTGTTTCCCTGGTGGATCTGGTGAAGGTGTTCCAGCAGGTGATCGAGCGGCGCAGGGAAGTGTCGCGGATCGAGCTGCAGCACGAGCAGTTCACCGTGGCGCAGATGATGGCGCAACTGCGCGGGCAGATCGTGGCGAGCGAGAACGGCACGGTGAGCCTGATCCAGTTTTTCGAGGCGTGCGCGTCGCGGCACGCGATGATTGTGGCGTTTCTGGCGCTGCTGGAGATGGTGAAGATGCAAGCGGTGGCCCTGGTGCAGGCGAAGCCGTTCGGCGAGATCCTGGCGCGGAAACACAAGATGTTCGACGCGGTGTTTGACGAGGCCGGCGAGGTCCGGCAGATCGACGAGCAATATCAATGACCAACGAAGAACGCAGAGCGGCGCTGGAAGCGATCATCTATGCGGCGGACGAGCCGGTGACGATCGAGCAGCTCGCGCAGGCGCTAGGGGAAGAAAAACTGGTCGTGCAGGCGGCGCTCGACGAACTGGTGGCCAGTACCGGCGGCGAGGAGCGCGGGATCGAGATTCGCGCGGTGGCGGGCGGTTACAAGACGTACACGAAGCCGCAGCACCACGAACTGGTGCGGAGGTTCATCAAGAACCTGCGGCCGCCGCTGCGGCTGACGATGCCGGCCCTCGAGACGCTGGCCGTGATTTCGTACAAACAGCCAGTGACCGCGCCGGAAATTCAGGAAATTCGCGGGGTGAACACGGCAGGCGTGCTGAAAACGCTGCTGGACAAACGGCTGATCACGACGGCGGGGCGCAAGCAAGTGATCGGGCGGCCGATTTTGTACCGCACGTCGAAGGAATTCCTGATGCGCTTCGGATTGAGCGACCTGGACGAGCTGCCGAGCCTGAAGGAGTTTGAGGCGCTGGCGCGCGAGGCGCTGGGGAGCGATGAGGGCTTCGCGCCGGCCGAAGAGGGAGCAACGAACGAGGCAAGCCTCGGAGAAGCGAGTGCCGAGATGGAAGCGCGCGAGGAACTGCGGGAAGAAACAGCGGCGTCCAATGAGGGCATGCCGGAAGCGGAGAGCGGCAAGTCGCCGAAAACGGCGGCGGCCGGGGAGTAGTACGGATAGAGCGAAACGCAGAGAGCGCAGAGAAAACAGAATACGGCGCACGCGAAAGAACAAAGAAGATGGCGGCGTCCCGGCCCGGCCGGGATAGATGCCGCCTCCGTAGTGCGCGCTCCTACCATGCAAGAGCGGCTGCAAAAAATTATTGCGCGGGCGGGGATAGCTTCGCGGCGGCATGCCGAGCAGCTCATCCTGAGCGGACAGGTGCGCGTGAACGGCAGCGTGGTGACGGAGCTGGGCACGAAGGCGGATGCGCAACACGACCGCATCGAAGCCGCGGGCCGCGTGATCCACGCGGAAGAAAGAAAAGTCCATCTCCTGCTGCACAAGCCGCCGGAGGTCGTTTCGACGATGGCGGATCCGGAAGGGCGGAAGACGCTGCGGAATTGCTTGCGCGGGCTGCCCGAGCGCGTGTATCCGGTGGGGCGGCTCGACTACGACGCGTCGGGGCTGATGTTTTTGACCAATGACGGAGAGCTTGCCGCGGAAATGCTGCGCACGTGGAACAGCTTGCCGCAGGTGTACTACGTGAAGGTGAAAGGACGGCTGCCGGAGCCGGTCATCGAGGCGGTTGCGGCGCGCGCCGGGGTGAAGTTGGAGCCCATCCGCCAGCCGGGCGCCACGCGCGGCCATCCGGTGAATTTCTGGTATGAGGTATCCATGCGAGACTCCCGCCGGGATGTGCTGCGAAGGGTACTGTTTTCTGCGCAACATCCCGTGGAGAAGATCAAACGGATTGCCATCGGGCCGCTTACTCTGGAAGGGCTGCCGCAGGGAAGGTACCGCACGCTCAGCGAGCCTGAAGTGGAGGCGCTGCGCCGCGCGCTACGCCGGCCGGCGGCAAAACCCGCGCGCCGAGAAAAGCCGCGCAAAGAGACCGCCGCCGCACAATGACGCGCCCAATCGAAGAACTCATTCCGGGCTACATCCGCGGACTGCCCGCCTACGTTCCGGGAAAACCCATCGAAGAAGTCGAGCGCGAGCTGAAGATTCGCGCGGTCAAGCTGGCATCGAACGAGAATCCGCTGGGGCCATCGCCCCTAGCGGTGGAGGCGGTGAAGCGCGCGCTGGCGGAATCGAATCGCTATCCGGAGGGCGGGAGCAAGCGGCTGCGGGAAGCGCTGGCGGGGCGGCACAGTGTAACGCCGGAGCAGATTTTTATTGGGCTGGGGTCGAGCGAGGTCATTGACCTCGCGTCGCGGGCACTGCTGCGGCCGGGGCTGGAGGGAATCACCTCGCAGGGCACGTTTGCGCTGTTTCCGATCGCGATTCGAGCGAGCGGGGCGAGGCTCACGCTGGTGCCGCTGCGCAATTTCACGTTTGACCTGTCGGCGATGGCCGGCGCGATTACCGCCGAAACGCGGATCATCTATCTGGCAAATCCGAACAATCCGACGGGAACGGCCTTCGGCGCCGGGGAGCTGGATGCGTTTTTGGCGCGAGTGCCGGAAGAGGTGCTCGTCGTTTTGGATGAGGCGTACTGCGAATATGTGGAGCGCGCGGACTATCCGAAGTCGATCGAACTTTTTCGGAGACACGACAATCTGCTGATCCTGCGGACATTCTCGAAGGTGTACGGGCTGGCGGGGCTGCGAATCGGTTACGGAATCGGGCGGTCCGGGCTGGTGACGGAATTGAACAAGCTGCGGACGCCGTTCAACGTGTCGAACCTGGCGCAGGCCGCCGCACTGGCCGCGCTGGATGACGCCGAACACGTGCGCCGCTCGGTGGAATCTAATCGCGCGGGGCGGAAGCAGCTTGCCGAGGGATTTGCGAGGCTCGGGCTGACGCCCGCGCCGTCGGATACGAATTTTGTGTTTCTGGAACTGGGGCCGGAAACAAGCCCCATCTGCGAAGAGTTGTTGCGCAGAGGCGTGATCGTGCGGCCGCTCGGCTGGATGGGTTTGCCGGAGGCGGTGCGCATCACGGTGGGGAGACCCGAGGAGAACGAAAAGTGCCTGGCGGCGATGGGAGACGTCTGGCCGGCGTATGGCGCGAAGAGGGAGTTCGTCAAGCAATGATCGTCCTCCTTCCCGAAGGGGCGCATGCCGCACCCGACCCGGTGCTGGAGATTTTGAAGAATAGCGATACGGTTGCGGTCGTGGGAATTTCCTCGAAAAAGTTCCGGCCGAGCAATGAGATTGCCGCCTATCTAAAAGAGGCGGGCTACCGGATGATCGGCGTGAATCCCAATGAGACAGAAGTGCTCGGGGCGCGGTGTTATGCGCGGCTGCAAGACATTCCCGAACCCGTCGAGATCGTGGACATCTTCCGCAAAGCGGAGGATGTGCCGGCAGTGGTGGACGACGCCATCCGCAAGGGCGCCAAGGTCATCTGGATGCAGCAGGGAATCGAAAACCGAGCAGCGGCGAAGCGCGCCCTGGCAGCGGGAATGACGGTGGTGATGGATGCGTGCATCATGGTGGAGCACCGAAAAAGATTGCGCCAATTGACGTCCTGAGTTTTACTAGCCACGCGAAAAAGCAATCCACGAATGGGAGACTGCGATGAAACGAATCGTGACGCTGGCGGTGTGTCTGGGCCTTGCAGGCGCAGCCGGCGCCTGGCCGCAAAGCCCGGACTGGGAGGCGCTGGGCAAGCGTTGGTGGGCGCACGTGCAATTCCTCGCGGACGACAAGCTGGAAGGGCGCGACACGGGGAGCAAGGGGTTTGCGACGGCGGCGGCGTACGTGGAGGAACAATTCAAGCAGGCAGGGCTTGCGCCGGCGGGTGTGGAAGGATTCGCCCAGCCGGTGGCGCTGCTCGCGACGCAGATCGCGGAGGAACGTTCCTCGCTGGAATTGGTGCGCGGTGGAAACCGGGAGCCTGTCAAATCCGGAGAGGATGGTTTCCTCACCGTCAACCGGGACACAGCAAGACAGGTTGAGGCGGAAGCCGTATTCGTCGGGTATGGGCTGAGCGTGCCGGAGCTGAATTACGACGACTTGGCGGGCCAGAATTTGCAGGGGAAGGTCGCGGTGTTCATCACGGGCGGGCCGGGCACGATGCCGGGGCCGGTCAAGGCGCATTTTCAATCGAGCGAGGAAAGACGGAAGGCGCTGTTGAAGGCGGGGGCCATCGGCGTCGCATCCATAGCGAATCCGAAGGCGGCAGAGGTGCCGTGGGCGCGGACGGCGGGGGCGCGGTTTGAGCCGAAGATGGAGATCGTCAACGAAGCGGTTGGAGCACGGCTGGCAGGATATTCCTTCTCACTGGTGATCAATCCGGAGCGCGCCGAGAAATTCTTTGCCGGGTCCGGACACACGTTCGAGGAAGTTATGGCTGCGGTGAATGCAGACAAGCCGCTGCCGCATTTTCCCCTGGCCATGAAATTAAGGGCGCGCACCAGCGTGAAGAAATGGGCGGTGCAATCGAAAAACATCGCCGGGGTGCTGCGAGGGAACGACCCGGTGCTGAGCAAGGAATACGTGGTGATCAGCGCTCATTTGGACCACGTGGGGATCGGGGCAGAGGTCAACGGGGACAAGATTTACAACGGGGCGATGGACGATGCGTCGGGAATCGCGTCGTTGATCGAGGTTGCACGGGCGATGAAGGAATCGGGCGCGAAGCCGAAAAGATCCATCTTGTTTCTCGCGGTATCGGGGGAAGAGAAGGGGCTGCTGGGGTCGAAGTATTTTGCGGAACATCCCACGGTGAATGCCAAGAGCATCGTGGCGGACCTGAATATGGATATGTTCCTGCCGCTGTTTCCGCTGAAGGTTCTGGAAGTGCAGGGGCTCGGCGAATCGGCGCTGGGAGATGATGTCCGCGCGGCCGCCGCGGGGATGGGAGTCGAGGTGCAGGCGGACAAGGAGCCGGAGCACAACCGGTTCATCCGCAGCGATCAGTACAGTTTTATTCGCAAGGGTGTTCCAGCGCTGGCGTTCAAGTTCGGGTACGTGCCGGGCACGCCGGAAGAGAAGATTTTCAAAGACTGGTACAAGGAGCGGTATCACGGCCCGGCGGATGATGCCAAGCAGCCGGTGAACTTGGCCGGGGCGGCGCAGTTCAATGCGATTCTGGGAGCGCTGGCGATGCGAGTGGCAAATGCGCCGCACCGCCCGGAATGGAAGCCGGACAGCTTCTTCCGGAGATTTGCGCAGTAAAACGCAAAATGACAAGCAGATCTGATTGCAAGGATTCGAGGAGTTGTACTCTAGCGCGGAGGAAGAGGGAAGACGAGCAGGTTGCGCTTGCCGGTCTGGACGACGGCGAGGAATCGGCCGTCCGGGGAAATCTGTAAATCGCGAAACGTCAGGCCGTGCAAAATGGGAGTGAGGGCCGGCTGATCGACGGGGATCTCGCTCTTTTTCACTGCAGTTTCATCCACGAACGCCGGTATATCGATCCAAACCAGGTCGCCCGACTTTTTCCCCGGGGCGCGCTTCAACAGAATACGCTTTTCATCGGGAGACCACTGAAACGCGCCGAGGCCGACGCGAACGCGGGCAATGCGGCTCGGCGCGGCGAGGTCGCGGATCTCCAGGACTTCGTGATCGAGGTAATAGGCGACTTTCGCGCCGCTCGGGGAGACGGAGATGCCTCCGGAATACCCGTCCAGCGTGGCGAGCTCCGTGTCGATTTCCTTAACGAGGTCGAGGCGCTGGAGGCGGGGCGGGCCACTGAAGCTGCGGTCGCGCTCGACGGCGATGGCGGTGCTCGACTTGGGGATCCAGTCCGCATCCACAAAGGTGCGGCCGGCGAACACGCTGCCGCCGCGCCCGGCGGCGAACCGCAGGGACACGATTCCATAGAGCAGATGCGGCTTCACCGCTTCCGCGAGATAAGCAATCGTGGCGTTGTCGGCAAGCCACCCGGCGGCGGTGGCATCAAAGAGAAATTCTTTTGAATCGGCGATGCGAATCTGCTTTCCGGCATCATCAAAAAGGAGAGCCATCTTGGCATCGCGGGTGTTTCCACTGTCGTCCACGACGAAAATCGTATCGAGCTGGGCAAGGATCATGCGGCTGTCGGGGGACCAGCGGAAGGAATCCACCGAATAGCTGAACGGCGCATTTCCATGGACGAGTTTCTCGCCCTGGAGGAAACGCCGGCGCTTGCCACCCGCGTCCTGGAGCCAGATGTCGTCGCGCTGCAGGTCGTACAGCTTGGTCTTGAGAATGTGCCGGACGGAGTAGACGATGCGGCCGTCGGGCGCGTAGGCGAAGGCGGTAATTTCTTCGTCGATAGTCTGCAGCGGCGAGTCTTGCGCGCGAACGGGCAGGGAACAGCAGGCGGCGAGCGCACAAATAAGCGAGCACAGACGACGGAGCCAGCGGAAGCGGCTCTGCGAACACGGACAGTTCACGGTGCGGACTTCCTCTTGATGCGGATGTTGCGAATCTCTTCGAGGCGCTGGCGCAGGCGCTGCTCAAAGCCTTGATCGGTGGGCTTGTAGTAGGTGCGGGAGGCCAGGTTTTCCGGCAGGCAGGTCATGTCCGTGACTTTCTCCTCGAAGTTGTGCGCGTACTGGTAGCCCTGGCCGTAGCCGATGTGCTTCATCAGGCCGGTGACGGCGTTGCGCAGATGCAAGGGTACAGGATCGGCTTCGGTCTTGCGCACGTCGTCAAGTACGTTTCCGCAGGCCGTGTAGAGCGCGTTGGATTTGGGGGCCAGCGAGAGATAGACAGCGGCTTGCGCGAGGGCCAGATAGCCCTCGGGCGCGCCCAGGAAATCGAAAGCATCTTTCGCGGCGAGCGTGACGGAGAGAGCTCCGGGTTCGGCGAGGCCGATATCCTCGCTGGCCATGCGCACCATGCGGCGCGCGAGATAGAGGGGATCCTCGCCGGATTCGAGCATGCGCGCGAGCCAATAGAGCGCGGCGTCGGGGTCCGAGTTGCGCACGGATTTGTGCAGCGCGGAGATGAGGTTGTAGTGCTCCTCGCCGGCCTTGTCGTAGCGAAGGAGTTTACGCTGGAGAACGTCCTCGAGGAGCTCCGGAGTGATGCGGTGCCGGCCGGCGGGGTCCGGCGGAGCGCTGCGCGCAGCCAGCTCGAGCGTGTTGTAAGCGGAGCGCGCGTCGCCATTGGCAAACGACGCGATACGGAAGAGGACGTCGTCCGGGGCTTCGATGTGCTCCTTACCGAGGCCACGCTCCGCGTCGTCGAGGGCGCGGCGAAGAAGCTCGGCGATGAGCGGCGTGGCAAGGGGCTCGAGAACATACACTTTTGTGCGCGAGAGCAGGGGAGAAATCACTTCAAAAGAAGGGTTTTCGGTGGTTGCGCCGATGAAGAGGATGTGTCCCGCCTCGACGTGCGGGAGAAAAGCGTCCTGCTGCGCCTTGTTGAAACGGTGCACTTCGTCCACGAAGACGATGGTGCGGCGGCCGGAGCGGCTCTGGCGCTCGGCGGCGGCCATAACTTCCTTGATCTCCTTGATTCCGGAGAGCACGGCAGTGAACGAGACGAACTCCGAGCGCGTGAGGCGCGCGATCACCCGCGCGAGAGTGGTCTTGCCGCATCCAGGCGGCCCCCAGAAGATCATCGAGCCCAGATCGTCGTGCTCGATCTGGGCGCGCAGCGCTTTTCCCGGGCCGAGGAGCTTCTCCTGGCCGATGAATTCGTCGAGTGTGCGCGGGCGCATGCGCTCCGCAAGCGGCTGGAGCGCCGCCGGCGTTTCGGGTTCAAGGGAAGGCAATTTCGAGAAGAGGCTCACTGTCTCGCTTCATCCCCGCTCAGGAGCTTCCTCTGACGCGCGGCTTCATAGAAGAGTACCGCAGCCGCGGCCGCGGCGTTGAGCGATTCCGCGGAAGCCGCCATGGGGATGCGAATGCGCGCGCCGGCGCTGCGCTCGATCTCCAGCGGCAGGCCGGCTCCTTCATTGCCGACGAGAAGCGCCACCGGCCCGCGCCAGTCCACTTCCCAGGGACACAACGCCGGGCCATCTCCTTCCTGGGGTTCGCGGACGATGGAAGCGAGTGTCTGGACGCCGGAGACGAGGAGTTGCGCGAGAAGAATGGGCAGAGACATTCCAACGAGTAGCGGCAAATGCAGGGCTGCCCCGGCCGAAGCGCGCAGGGCTTTTGGGGAATGGGGACTGGCGGTGCCGCTCTGCCCGGAAGCGCAAGTCGCTGCGCCGGTCGCGCCGAAAGCGGCGGCAGTGCGCAGGATTGTGCCGACGTTGCCGGGGTCTTGAACGCCCGCGAGGATGACGAGCAAGGGCGTGCCAGAGGAGGGACGAAGCAAATCTTCGAAGCTCGCGGCGCGCGGCTCGACCAGGGCGGCGACACCCTGGGGATGTTCCGTGTCGGCGATGCCTTCGAAGAGGCGGTCGGTGGTGCGCAGTACGGGGAAGGCCATCTCCCGGCGGTCAATGTACGGGGCGAGTCGCTCGTGGTAGCGCTCGCCGGACTCGCTGAGGAGGACAGCCTCGATGCGGCAACCGGAACGCAGCGCTTCTTCGACGAGGCGGACGCCTTCCACGCCGGCGCAGCCGGAAGCGGTGGGCACGCCGCCGCGGAGGGCGATGCGGAACTCCTTGAGCCAGCGGTTATCGCGGCTGGTGAGGGGCGCGCCTTCCGCGCCAGGACGAACGCGGGAACGAGCGGGTTTGGCGGGCGGGATGGGCGGCGCCATGCTGCGAGGGTAGCAAAGGCCGTCCCGGACGGCAAAGCCCCGGGGCAAGAACAAGGCTGGCGTTGCGTGGTCTGCGGGGGCTGTGGTAGCGTCCCTCGAAGCAGCGCAGCGTGATGCGGCGCTGCGGGATTGGGACTACGACAGCCCCGAGGCCAAAAAGTTGCCGGCAGAACTTTTGCGCATAGACGCGCGGTCCCCGGATGCGGAAGCACTGCGCTATGCGGCACACTACCTGGCACGCGGGTGTGTCATCGGGATTCCCACCGACACGCTCTACGGCCTTGCGGCCGATCCCTTCAATCTGGCGGCAGTGGACGAAATCTATCGCGTGAAAGGCCGCCCGGAGACCCGGGCGCTGCCGATTCTGGTCAATTCGCTGGATCAGGCGCTGCTCCTGGCGCGCGAAGGTCCGCGAAATTTCCTGCGGCTGGCGGAGGAATTCTGGCCGGGCGCGCTGACCATGGTCATGGATGCGTCGCACCGGCTTCCGCTCAAAGTGACCGCGAACACAGGGCGCATCGCGGTGCGCTGGCCGAAGAGCGAAGTGGTGCAGCGATTGATCGAGGAGTTTGACGGGCCGATGACGGGGACGAGCGCGAATATTTCGGGATTCCCCGCGTGCTCGAATGCGGAACAGGTGATGAAGCAGCTCGGCGATCGCTTACCGCTGGTTCTGGACGCAGGCGACACGGGAGCGGCGCTGCCCTCGACGATACTCGAGCTGCACGGCGAGGACTGGAAGATCCTCCGCGAAGGCGCGATTCCGCTCGCGGAGATTCAACGCGCTCTGAGCTAGCGCGGGGCGGGGCGCAGGGTCGCGAGAAAGTCGTAATCGCCGGTGGGAGACAGATCGAGCGCGCCGAGTCCGCGCCGGTGAACGGAAACCACGTTCGTGAACCACATCGGCAGGTAGGGCAAGTCTTCCGCGAGAATCCTCTGGGCTTCGGCGCAGAGAGCCTTCCTTTTTTCGAGATCCGTTTCCACAAGAATTTGCGAGGCCAGGAGGTCCATCCGCGGATTGCGGTAGTGGCCGCGGTTCGCGCCGTCGGGCGGAATGCGCTTTGAGGAAAAGACGAGATCAAAAATGGCCGGGTCGTTGTTCCCTCCGACCCAGCGGAGGAAGGTAAGCTGGAAATTTCCGCGCGCGGCATCGGAGAGCAGCGTGGCGAGTTCGAGCGGGCGGAGTTCGAGCTCGACGCCGGCTTTCCGCCACTGCTCCTGGAGAGCGGCGCCGATAAGGCGCGCCTGTTCTTCGGTGGAGGTTTTCAGCGTGAGATGGAACCGCACTCCATCCCGTTTCCGGGGGAAGCCCGCGGCATCGAGAAGCTTTTCGGCGCGGACGAGGTCGCAGGAATAAACCAGGACATCCGCGGAGTACGCCCAGTGGTTGGGTGGAAGAATGCCCGTGGCGATGCGACCCTGGCCGCGCAGAAGATAGCGGATGAGGGAATCGCGATCCGTGGCATACGCGAGCGCCTGGCGCACCTCGCGGTGCGCGAGGACCGCATCTTCGAGATTGAGGCCCAGGTAGGCAAAATTCGTGCCAGGGCGCTCGCTGACCTCGAGATGCGGCTGGCGCGCGAGCGCTGGAATGATGTCCGGGGAGAGGGAGCTGATTTCGATGTCGGCGGTGCCTTTTCGGAGTTCGAGGGCGCGGACAACGGCATCGGGAACGACGCGGAAGCGAACCCCGGCGAGAGACGGCGCTGCGCGGAAATAGGCAGGGTTGCGTTCGACGATGACTTCGTCGTCCTGCTTCTGGCTCACGAAGCGAAACGGCCCCGAGCCGATGGGATGCTTTGCGAAGTCCGCCCCTGCGCCGGCCGGAACGATGCCAATCGCGGGGCGGGACATGTTCCAGACGAACGAAGCGTAGGGTTCTCTTAGATGAAAGACGACGGTGGCGTCGTCGGGCGATTCGACGGATGTCACCATGCGAAATGCGCCGCGCTTGGGCGAACGGTTGGCGGGATCCAGCAGGAAATCGAATGTCGCTTTGACGTCGGCCGAGGTGACGCGGCGGCCGTCATGGAAGAATGCATTGCCGCGGAGGTGAAAAACGTAGGTGAGGGAATCGGGCGATTCCCAGCGCTCGGCGAGGTCGCCGCGAAGGTTTAACTGTTCGTCGTGTTCGACGAGGCTCGAGAAGAGCAGGCCGTCAATGCGTTGCGATTGGGCGTCGGTGGCGAAGCGAGGATCGAGATTGGCGGGGTTGGATTCGATGAGGAAGGCCAGCGAAGAAGGATCAAATGTTTTCGCTCGGGAGCAGCTCAAGAGAAAGAAGGAGGCAAGGAAGTAAGGAAGTATGGAGGTAAGGACGGAGAGAGCAGGGCGGCGATCAGCGCGGCGGGGCATAGGCGATTTTACCCAGAATGGCGGGACCGCGGGCACCCGTGGCGGAAGGCAAGTTGCCGGAACGGCGATGAAACGTTTCGTAGGCGAGAAGGGCGAAGGCGTAGGCCTCCTTCGCGCCGGCGGGAATGCCGAGACGCGAAGAGGGAATAATCTCGATGCCGGGAAGGGCGGCAGCGATCTGAGCGAGGATGAGGGGATTGTTTGCGCCGCCACCGGAGACGATGAGTTGATGAATCTTCGTCCTGGGAAGAACAAAACGGTGCAGCGCATCCACAACGGACAGAGCGGTAAAAATGGTCGCGGCGCGAATGAGGTCCGCCGGGCGGGCGCGATGCCTGCGGCCGGAGGCGATGAGCTTTTCCAGGTAGGCGCGGCCGTAGTATTCGCGGCCGGTGCTCTTCGGCGGCGCGAGGACCAGATAGGGGTCACGCAGCAACTCGTCAAGGAGCGCAGGGATGCTGCGCCCGGACAGGGCGATACGTGCATCTTTGTCGTAGCGCCGGCGGCCGCGCGAGAATTTGTGGACGAGGGCATCGATGAGCATATTGCCCGGACCGGTGTCGAAGGCCGAGACCTGCGCGGGCTTGGCCGCGGCCGGCAGCACGGTGATGTTGCCAATGCCGCCGAGATTCAGCGAGACGCGGCCGAGCTTCGCGTGGCGGTAGAGAAGATAGTCCACGTAAGGGACGAGCGGAGCGCCCTGGCCGCCGAGCGCCATGTCCGCGGGGCGAAAGTCTGCGACCGTGGTGATGCCGGTACGCGCGGCGATGATGGACGCGTCGCCGATCTGAAGGGTCGAGGCGGTGGAGCGGCCGAGAAACCGCGAGGGGCGGCCCTGGTGATAGAGGGTCTGGCCGTGGCAGCCGATCAGCGTGATGCGCGAGGGCGGCACGCGGAACCGGCGGCAGGCTTGTCTTGCGGCGTCCGCGAAACATTCCCCGAGTCTAAAATTCAATTGGCTCAGTTTCCCCGCGGTCAGCGTGCCGCCTTCCGCGACGCGCAGAATTTCTTTTCGAAGCGGTGCAGGAAAGCCGACGCTGGTGTGGCCGAGGAGTTTCGTTTTCAGGCGCGGCGGCGCGCCGGAAGTGCGCGCGAGGGCAAGATCCACGCCGTCGGCGGACGTGCCGGACATGATACCGAGGACGAGCATGGGGCGCGCGTTCATGAGATCTGTTTTTTCAGCTCGGCGAGGAGATTCAGGGCTTCTATGGGCTTCAATTGGTCGAGGTCGGCCTTGCGCAGGGCCTCGAGGACGGCGCGGTCGAGCGGAGTGAAGAGAACTTCCTGGTAGCCGTTGGAGCGCGCCGAGTCCGCCGCGCCCGGGGTTAGTTTTTCGCTGAGCTGGTGCTCGCTCTGTTCGTGCTTCTTCAGGACTTCGCGGGCGCGCTCAATGACGCTGCGCGGCAGGCCGGCAAGGCGGGCGACTTCGATGCCGTAACTCTTGTCCGCGCTGCCGGGCTCGACGCGTCGGAGAAAGATGATTTCATTGGGCGTTTCCTTCACGGAAACATGAACATTCTTGACGCCGGGGAGAAGATCGGCGAGCTCGGTCAACTCGTGATAGTGCGTGGCGAAGAGAGTGCGCGCGCGAGTGTGTTTCTGGAGATGCTCGACGACGGCCCAGGCGATGGAGAGGCCGTCGAAGGTCGCGGTGCCGCGGCCTACTTCGTCGAGAAGGACGAGACTGGACGGGGTGGCGTCGTTCAAGATGGTCGCGACCTCGCTCATCTCCACGAGAAACGTGGAACGGCCGCGGGCAAGGTTATCCGAGGCGCCGATGCGGGTGAAGATGCGGTCGGTGAGAGGGAGCTCCGCTTCGCGCGCGGGCACGAACGATCCCATCTGCGCCATCAGGATGATCAGCGCGGCTTGGCGCAGGTAGGTGGACTTGCCGCCCATGTTCGGCCCGGTGATGAGGAGAATCTGCTGGCGGCCGGGCTCGAAGCAAAGATCATTGGGTACGAAACGCTCGCCGCGGTGTCGGAGGAGCTCTTCGATCACCGGGTGGCGGCCTCCCGCGATAAGCAGCTCGCCGCGGCTGTTGAATTCGGGCCGGGCGTAGCCGCGATCGGCGGCAAGCTTTGCGAAGTTCGCAAGGACATCCAGCTCCGCCACGGCGGAGGCAGTGCGGCGCAGGCGATGAGCTTCCGCGGCGACGGCGGCGCGAATTTCGGCAAAAAGCCGGCGCTCGATTTCAAGGATGCGCTCGTCGGCGGCGAGGATTTTCCGCTCGTATTCCTTCAGCTCCGGGAAAGTGAAGCGCTCCGCATTGACGAGTGTTTGCTTGCGCTCGAAGTCAGCCGGGACGAGATGCAGGTTGGGCTTGGACACCTCGATGTAGTAGCCGAAGACCTGATTGAAGCGGATTTTCAGGGACGCGATTCCGGTGCGCTTGCGTTCGCGCTCCTCCATCGCGGCGATAATCTGTTTGCTGTGCTGGCTGAGGCTGCGGAACTCCTCGAGCTCTTTGTGGTAGCCGGCGCGGATGATGCCGGGATCGGAAGCCAGCGCGGGCGGGTCATCGGCGATGGCGCGCTCAAGGCGTTGGCGGACATCGGCGAGGTCATCGAGCTCCTGGTGGAGCTCGCGCAAGCGGCCAGCCCCGCTGGAGGCATGCGGCTCGAGGAATTTTCGGAGCATCGGAAGGTGGGCGAGGGACTTGCGCAGGGCGACCATCTCGCGAGGCGCGGCAATCCCCATAGCGATGCGGCTGGTGAGGCGCTCGAGATCGAGAATGCCTTGCAACTCGCGGCGGAGCTCCTCGCGCAGGACGGTCTGTTGCTTGAGGCGGGCGACGGCGTCGAGGCGGGCTTCGATTTCATCGGGCTCGAGCCGGGGGCGGAGAATCCAACCGCGGAGCAGCCGGGCGCCCATGCCGGTGACGCTTTCATCGAGCGTGGCGAGCAGAGTTGCAGGACCACCGCGCCCCTCCTCTTCGGAAAAGATCGGGCTAAGGAGTTCGAGGTTTCGCACGGTGACCGGGTCAAGAACGAGCGCGTCCTGCTGTTCGTAATAGCGCACGCGGTCGAGGTGCGCCAGCGTGCCGCGGGCGGCTGCGTCGTCCCCGCGAGAGGCGTTTTCGCGAAGATAGTGGACGATGGCGCCGGCGGCCGCCGCAGCCTGCGGGTGTTGGTCGAGGCCGAAGGCGTTGAGCTCGGCAACCCCGAACTGTTCGCGGAGAAGGCGTTCGGCGTAATTCCGCTCAAAGGCCCAATCGTCGAGGCGGGTCTCGACACCGCCGACGCCATCGAGGAGCGAAGCGCGGGCGCTCTCGAAGAGCTGGCTCGGGCGCGCGAGGAGGATTTCGCGCGGGCGAAGGATCTGCAGCTCCTCTCTAGCGGCTTCTTCCGCGCGGGCGCCAGAAAACTCCGTGGCCTGGAACTCGCCGGTGGAAACGTCCACGTAGGCAATGCCCACGGCCGACCGCGAAGGATGCTGCGCGACGGCGGCGAGGAAACTGTTCTCGCGTGCCTCGAGAAGGGCCGCATCGGTGGCCGTGCCGGGCGTGATGACGCGGACGACTTCGCGCCGGACGAGTTTCTTGCCGGGGCCGGGCTGCTCCATCTGATCGCAGACGGCGACTTTGTACCCGGCGCGGATCAGCCGCGCAAGGTAATTGTCCGCGGCGTGATACGGAACTCCGCACATGGGGATGGCCTGGCCGCGCTCCCGGTTGCGCGAGGTCAGCGTGATTTGCAGTTCGCGCGCAGCGGTGATGGCGTCTTCGTAGAAAAGCTCGTAGAAATCGCCGAGGCGAAAAAGCAACAAGGCGTGCGGGTAGCGCGCCTTGATGGCGTGATACTGCTGCATCAGGGGTGTGGCCGGTTCCGTCATCGATTCAAGGGGCAGCTTGCCGCTGCCCGGAGCCTGGGACTCACGAGCGTATGCCGAGCTGCGTCAGCAAAAAGGCGTAGTCGAATGCGATCTCACGGAGGTAATCATACCGGCCGGAGGCGCCGCCGTGGCCCGCGTTCATGTTTGTTTTTAAGAGAAGCGGATTGGCGTCAGTCTTGAGAGTGCGCAGCCTGGCAACATACTTCGCCGGCTCCCAATACATGACCTGGCTGTCGTTCAGCGACGTCTTCATGAGAATCGCGGGGTAGTTTTTCCCGGCGAGATTCGTGTAGGGGCAATACGTTTTCATGTATTCGTAGTCTTCTCGGATCTGCGGATTGCCCCACTCTTCGTATTCGCCGACGGTCAGCGGCAGGGAAGCATCCAGCATCGTGTTGAGTACGTCCACGAAAGGGACGTGCGAGATGACCATGCGGAAAAGATCGGGCCGTAGATTCGTGGCCGCGCCCATGAGCAGGCCGCCGGCGCTTCCGCCCTCAATGACGAGGCCATCGGCCGAAGTGTAGCGGCGGGCGATGAGGTCCTGCGCCGCGGCGATGAAGTCGGTAAAGGTGTTGCGCTTCCGCTTCATCCGGCCCGCGTCGTGCCAGGGCTTGCCGAGCTCCGCGCCGCCGCGAACGTGCGCGACCCCGTAAACGAAACCGCGATCCAGAAGACTGAGCCGGTTTGAACTGAAGGAGACCGGCACGGAGATTCCGTAGGAACCATAGCCATAGAGGAGAAACGGCGCGGAGGCGTCGCGCGGAGTGTCCCGGCGATAGACAATGGAGACGGGGATTTTCGTGCCGTCGGGTGCGGTGGCGTGGATGCGCTCGCTCGCGTAGCGCGAGGGATCGTAGCCGCCGAGAACAGGCTGTTGTTTGCGAAGGATGCGTTCGCCGCTGGGGACGATGTAATCGAAGACGGAGCGGGGCGTGACGAAGGACTCGTAGTTGAAGCGCACAAAGCCGGCTTTGAATTCGGGATTCGCGCCGGGCCAGGCATTGTAGGCGGGCTCTTCAAAAGTGATGCGCCGCGGGGCCTGCAGAAGATCGGGCGCGCCGTTATTCAAATCCACGAGGCGGAGATAGGGAAGGCCGCCCTCGCGCTCGAAGAGAAGCAGGTGCGTGGCGAAGGCATCGATACCGGCGAGCATCACTTCACTGCGGTGCGGGAGGCACTCGCGCCAATTCTCCCGGCGAGGATCGGCGACAGGCGTCGTCACCAGGCGAAAATTCCTGCCGCCGGAGTTTGTGCGGATATAGAAAAGTTCGCCGCGGTGCTCAGCATAGTATTCATGCTCGTCTTCACGCGGGGCGATGAGCCGAAACGAGGCACCGGGCTGATCGGCGGCCAGATAGCGAACTTCGCTGGCGGTGTGGCTCGCAGCCGTCAATAGCAGAAACGCGCCGCTGCGCGTGCGCGCTACGCCGAAACGGAATCGCTCGTCTTTTTCTTCGTAGAGGAGCTCGTCTTCTGTGGTTGTGCCGAGGATGTGGCGGTAGAGGCGATAGGAGCGCTTCGTCTCTTCGTCCTCAATGGTGTAGAAGAGGGTGCGGCTGCCGGCGGCCCAGGCCACGGAGGTGACCCGCTCGATGCGTTCGGGCAAGACCGCGCCCGAGTTCAGGTCCTTGATGCGAAGCGTGAACCGGCGGAAGCCGGTCGTGTCTGTCGAATAGGCGAGCAAGCGGTTGTCGTCGCTGACCTCGAACGAGTCGATGGACAGAAAGGCGTGGCCGCGTGCCAGCTCGTTCAAGTCGAGGAGAATCTCTTCCGGGCTGTTCTCGGCGTCGCGGCGGCGGCAATGAACGGGGTACTGCTTTCCTTCCTCGGTTCGTGTGAAGTACAGATAGCCGCGGAGCCGGTAGGGAACCGAGAGATCGGTCTGCTGAATCCGGCCGAGCATTTCCTGGTATAGCTTCTCTTGGAACGCTTCGGTCGAACGCATTACCGCGGCGGTGTAAGCGTTTTCGGCCTCGAGATAGGCGATTACTTCCGGGTTCTCTTTCTCGCGCAGCCACGCATAGTCGTCGATCCTCCTGTCGCCGTGGAGAGCGTGCTCGATGGGATGGCGCTTGGCCACCGGCGGGTTTGACGCCGGCGCGGAGGCCTCCTGACGCTCGATGTTCTGGATAAGAGAATTCGTCTCGGGTGTCATTCGGTCGTTATACTAACGGAAGTCCGCGGCGGTAGCCAGACGAGGGCGTCGCGCGAACTGTTCGCATGGCGCGGGAAACCGAGATTAAGTTGAGGGTTCATGATCGCAAGGCGCTCGATCGAGCGTTGCGCAAACTACGGGTGCGTTCCGCGAGGGGCGGCGCTGCGGTGCGGATTCGCGAGCGGAACATCATCTTCGACACGCCCGACGGCGGGCTGGCCAAGCACGGTCAGCTCCTGCGCATCCGCACAGAGATTCCGGAGAAGGGAAGCCGCAAGAGACAAGGCGCACAGGCGCAGCGCGTGATCCTCACCTTCAAAGCCCCGGCGCTGCCTTCGCCGGATGCAGGCGGGCGGCACAAGGTCCGAGATGAAACCGAGGTGGAAGTCGCAGATGCCGAGGCGCTGGCGAAGATCTTCGAGGGGATGGGCCTGCGCGGGTGGTTTCGGTATGAGAAGTACCGAACCGCGTATGCTTTGCCGGGGTCGGCGCGCTGGGCGCGGGGCCTGCTGATCGAGTTCGACGAGACTCCCATCGGGACATTTGTGGAACTGGAAGGCCCTCCGGAAGCAATCGACCGAGCGGCGGGGTTGCTGGGTTTTTCCCGGCGGGATTACGTCCTCAAGAACTATCTGCAGCTTTATATCGAAGACTGCCGCCGCCGAGGCGAACAGCCGCGGGACATGGTCTTTCCCAAGAAGCAATAGACTCCGAAAAAAGTGCATTCCCCGGCCATTCTGCTGTTGACAATCTTGCGCGCGCGGCTTATCACTGCATTGCGTGACTGCAAAGCAGTTAACATGCAGCGTGACCGCGGAGCGGTCAAGACGCACGAGGTGGGAATTTCTCGATGAGTGCATCCAACGAACCAGAACCTGGGCCTAGTTGCTCCGGCGCGGGCCGCAGGGTGAGCGAGATTTTGAACGTCGGGCCGCATGCCTTCGTGATTGCGCGGGGCTGGGCCAGGCGGGATGCAGTTCGAGGAGGATCCACTCGGGGCTAGAGGTAAGTTCAAGTAGGCAAAGGACTTGCCCGCGGCCACCCAGATTGGGCCCGCGGGTTTTTTGTGGTTCGCGCGCTCAGCGGCCGGCTGCGCCGCCGGAGGCAATTTAGGAGCCGTCAGGATGTTGCACGCAACCGAACTGATGGGGGCAGAAACCTACGACGCGCAGGGCAATTTTGTCGGGCGCGTGCGCGAGCTCTTCATCGAGCCGGCCGAAGCGCCGAACCGCATTGCGCACTTTCTTCTGTCCCGCGGGCGGTTTCAGCCGCTTGTTGCGCGGCACGACCAGGTAGCGTTCCTCGCTCCGGGAACGATGCGGCTGAATTGCGGCGAGCGCGCGCTCGAGCTCTATGAACCGAACGAGGCGTGGCTGGCCGTCCGCAAGGATCTGCTGGACCAGCAGATCATCGATACCAGCGGGCGTAAGGTGGTCCGCGTGAACGACGTGGATCTGTCCGAGCAGCGCGCCAATGGCAATGTCGAACTGCGGATGCTGCAAGTGGATGTGGGACTGGCCGGGGCGGTGCGCCGGCTGCTGCAAGGAGTCGCCTCGCCCGCGCTGATCCGCAAGCTGCAGGCTAAGGTGCCGCCGCGCGTCATCCGCTGGGAGTTTGTGAATCTGATCGAGCCGGACCCGCTGCGGCGCGTGAAACTGCGCATCACGCACGAAAAACTGGAGAACCTGCACCCCGCCGACCTGGCCGAAATCATGGAAGATCTTTCGGCGGCGGAGCGGCAATCGATTATCGCCTCGCTCGACGAGGAGACTGCCGCGGCCGTGCTGGGCGAGCTGGACGCGCGGTTGACGACGCAGATCGTCGAAAAACTCGATCCGGAAAAGGCCGCGGACATTCTGGAAGAGATGGCGCCGGACGCGGCAGCGGACGTTTTGGCGGGGCTGTCCCAGGAGACCTCGGACGAGCTGCTCGAAGAGATGCCCGGGCATGAGGCCGCGGAAGTACGCGAGCTGCTGCAATTCGATGCGGCCACGGCGGGGGGGATGATGAACACGGACTTCGCGTTTGTCGGCGAAGGCGCGATGCGGGACGAGGTGCTCGCGTGGATGCGTGGGCACGACTTGAATCTCGACCAAGTCGATACCGTGGTGTTGCTGGACCGGGCGGCGCAGTTTTCCGGCACGGTGCCGGTGGCGCGGCTTCTGCTCGCCGCGCCCGAGCAAACCATGAAAGAGCTGCGGCAGGAACCGCTCTTGAGCGTGAAACCCGAAGCCGAAGAAGGCGAAGTGTTCGAACTCTTCGACAAGTACAACCTGCGGATGCTCACGGTGGTGGATGAAAACAATCGTCCCATTGGAACCATCACGGTAGACGACGTGGTGTCGCGGCTTTTGAAATAGGCGCAGAGGGAGCGGGGCGGGAACACAGCATGAACCCGGAGCGGGCGGAAATCGCAGAAGTGGGGGCAG
>JBGQHF010000033.1:0-32315 GCA_041497835.1 Terriglobia bacterium
GACTCGTCCGCCTCTACTACCGGTCCCTCGAATTGCTCCAGATGCTTGCAGGCACCCGATTGCCAGTCATCGCCATGTGGAGTCAACGCGAGTGCGTCGTTTGCGCGCGCTACACTGCAGTCAAAATTGACCGCCGGCTGCAGGTCAACCTGGCCCTGGCTGATTCCATCCGCTCCTGCTAGGCAGCTCTAGCCTGGTCGTTCGAACGCCTCACCCAACAATGAGTGACGCGTTTTGCATTATGGGTCCCTACGTCTCCCAACTGGATCGGCCTCCCGATCCGCGATTGACCTGTGCGTCCGCCCACGGCCCAACGCCACCCATCATTCGCCGGTTAGAGCAGATGTCACAATGAATCGGATCCCGGCAGCGCCCCGATTTAATATGCCCAGCGAAGGAGTATGCCCCCCGTCGTGAACCCGGCACCGACCGCCATCAGAAGTACCAGGTCGCCCTTTTTCAGCCGGCCCTGCGTGATGGCATCGCGGAGCCCAAGCGGAATCGTTCCGGCGGTGGTGTTCCCATAGCGGTCGATGTTTACCATTACCTTTGAATCGTCCAGGCACATTCGCTCCTGCATGGCGCGGATGATCCGGAGATTCGCCTGGTGTGGCACGATCAGGGCGATGTCCTTGCTGGAAAAACCGTTTCGCTCGATCAACTGCGCGGCAACGTCCGCCATCCGGCGGACGGCATACTTGAACACGTTGGCCCCTTCTTGATGGACCACGTGCATGTTCTTGTCCACCGTTTCGTGCGAGGAGGGATGCAGAGAGCCGCCTCCGGGCATGTACAGAGACGGCCCTCCCGAGCCGTCCACATCGTGGTGGAAATCGAGAATGCCTTCGTTTTCTCCGGCCGGTTCGAGCAGCACCGCACCCGCGCCGTCTCCAAACAGCACGCAGGTCGCACGATCCTTATAGTCGAGGATCGCGCTCATTTTGTCGCTGCCGATGACCATCACTTTCTTGTGCGTCCCCGCTCCCACAAACTGCGCGCCGACCGTCAGCGCATAGGTGAATCCCGAACAGGCCGCGGAGAGGTCGAAACCCCAGGCCTTCTTGGCGCCGAGGCGGTCCTGCACGAGGCACGCGGTTGCGGGAAAGAACATGTCCGGCGTCACGCTGGCCACGATGATCAAGTCGATTTCAGAAGGATCCGTCCTGGTTTGCGCGAGAAGGAGTTGCGCCGCCTCGGTGGCCATATGCGATGTGGCCATTTCCTTTTCGGCAATGTGGCGCTCACGGATGCCGGTCCGTGCTCGAATCCATTCATCGCTCGTCTCGATGATTTTCTCAAAATCGGCGTTGGTCATCACCCGCGGCGGCACGTAGCCGGTCACGCCGGTGATTTTGGCGGGGATGCGGTAAGACATGTCTCTCCTTGTCTTTGGAATTGCGGAAGAAAGCAGAGTGTAAGCGATGCCGTGGCACTGTAACAAGGTGAGATGGCTGGAACCAGGCCCAGGATCCAATCGCCGATGAACGCCGCTTGCTCACGCGAGCCAGGTCAGGAATTGTTTCAGTAGCGCAACAGATAGCTCACCTTAATGAAGAAGAGCCGCCCCGTGGAGGTTGTCGGCGAACCACGGCTCGCAACCGGCGGAGCGAGTGAACCGTCCAGCCGCAGGTTTCCATACGAGTCGGTGTATCCGACATAGAGGGCCGTGCCCGGGTGGAGCAAGTAGGTAAGCAGGACGTCGCCTGTGAGCCTCTTTGTGGGAGGCACGGGCCCGCCATTGAAGCTGCCGAGATTCCGCTGCAAGTCAAGGAGCTTGGAATTGGCCAGCGTGGCGCTGTAATCCACGATGAGGCGCAGAGAGAACTCCTTCGTAAACTGATAGTTCAGCTTCGAACGCAGAATGTGATTATTGAAGATATTTTCTCCCGGCGAAAAACCCAGCGGCGTTGATCCCTCGCGGGTTCCCAGCCGGGAGAAGAAGTACGCATGGTCCAATCGCAGCCGCGCTTCCGGCCGTAGCGTAAAGCCAAAATTGACGCGCTTCGAATTGCCGAGAAACGGCAAGGAAGGAGTGAGAGTAGACGCCGGGAAGAAGTTTTCATTTGTTCCGGTGCTGAACGTGGAGTTGAACGCCAGCCACTTGTAGGGCTGGGATGTGAGCGTTAACCCCGACAGGTGCTTGCGAAACTCGCTGCCGGGAAACAGGAATTCAAACGCCTCGCGGCGTATGAAAGCGAGCGTCGTTTGCCGGGTGAAATCCACCTGGAATACGAGATCCGCCTCCCAATCTTGCACCCGCCCGGTATGGTCCCAATTCACCAGGCCCGTGGCGGACGGGCCGAAGTCAATTATCCGTCTCTTGTTGGGTCGCCAGAGATATCCGGCGAAATTGTTGAACCTCCGGATGTCCACGCGGTTTACGAAGCCCAGTTCGGTGCAAAACCCTGGCGTCTTGTCGTCATAGCTGGAGTTGTAGAAGAGATGCCGGCCGCTGTAGGCAAGATTGGCCCAGTAGGCGCTGCCCTGCAGGTGTTGGTCGCCAAGAGTGCAGAGTTGCTCGTTCTGCCGCGTCCAACTGTGCGCCGCTTGCGCCTCGAGCACCCAATTCGGTGTGAATTTCAGCCGCGCGTCAAGCGACGCTACCCGGTTGCTCGAATCCGCGAAATCACGGCTGGACACAAACGCGCCGATCCTCGATTGCTTGCCGAATTCCCGCGCCACTCGAATCACACCATCCACGGCGCGTGTATCGAGCGGGCTCCCCGGGGTCTGGTTGCGCCCGGGCTCACGGTCATCAATGACCAGCGCGCCGAGCGCCCATTTGCCCGCTTTCCCCGTCATCCGGCTGCCGAATTGAGGGTCCGCGATACGCCGCGAGAAGAAAAGGGTGACCGGGGTCTGGAAGAATCCGGCGTTCTCGATGAAAAACGGCCGCTTTTCTGGGAAAAAGACTTCAAAACGCTGGTTGATCGTGACCTGTGGGTCATCCGACTCCACCTGGCTGAAGTCCGGATTCAGCGTCACGTCAAACGTCAGCGCATCTTTCAAGACGAATTTGGCATCCAGGCCCGCCCGGTGTTCGAACACGTGCCGAACGACCGGCGCAAGCGGATCGCTCTGGTCGAGGAAGCGGTTGCGCGCCAGGAGGCCATACGGGATGAGTTGAATGTTGCGGCCCGGCGAAATGTGATCCATCCCCCGAACGGGAGAAAACTGTTGCGTAAGGCCTTCTACGCGCTGCGTCACGTACGGCCAGTAGTCCTCTTCGCTCTTACGCTGAATTCTCCGGTAAAGAGCAATTCCCCACGTCTGCTCCGGCGTGTGGGAAAAGCGCAGGCTCTTGAAGGGAATGGAAATCCACACGATGTAGCCGTCCGGAGTCAGCTTGCCTTCGGAATCCCACAGGGTGTCGAAGCTGAAATCGTAGCCCTGCCCCTCCGTATAGATCGCGTCGCTCTGGATGCCCAGAGGATTCACGGAGAAATAGTAGGCCCTATGCGCGTCGTGAAACGTGTCCAGGAGCACGGCAACGGCATCGTCTTGCGTGGTATCTTCGCGCTTCGAAAGGTGCCCCCGGACCTGGCCGACGGTGTCGCGGCAGACGAACACAACATACAGATTCTTTTCGTCGTGGGAGAGATACGCCGTCGTGGACTCCGAGGCGGCAGTCCCGTCACCCGGCAGGTATTGCCGGAATTCAGAAATGGCCAGTTCGTCTTCCCGAGGATGATTCTGAAGGAAATCCTCGAGCTTCGGGCTGCGCTGCACCCTGGGAATTTTCGAAAAGGAGACCGTCGCTCCCGGCTGGGGAGCGGAACGGGGAGACGCGGGCTGCTGGGCCTCCAAGCCCGTCGCCGCCAGTAGTATTCCGATACATCCAAGGAAGAAAGAGCGGATAGACCACCCCATGGGCAAACACAATATATAGTGTCCAATGAACCTTCACGCAAGAGTAAAAGTCGCGGTGTGGCGTATCGCCTAAGTCCAGATTTCCAATTTGAATTCTCCTTAGAATCCTTCGGTCATTTATCGTCATCTGCATTGATGCAGATTTGAACGCGATGAAGCCTCTCTGAAGGTCCACATCCGGTGGGTGAAAAGCAAAACCAGCCATTTCAGCTCTCTCTTAAGGCCTCGTTGAAGGCCAAGCACTGTCCGTGCCCAGCGGCTAAAAGGCGCCGTCAGGATTCGGATCAACCCGAACAAAAGCAGAACGAGCGGCAGTCGAGTGAGGAGTATCTGGGCAAGGTTGTCCGACGAGAGGGCGCAGCCCGTTGTGGAAAGAGAATCGAGACAAAGTATGGGTCGCGAGTGTACGAAACCGTCGGGGTTATGACGTGCGAAGAGAATACATTTGCTTTACACGGTGGGTACGCCCATTATCCGCTACTTTCAAGGCTAAATACGGAATTCCGGGTAGAATCGCCTCCGCACGGAGTGTCGACGAACTCACAAAGCACGGCGCCGGAGCCAGAAGAATCATGAAGAATGCGGCGGAAAAGAAGCACAATTGTCGATCATTGCTGGCAATTACACTCTTGGCTTTGGCGGTGCGGCTCATCTTCATTGGTTTCCTCTATCACGCTACGTGGAATGATTTCCGAGACCACTTATTATTCGGCTTTGAAATCGGGCGAATTGCGCGCTCAATCGCCGCGGGACATGGCTATGGCAATCCTTTTTCCGCCGAAACTGGGCCAACAGCCTGGATGACGCCCGTATATCCCTACTTGCTCGCTGCAGTCTTCAAGCTGTTCGGGACTTACAGCAGGACCTCCGCTCTCGTCATCCTGGGTTTGAACGGCTTGTTTTCCTCGCTCATCTGTATCCCTGTATTCTTCATGGCGCAACGCAGCTTTGGGCGGAGTGTGGCTATCTTCGCATGCTGGATGTGGGCTCTGCTGCCTTATTCCATTTACATTTCGAGTTCGTTCGTCTGGGAAACGTGCCTGAGCTCACTTCTGCTTGCGATTCTCTTCCTCTGGACGCTCAAGCTCAAGGAGCAGCCCGGCAGCCGCTGGCACTGGCTGGGCTTCGGCGCGCTGTGGGGCTTCGCGGCGCTGTCGAATGCATCTCTGTTATCTCTTTTCCCTTTTCTTGTGGGCTGGGCGACCTATCCCGTGTGGCGGAGCCGTCGGACGTGGCTCACCGCCGCCGTCCTAGTGGCGCTTGGGTTCGTGATCATGCTTATGCCGTGGCAAGTGCGCAACTACCGTACTTTTCATAAGCTCACCCCTCTACGCGACAATTTCTGGCTCGAGGTTTGGGTTGGCAATGACGGCTATACCGGAAGCCAGTCCGACGACTCGGTTCATCCTTCCATAAGTGAAACCGCGCTGGATGAATATGTGCGGCTCGGGGAAATTCCCTTCATCCAGAAAAAGCGGCGCGAGGCCCTCGGCTTCATCGCCCACCATCCGGGTTTTTTCGTTGCGATGTGCTTACGAAGATTTGTTTACATGTGGACGGCGTTCTGGAACCTCGAGCCGTCCAATCTGGACATTGAGCTCCACAACCCCGGCAATGTTTTCCTGACTGTCGCCTTTACCGTCCTGATGCTCGTGGGCCTCTGGCATGCGTTCCAGAAGGCTCGACATACCGCGCTTCCGTATCTGTTTGTCCTGGCAGTTTATCCATTGATCTTTTATCTTACCCATCCAGAGATTCGCTACCGGCATCTAATCGATCCGGAGATCATCATCCTGGCTGCGCTGGGCGCGAGGTTTATGCTCTTAGGGCCAAAAGCCATCCGCACAACCGCCACGTAGGATCTGTCTGCGACAACCGCAGGACCGCATCCCCTGGAAGAGGACTACCTACAAAGAATAAATGCCGCTATATATGTTGCCCGCGGAATCTTCACGCAAGAGTAATCTACTTTCTTGCAGAGTAATTCGGGAGCGGGACGCGAATTTAGGTCCCTTTCTAGTGGATTGCGCGGGATGTCTGGGGCACGATTGAGAGGCGAATCACCTGCGGCGGCCTGCAAACTTCCTGAGCCGCCACCCTGATGTACACTGGCGCTTCGCCTGATGAACATCCTGGGGATCAACGCGTACCACGGCAACGCCTCCGCTGCAATCGTCTGCAATGGGCGGCTGGTCGCGGCCGTCGAAGAGGAACGCTTCAATCGCGTGAAGTACGCCGCCGGCTTTCCCTCCGCGGCGATCCGGTACTGTCTGGAAGCTGCCGGGCTGACCATCGCCGAAATAGACCATGTTGCCGTTCCCCGCGACCCCTTCGCTCGGCTGGGCACCAAGTTGTTCTACGCTCTGCGCATGCCCTCCTTCGCGCGGGAGCGAGCCAAAGTGCTCGCAAAATTCACCGGCATCCACGAAGCTCTCGCGCGGGCCTTGGACGCCGATCCGGCCGCCATTCGCGCCAAGTTCCACCGCATTGAGCACCACCAGGCGCACCTCGCCAGCGCCTTTTTCGTCTCGCCCTTTGATAAGGCCGCCTTGCTCTCCGCCGACGGCCTCGGCGATTTCGCCAGCACCATGTGGGGCATAGGCGCGGGACCGCACATGGAGATTCAAGGCGCCGTGGCATTTCCGCACTCGCTGGGTCTTTACTATACGGCCGTCACCCAATACCTGGGCTTTCTGAAATTCGGCGACGAGTACAAAGTGATGGGGCTTGCCGCCTACGGCCGGCCTGAAAAACTCGATGTTTTTCAGGAGATTGTCCGGTCCAACGGCCGCGCGTTCCGCCTGGGCCTCGATTTCTTCACGCATCACCGCACGGGTCCCGAAATGACCTGGGCCGCCGCCGACCAGACACCCATGCTCGGCCAAATGTACTCCGAAGAAATGCCCCGGCGGCTTGGCCCTGCGCGCCATCCCGAAGAACCCCTCGAGCAGCGCCACCGCAATCTTGCCGCTTCGCTCCAGATCCGCCTCGAAGAGATCTACCTCGGGATGCTCCGGGATCTCGCGCAGCGCACCGGCCTGAAAGCGGTGTGTCTTGCCGGCGGTGTGGCTTTTAACTGCGTCGCCAACGGAAAGATCTTCGATCAAACCGCGTTCGAACAGGTGTACGTCCACCCGGCAGCCGGGGATGCGGGGCTTGCCGTCGGCGCTGCATTCTACGTTTGGCATCAAAAGCTTGCCCGCCCGCGCTCGTTCATGATGAACCACGCCTACTGGGGACCCGAGTTCTCCAAGGAGAAGATCCGCGCTGCGATCGAGAGCTGCGAGGTGGCAGGCGGCGGCTTTTCCATCGCGGAACTCCCCGAAGACGAACTAACGCAGCGAGCAGCGCAGATCATCGCCGGCGGAAAAATCCTCGGCTGGTACCAGGGCCGTGCGGAATGGGGGCCGCGCGCGCTCGGCAACCGCAGCATCGTGGCCGATCCGCGCCGCCCCGAGATGAAGGAGATTCTCAATCGGCGCATCAAGCACCGAGAAATCTTCAGGCCCTTCGCGCCTTCCATCCTCGCCGAAGCCACGAGCGCGTGGTTCGAGAAGTCGCACCCGTCGCCGTTTATGACCCTGGCCTACTCTGTGCGTCCCGAAAAACGCGGCCAGATTCCTGCGCCGACCCACGTGGACGGCACGGGCCGTCTGCAGACCGTCACGCGGGAAGCCAATCCGCGCTACTGGCGGCTAATCCGCGCTTTCGGCGACCTGACCGGTGTTCCGGTCGTCCTCAACACCTCCTTCAACGACAACGAACCGATCGTCTGCCGCCCGGAGGAGGCCCTCGACTGCTTCCTCCGCACGCAGATGGATGCGCTTGTCTTGGGAGATGTGCTGATTCAGAAGATGTAGCGGCGCGAGGGATTCATCCCCTCGAGGTCCAGTGGGTGCCATCTTGTCCGCAGAGAAGTTTTCAGCGGACGGAAGCCCGCCGCTACAGAATCTCCAGGATCTCTTCGTAGCGTTTGAACGGCGGAATGAGGTACGTCCCGGCGAGCTCTGTCCGGGCCCAGGCAAGCATCTCGCGCGCCAGTTCAAAGCCGCGATCTCTCGCGCGAGTCCCTGCGGCTTCGAGCGACTTCAGGACCGCTTCCGGGATCACGATGCCGGGCACTTCGTTGTTCAGTCGCAGGGCCTGCTTGTAACTGGTCAGTGGCCAAATGCCCACCAGTACCGGGATGGGAGGCTTCCCGCCGAACTTCTTGAGGAATGTGTGCCAGTGCGCCGGATCGAAGAGCGGTTGCGTCATGGCAAAATGCGCGCCGGCCTCGATCTTTGCATGGAACCGCGCGATTTCGTTGTCCAGATCGTCGGCTACGGGATTCACCGCCACGCCGATCGTAAAGTTTGTCGCGCCGCCGAGCGTCTTCCCGGCCCAGTCCGTCCCCTGGTTGAGCCGGCCCAGGACCTTTACCAGGCCGACGGAATCGATCTCATACACGCCGCTCGTCTCCGGATAATCGCCGACGGATGGCGGATCGCCGGTGATGGCGAGTACGTTGCGCACGCCGCACACCGTCCAAGCGCCGAGCAACATCGCCTGCAGGCCGATGATGTTGAAGTCGCGCGTGGTGAGATGAGGAATCGTCTCGACCCCGCGCGCCTCCAGCGCCGCCGCGGTGATCAGCGCGTCCATCCCCACGCGGGCCATCGTGCCGCTGTTGATGTCAATGGCGTCGGCCCTGCCCGACGCCATGATGCGATCCACCTGCTCAAAGATTCTCTCCAGCGAAATCCCCCTGGGGGGATCGATCTCCACAGACGTGGCGAATTCTTTCGCTTGCAGCTTCTTCCAGAATTTGCTTTCCGGCTCGCGCTGCACCGCCGGCGGCAGTTTCAGGACCGCTTCCACTGTGTGCGCGGCGGCGGCCGCTTTCACCGGCCGCAGAGACTTCACTGCCTCCGCCATCGCGCGAATATGCGCCGGGGTCGTGCCGCAACAGCCGCCCAGAATACACACGCCCAGCGCGGCGGCCTCCCGCGCGAAGAGCGCGAAATATTCCGGCGAAGACTTCGGGTAGACGATGCGGTCGCCTTCGCGCTTCGGGAAGCCCGCGTTGGGCATCCCGCTCACGCGCAGATCGTCTACGCTGGCCAGTTCCTGCAGGATCGGCAGCAGCGCTTGTGGGCCCAGAGTGCAGTTTGCGCCGATCACCTGGACGTTTTTGTCTTTCAGCAACGCCGCCGCGCCGCTTGGCCGCACGTCGCAAAAGGTCGTGCCTTCCTCGGAATAGGTGAGCTGCGCGATGATGGGCAAGCCGGAGAACGAGCGGATCGCATCGATGGCCAGCAGCAACTCGTCCACATAGGAAAACGTCTCGAGACAGAACAGATCCACGCCGCGCTCTTCGAGCGCCAGCGCCTGTTCGAGAAAGATGTCCCGAATTTCATCCGGCTCGGGATGGCGCGCCTGTACGCCGAGCCCCAGCGGCCCCATCGAGCCGGCGATCAGCACTTCGCGTGCCGCGGATTCGCGCGCCTCCCGTGCAATCTTTACGCCACGGCCGTTCAATCGTGCGGTTTCTTCGGCCAGGCCCAGCGGCGCGAGTTTGAACCGGTTGGCGCCAAACGTGTTCGTCTCGATAATTTGCGCGCCTGCCTCGATGTACGCCTGGTGCACGCGGAAGACGGCTTCCGGCTCCGTGGCGTTCAATTCGTCGAAGCAGCGCTGTGTGCCCACGGCTTCGTGCAACATCGAGCCCATCGCTCCGTCGGCGATGAGGATCGAGCCCTTCAGCCTCTCGTTGAATTCAGCAATTCGCACTCGTCACTCTTTCTATCTTCCAGAGGTGAATCGGTCAGCACACCCACATGCCACCGGGAATCACTAGCGCGGTCCCCACCCCGATTGCGTCAAGAGCATAGGACCACAGGCTCCCGAGGCCCGCGAAAATCAGGAGCCGAGTCCAGTCGGGATCCTTACGGTCGTAGAAAAGCCAGAGGATCAAAGACCATTCTCCCATGCGCACCGGAACGAGGCCCAGGAAGTACCAAAGCGTTGACGGCTCAGGTCCAATATGATTTCGCATGGAGAACATCCAGATGGCACCATAAGCCAGCCCGGCAGCAATCCCCAATACGGTGCGCGCCGAGCCTACTTTGAACACACTTGTTTCCTTCGTCTCATAAACGCGCTGCAATAGCTTGGCTGCGGCTGTATAGCCCGCGAACTTGACACCCACAAATACAGCAAAGCCGAGGGGAGCTGGACCCATAGGCATGAGAGTCCTCCGCGTTAACTGCGCTTTTGTTCCATTAGGCTGGCAACCGTGCTCATCAGGTCATACTTCGTCAGGATTTCGTACTTGCCGTCGCCCATCTCGACGAACACGGCGGGATTGCCGTGGCTGAGGGTATGCGTGACGCGCTCGACGGGAGCGTCCTTCGGCACCAGTGGCAGCGCTTTCGTCATCACCTCGCGAACCACCAGCTTGCGCAGGTCTTTTCCCTGCAGCGCGAGATTGAGGATTTGGTCCTCGTACACGGTTCCGATCGGTGTCGAGTCTTCGAAAATCGGTATCTGCGAGATGTCCTGCTCCTGCATGGTCTTCAGCGCGTGGAACACGGTGTGGTACGGCCGGGCAATCACCAGTTCGCGCACTTTCCCGGAGGCATGCTTCGCCTTTACCACGTCCGCCGCGCTCAGCGCCACTTCTGCGTCCACATAGCCGCGCTCGCGCATCCACTCGTCGTTATACACCTTGCTGAGGTAGCGCATGCCGGTGTCCGGCAAGAACGCCACGACGAAATCATTTGGTCCAAGGTCCTTCGCAAGCCGCAACGTCGCGGAAACGCAGCCGCCGCCCGACCCGCCCGTGAAAATCCCTTCCTGCTTCACCAGCCGCCGCGCCACCACGAAGCACTCTTCGTCGTTTACTTGAAGGACGTCGTCGAGAATCTTCAGGTTCATCGTCGGCGGGAAGAAATCCTCTCCGATGCCTTCCACCACGTATGTCTTGGCCTTGATCGTCTCGCCGCGTTTCACGAAGTCGTAGTAGAGCGAACCGTACGGGTCCACTCCGACGATCTTGACGTTGGGATTCTTCTCCCTTAGGTATTTCCCGACGCCGCTGATCGTGCCGCCCGTGCCCAGGCCGCACACGAAGTGTGTGATCTTCCCTTCGCTGTCTTCCCAGATCTCCGGTCCCGTCGTCCGATAGTGCGCTTCGGGGTTCATCGGGTTTTCGTACTGATTCGGATAAAACGAATTGGGAATCTCGCGCGCGAGTTTTTTCGCCACCGAGTAATAGCTGCGCGGGTCTTCCGGCTCGACCGCCGTCGGACAGACGATCACCTCCGCGCCGAGCGCTTTGAGCAAGTCGACTTTTTCCTTGGACTGTTTGTCCGTGATTGTGAAGACCATTTTGTAGCCGCGCACCGCAGCCACCAGCGCCAGACCCATACCCGTATTGCCGGAGGTGCCCTCGATGATCGTGCCGCCGGGTTTCAATAATCCTTGCCGCTCGGCCGCGTCAATCATGGTGATCCCGATGCGATCCTTCACCGAACCGCCGGGATTGATGTAGTCGGCCTTGACGTAAATCTGCGGCTTCAGGCCCTGCGTGATGCGGTTGAGCCGCACCAGCGGCGTCCGCCCCACCGCTTCCAGTATGTTGTTGCAGCGCATCGTTTCGTCTCTGTCCCTAGACCGGTGGGGCGCAAGCATTTCCGCCCGTGTATGCCATAATTTCAAAAGTCTAACATGTTTGCAGTCCACGCTCCCCCTACGGGAGAGGTGCTCGGCGAAGGAGATACTTGTGCGGCAGAACATTTCGAGTAGTGCTCCCTGGGAGCCGATCGTCGGCTACTCGCGAGCCGCCCGCGTCGGGAACATGATTTCCGTCTCGGGCACAACCGCCACGGGCCCGGACGGAAAAATAGTTGGCGTGGGCGACGTTTATGCCCAGACCGTGCAAACAATCAGGAACATCGAATCGGCGCTCAGGAAAGCCGGGGCGAGCCTCAAAGATGTTGTCCGCACAAGAATGTACGTCATCAATATCGCGGAGTGGGAAAAGGTGGGCAAGGCGCACGGCGAATTTTTTGGCGAGATTCGCCCGGCGACGACGATGATCGAAGTCAGCAAGCTCATCTCGCCCGAGATGCTCGTCGAAATCGAAGCTGATGCGGTTGTGGAAGCATGATGCCGGTGTCTCACCGGCAATTTTTCCACTCGACTCTGGAAATCATGCCAGTGAGAAGCCGGCGCCGCGGAGAAGGAAATGACAGCAACCCTCTACGATTCCTTCATCGCTGACTACTACGACGAATCGCCCGTCCTCACCGGGCGCACGCAGGACGTCGCCTTTTATCGTGCTGCCGCGCGTGAATCCGGCGATCCCATCCTTGAGTTGGGCTGCGGCACGGGACGCGTGGCCTTCGCCTTGGCCGAAGACGGCCACCGCGTCACCGGACTCGACCTCTCCGAACGGATGCTTGCCCGCGCGGCCGAAAAGCGCAACGCTCTGCCCATCGGGACGCGCGAGCGTGTCCATTGGGTGCGGGGCGACATGACGCGATTCGAGCTCGGCGATGAGTTCCGCCTCGTCATTATCCCGTTCCGCCCATTTCAGCATCTGCTCGAAACGCGGCAGCAGCTCGATTGCCTGGCCTGCGCGCGGAAACACCTCGCCCCGGGCGGGCGTCTCATTGTGGATTTCTTCCAGACGGATCCGCGGCGCATCCACGACACCGCCTTTCTACAGGAGAGCGCGCCCATCGCGGAGTACGAGATGTCGGGCGGGCGCCGCGTCCGGCTCACGGAGAAAACCGTGGCGTTTCATCGCGCCGAGCAGCGCAACGACGTGGAGATGATCTACAGCGTTACCCATCCGGACGGGCGCAAAGAACGGCTCGTTTTTGCGTTTACCGTGCGCTACTTTTTCCCTTACGAACTCGAGCACTTGCTGGCTCGCTCCGGTTTCCGCGTCGTCGCGCTCTACGGCAATTTCGACTGCTCGCCGCTGGGCGACGCTTCGCCCGAGATGATCTTTGTCGCCGAACCAGCCTGAGAGAAACCAAATCGCAGGGGCACGATCGTTCGCGCCCCTGCGCAGGGAAAAACCGGAACTCACCATTTCGCGCGGATGCGGTACTTCAGCACCGCGGTTCCATTTTTCTCCACCGGCACGCGAAATTGCGCCGCCCATGCGGCGCTCTTGGTGTATTTGTAGGTGGAAGAGAGCATTTCCCAATCGCCGCCGACCGGTTCATTCACTTCGACCGTGATCGCCGCGTCCTTGTGATTGCGCAGCTTGATCTCGAACTCCATCTCCCACACGCGGTCGGAGATGCGCTTGTAATCGGTCTGCTTGCGCTCGGAAACCACGTCAAACGCGTTTCCGATGTGGATGGTCAGCGATTCGTCTTTCGGTGTGTGTTCAATGCGGTCCTCGCCGGCAAACAGCACGCTGCCCTTGGAATCTTTTTGATAAACGCGTACGTTTCCCGCGGGCATCGGCATGCCCAGTCCGGATTTTGCGTCGTTCTTGAACTTGAAATAGACCTTCACCGGATCTTTCAGCGGCGCGCCCGGATTCTGGTAGTTGTGATAGTAAAAATTCTGCCCGTCCACGACAAAGATTTTCTCCACCGGCAAGTCGCTCGCGTTCAATAGGCTGATCTGCTTCGTTTCTTTATCCTCGACCGAGGTGCGCCGCCCGAGTGAATAGAGGTGATATTCGGAGAAATTCTCCTGCACAAACTGCTTCGCTGCCTCCGCTTTGGTAAGCCGGCCATTCATCTCGAGAGCATCGGCCCGGTATCCTTGCTGAATGCGGTTCAAGTCTCCCGCCACCAGTTGCAGCCGCGCGTTGCGAAACGCCGTACCGCTGTTGTTGACGATCGTCACCCAGCCATCCAGGTCCGCGGCCTTGTCGTCGCGGCCGATCGTCAGCACGTAGTCCGAGTTCCAGGAAAGATTCGACGCCAGATACGACGCTTCGATCTGATGTTTCCTCCCGCCCGAGTTCTCCAGAGACATCAGCAGCGTTGGCCGCTCGTACAAGTTCGCCGGCACTTCGGGGAACCGGTAGCTCTCGGCGAACATGCCCGTCACGATGTCGTTGCCGATTTTCCATACTGGACCGTTGTTGTCCGCCAGCAGCGTGGCTTTGATCTCTTCCCGCTTCGTCGTGCCGTTCTCCTGGTACGCGCGCACCAGGGTGACTTCTTTCCCGACGTATTTGTGGAGCAGCTTCGCCGGCTCGAGCAAATCGTATTCATAGTTCTGCTCGATCACTTCCAGCTTGTCCGGCTCGGTGAGCGAGCGGAAATGCACCGTCGCCGGATTCACCGTCGCCGCAATGTCCATGAATTTCAGGCGGAACATCCCGGCCGGCAGGCTGAGCTGGCGCACGTCGCGCACCAGCGCGATATTCGAGTTGTAGACGGTCACGGCAAGATCCGTCTGGTCGTTCAAATTCGTTGCCGCCGTTTCTCCGGAGGAGCGGGCTGCGTCCTTCTGCGCCGCAGGCACCTGCTGTCCGCGGGACCGCGGGTGCGCCAGCGCCGCTCCGGCCAGCAGGAGCACGGGAACTATCCAAAACAGTCGTTTGTGTGTGTTTCTCGATGTCATGTCTCTCACCTCGTCAGGAATTTTCCTTCGCTCCTTAGAACGGCGCCGCTGGAATTTCTTGCAGCTCGGATCCGGCGCGCCCTACTCCGCGCCGCGCTGCGTCCACGTCCGGCCGCCATCCTGGGTAACGTAGCGCGGCAGCCGCGCATCGCTCCAGACCGCGGCATTGCGGTCATCTCGCGCGGACACTCCGGTAAGGTCAGCCATCGTCGGCGGAGACACCTTTGTCCAGTGTTCGCCGTCGGTCGTCAGCAGGATCGTGCCCTTCATTCCGACGATCCAACAGATGGTCTCGCTGGGTGCCGAGCCGCCAACCAGTTCCGCGGTGACTCCGCTTGTCTGCTGGGTCCAGGTCTTTCCCCCATCCGTCGAGCGAAGGATCAAGCCGCCGGGCCCTACACTCCACTGCACCGTGCCGCCCGGCGCGGGAATGAGCCGCTTCCCGGCGCCGCGCGTCCGTGCGAAAAGCTTTGAATTTTCGCTCCGCAATTCAAGAGTCGCGCTTGGCGCGGCAAGTCCCGCAGCCTCCTTCTGTTTGACGTCGGCGTTTGCCTCCGCAACGGGAGGTGCAGCAGCCCTTGCAGCAAAAGCACCCTTTTCCCCTCCTTGCGCGGCGAATGGCTCTAGGGCCTTCGCGGGAGCGGGAGCATGGCCGGCCTTCAACGCCTCCGCTTGCTCCAGCTTCTTCTCGAGCCTGCCGTCAACAACGCCGGGTTCTGCCTTTTCGCGCAGCGTATCCGAGCGCGCAGAAAGCTGGGCATCTTTGTTGTCAGCCTCGGGTGTACTCCGCTGGCCGTTGACGGAATTCGCGTTGACGCGAGGCGCTTCGCGGTCATTCAACGCCGCCTTCGGTGCTGCCCTGAGTTGCTCCGGTGCGGCCCCGCGCTGCTTCCCTTGCTTGGAGAATTGAAAGCTTCGTTCTTCGCTTTGACTTGCCTTTGCCTCGTCCCCCGGCGCGGGTCGCAGAGCATCCGCCGCAGGGGCACTCGGAGCGTTCTTGCTATCCGCGACGAGAACAGGCTGCCCCGCCTGCTTTGCCGTCTGCGCTCGCTCATGGATGGCCACCCAAACAAGCAACACCGCCGCAATCGCGCCCGTGGGTGCAACCCAGCGCAAATACGTTCCACGCTTCCATGCTTCCTCGGTTTTCTCGAGCGGCGGCGCCGGAGTGGCGGCAATCTCTCTGTCCGTGGGCTCCTGGCGGAGCACCCGCCCAGAGGGTGCCGCCGCCATCGGCGTTACCTTCGCGGCAGCGTATTCCTCGTCTTGCTTTTCTGCGGGGACGCCTTCTGTTCCTTCGAGAATCGAAAGAACATTCCGGCAACGAGCGCACGCCGTGATGTGCTCCTTCCACGAATTCATCTCTTCGGAAGGGATCTCTCTCTCGTGATACGCGGCCAGTGCCTCCGCGTCCGGGCATGCGGCGGCAGCGTTCCCGCCAGTCATCTTTGCCTCGCGGCGAAGATGCTTCGCGAGCGCTTTTTCAAAGCGTTCCTCGCCGGAGCGCTCTTCGCGGTCATCAGGCGCCATCTCCGCCTCCTCTCTTCTTAGAACGATTTGCGAACCGATTCTTGCGCCCGGCACTCATGATTTGCTCCTCTTTCCGGATACATCGCGCAAAGGGCCCAGGGCCTTGCCGAGATCGAGAGATCCATCCTGCAATGCGTATTCGAAACACAACGCAATCTGCGCATCGCTCAAGCCGGGTCGCGCCGGAGAGCCGTCCACCGGACCTTCCCCTCTGCGCAGTAGACCTTCGACCTCGCCTCGCAGCTCCTTGCGGATCCGGTCAAGATTCCGCGAGACACTTGATTCATGTTCGCCAAGACGATTGCCGATTTGCGCAAGGGTTTGTCCTTCGATGTAGTAAAGGGAGAGCCGCTGCCGGTCACGCACTTCGAGCCGGCCGAGAGCGATGGCGAAAGCCTGCTGCAGGAGCGCCAGATAACGCGGGCGATCCGGATCCAGCAGAGGCGGGGGGGAAGCGTCGGTCGTGCCGCTAGCGTGTTTCCCGCTTTCGCCTTCCTCGAGTGGCTCAAAGCGCCGGCCGGAGCGAATCGCGTCCACGTGTCTCTGCGCGAGTACGGCTCGGAGCCATGTGGAGAGTTTGCTTCGTCCATGGTAGTAGCAGAACAGCGAGTCCCGGCCGCGGCCGCGCCGGTCCAGCCCATAGAGTTCCGCGAAGAGCGTATCCGCAAGCTCACAGGCTTCGGCGGAGTGTGCCGTGCGGCCCACGATGGCGGCCGCCGCGGCTCTCAATCCGCTTCGATATCCCGATACAAAATGTTCCCAGGCGGCTTCCCGGCCCTCTGCGCATGCGCAAGCCAGCGCCAGTTCTTCCAGATGCAGGCCGTGGAAATAGTCTTCCATTTGCTCGGCCGAAGGAATCTTTCCGGCAAAGTGTTTGGCTGCACTCCGGGCCAGGGCCTCCGCAAACCGTTCCCGCGGCACGCCCCAACGAGACACGCCTGCGCGGGCGCAGAGCCATTCCACCAGCGCATCGCGCCCCGCAAGCAAGGCCGCAATCTCTCGATTCGCGGTATGCCCGGCTTTCTTCGGCTCGTTCATCGGGAGTCAAATCCCTCGGCCTCTCTAGGATAGCCCCGTCCCGGACCCCTGGCTCTTGTTTTACACACCATGGGTCCGGCTTTGCGGTATCCTACTAGGGGCCGTGTCCAATCCCCGCAACCCAGCCGCTGCGGCAGGGTTTAAGGACACTGGCGGGGGGCCTGCTCGGCAGGCGTTGCCGAGTTCGCGACGTTAGTACGAAAGTCCTATTCGAGCACCCTCCCCCAGCCCGTACGCTCGTACTGCATCGAGCTTGTCCTCTTTTGCTGGCGAACTTGGGCGCTGGGAAATCACCTAGACATCCTTTGTTCGCCGGGGGGAATCTGTTCCAAGGCGCGCGCGCATGACAACTACGATACTCGAACCTCAACAGGGCTCCACGCGTCTCGGCATCGGGCTGGATTCCAGCCGTCGCAGCGCCAACGCGGACGCCTGGAAGCGCGCCATCGGCACCAACACGCGCGTCACCGCCCGCCTCGGCGTGCTGGCTGATACCAAGCCGCGCCTGGACGTTTTCGGCGCCAGCGCAATCGCGCAGTTGGTTCTTCTCGCATTCTTACTCTCTTTGCCGCTCGTTTTCCCGGAGCATCTCAAGACCGCGCTGAATTACGACGTGATGCCCCTCGCGACTCCCATTACCGAATTCCCTGTGGCTCCGCCGCCGCCACCGCCGCCGAAGGTCAAGCCGAAGGCCGTGCAGCCCAAGCCCGAAATCAAGCCTGCGCCGGAACCGCCAAAGGTCGCGAAGATCATCGCACCGAAGCCGGTGAAGCCGCTTCCGCCGAAACCCAAAGCCCTGGACGTCAAGCAGCCGGAATTCAAGCAGGTTTTCGAAGAAGTCAAGCTCGCGGCGAATTCCAGCCTGCCGAAGCGTCCGCGCGAAGAGGTCAAGGTCGGCAATATGTCGACCGGCAGCGCGGCACCCGCGACCGTCAATCTGCCTTTGAACAAAGTGCAAACGGGCGGCTTCGGCGATCCGAACGGCATCCCGGGACCCGGCGATCCGAATAAGCGGACGAACGCAAACGTCTTGGGCTCGCCCAATCTGCCGGGCGGCCCGGGTTATGGCAACGGCACCGGCGGCGCCACGGGCGTCCGCGGAACCGTCGCCAGCACGGGCTTCGGCAATGGCGTGGCCGTTCCGCCTCCCAGCGGAAGCGGCAAGCGCGGCAATGTGCAGACCACGGGGTTTGGCGACGCGACGGCAGCCGCCGAAGGGCCAAAGAAGAAAGCCGGGCCCAGTGAGAACCCGACGACCCCTGTTAACATTCTGGAAAAGCCCCGGCCGGTCTACACCCCGGAAGGGCGTACTCTAAGGATCGAAGGCGATGTCGTTATCGAGATGGTTTTTCTTGCCTCCGGCCAGGTGCAGATAATCCGCGTGATCAGCGGTCTCGGCCACGGGCTGGATGAAGCAGCGGCGCAGGCGGCGAAGCAGATCAAGTTCAAGCCGGCCAAACGCGATGGCCAGCCGGTGGATTTCCCGGCGCGCGTGCGGATTGAATTCCGTATGGCTTACTGAAGTGTTTGGGGGATATATGCGCAAGATATTTGCAGTCGTTTTGTTGTCATTTCTGAGCGCCATCGGCGCTGCCGCCGCGGGGGACTCCGCCCAGCAGCCCCGCACGATGGACCAGGTCGTGGATCGCGTGATCACCAGCGAGAACCGGCTGAATCAGGACATCCGCAAGTATCGGCCGCTCGTCGAAACCTATATTCAGAATCTGCGCCCGGATAAGGAGCTCGGCTATAGTCCCGCCGGCGACAAGTACTTCCTCGGCCGCGCCGAATTCTCAAAGGGCGTACAGCTCGTCTCTCTCACGGATACTTCCGGCAAGGGAAAGAAGTTTTTCAGCGGCATCGGCAACTTTTTTTCCTTCGCCATGCAGTATCTGCCGGACGGCTTCCTGCAGATGATATTCATCGACACGAACGGCTTTGACCGCGAGCACTACAAGTTCGATTACGTTCGCCGCGAATTCCTCGGGGAAGTGCGCTGCCTCGTTTTTGACGTGACGCCCCTGCCCAAGGCCGGCAAGGGCCGTTTCCTGGGCCGCATCTGGGTCGAAGACCAGGACTACAACGTCGTGCGTTTCAATGGCGCCTACGGTGGCGGCGGCCATTCCAGCTGGTATTTCCACTTCGATAGCTGGCGCAGCAACGTCCAGCCCGGCATGTGGCTGCCTACGTTTGTGTACAGCGAAGAGCGCGAACTGCGTTACGCCCTTGCGAAGAAACTCGACTTCAAGGCGCAGACCCGCCTCTGGGGCTACAACCTCGGACACTCTGCACAGGAGCAGGAGCTGAGCAAGATCCTCGTCGAAACGCCCGTCAACGATGAAACGCAGTCGTCCAACGATCTTTCTCCGGTTCAGGCGCAACGTACCTGGGACCGCCAGGCCGAAGACAACGTTGTGGACCGCCTTCAGCGCATCGGCCTTCTCGCGCCGCGCGGAGAGGTGGACAAGGTCCTCGACACGGTCGTCAACAACTTGGAAGTCACCAACAATCTCGATCTCCAGCCCGACGTCCGTTGCCGTGTCATGATGACTTCGACTCTCGAGTCCTACAGCATCGGCCACACGATCGTCCTCAGCCGCGGCTTGATCGACGTTCTTCCCGACGAAGCCAGCCTCGCGACGATGCTCGCGCACGAATTGAGCCACGCCGTCCTCGGCCATCGCCTGGACTCTTCCTATGCCTTCTTCGACCAGTTGCTCGTGGAGGACAAGGAGACCTTCCGCCATTTCGGCTTCTCCCGCACGGTGGACGAAGAGCGGCAGGCCAATCAGAAAGCCATGGAATTGCTCAATAACTCGCCCTACAAAAATCAGCTTGGCAATTCCGGCCTCTTCCTGCAGGCGCTCGAGCGTCGCTCCAAAGACATCCCGAATCTCGTCAGCCCGCACCTCGGCAATCGCGTTCCGGTCATCGGCGATCTCAAGTCCACGCAGCCGGTGGACAGCTCGAAAAACCAGCAGCGCATCGCGGCGCTCCCGATGGGCGGGCGCGTCAAGCTCGATCCTTGGAATGACAAGCTCGAACTGATCAAGTCCAAGCCTACCGTGGGCACCATCGCCGAACGCGAGAAAATGCCCTTCGAGGTCACGCCTTTCATGCCCTATCTGACGCGCTTTGGCACCGAATCCACCAAGCCGATTGCGGCGTCCGCCGACGCCAACCCCCTGGCGGATCCCACGAAGAAGCCGCAATAGCGGCATCTGCCTGCCCTAAGCGAACAGCAGGGGGCGTTTCAGAAAAATCTTCGGTCCGGTGAGCAACGCTCATCGGGCCGACTTTCTTTCTAGTACCCCGCCTCATCTTGTCCTGCGGAGCGGAAGGTTTTCGCGCGATGCATCTCCATTGGCCAATCGGCGGCCACCGTGCCGCACAGGGAGTCTCCCGGGGCGCGGTTACGCCCGCCTTCCAAAAAACCTTACCGCGCGGGGCCACTCTCCTGGGAACTAATGTCCGGAAGCCAGCTCCTTGATTAGCCGGTAATTGAATTCCACGCCATCGTAGAAATCTTGCGTGCGCACTCTCTCGTCCTGCCCGTGCGCGCGCCGGTTGTCCAGGTCGAGGAATACGCCGGAGATTCCGTACGTCGGAATCCCGTCCAATCGCAAAAATCTCCCGTCGGAAGCGCCAGTGTCCATCACCGGTAGAACCGCCAAGCCGGGCCACAGCGAATGCACTGCGCTTTCCAGCCCGCGCATGACGTCGGCGCGGAGCGGCGATGGCGGCACCCGCGCCGGCTCGATCCGCTTTCCGTCCGCGTCGCGTTGTTCGACAAAACTCACCGAGATCTCCGGATCCGCGGCGATCCGCACCAGCATCTCCCAAATCCCCTGCGGGTCCTCGCCCGGCAGGATCCGGCAATTCACATTCGCCCTCGCCCGCTGCGGCAGCGCGTTGTTCGCATGGCCGGCGTCCAGCCGCGTCGCCACGCACGTCGTCCGCAGGATCGCGTTGTAGAAAGGGTTCTCGGAAAGACGCGCTACGGCCACGCTGTCCGGCAGTGTTCTTGCCGCGGCCCTTAAGTCTTCGGCCATTTCTCCGGAGTGAAAGGCCGCGCTGCGCTCCAGCATCAGCCGCGTAATTTCATTCAGTTTCACGGGAAAGGAGTACTTGCCGAGTCGCGCCAGCCCTTCGGAAAGGCGGTAGATGGCGTTGTCACGCGTTGGGCGCGAGCTGTGCCCACCGGGATTGCGCACCTCCAGCTGAAAATCCACGTACACCTTTTCGGCCGCTTGCATCGCGGCGTAAAGCTTTTTCCCGTGTTCGCTCATGAAATCGCCGCCGTCGAGATTCACGCAATACTCCGCGTCAATCCACTCGCGGTGATGCTTGAGCAGCCAGTCCACGCCGTTCTTCTCGCCGCCCTCTTCATCGGCCGTCAGCGCGAGAATCAAGTCGCGGTCCGGAATAAAACTCTCTGTCTTCAGCCGGATAAAATTCGTTACAAGGATGGCGTCGCCGTCCTTGATGTCCACTGTCCCGCGGCCATAGAAGTAGCCGTCCTTCTCGACAAACTGGAACGGATCGGTTGTCCAGTCCTCGCGCCGCGCTTCGACTACATCGAGATGCGCCAGAAACAGCACCGGCTTGCGCTTGCCTGTGCCGCGAATCCTCACGATGAGGTTTTTCTTTCTGTCGTTCGGCCCCGCCACGATGATTTCTTGTTCGGGAAAGCCGGCCTCGCGCAATCGCCTTCCCATCGCTTCCGCGGCGGTTGTCACGTTTCCCAGCGAGTCCGTCGTGTTGATTTCAATCAGCTCTTTGAACACATCCCGCGCGAGCTTTTTCACGTCGTCCCCGGACTGGCCGCGCGCAGCCGGAGAAACCCCCAGGACCCCCAACAAGCACAGAATTCTTGCGTGTCGCCTCACGAAATTTTCCCTCCCCGGTCCGACCGCAATGGATTCGCCCGTGCGAGAAAGCCGGATCGCTAGGGCGCGGCCGCCCAGGCCATCCCGTCCGGCTCTGCGCCCGTCTTTAACCGTTTCACAATCTGCCGTGATGCTCTGTCCACCACGACGACTTGATTTGCCCGCGTCGCCGCAATAAATACGCGTTTGCCGTCCGGTGGAATCACGGTTCCGACAGGCCCTGCGCCCGTCTCAATCGTGGCCAGCAGAGCGTGTGTCGCCCCATCCAAAACACAAACCGTGTTGCTCTCCGCGTTCGAAACCCATGCTTCTTTGCCGTCCGGGGTGAACTTCACGCGGATCGGCGCCTTCCCACCGCTCGAAAAGCTTGCCGTGACCTTGTCCGTCGCCGTGTCAATCACGGCAATGCTGTTCGCGCCGCGGTTTCCCACCCACACCTCGCGCCCGTCCGGCGAGAGGGCGATTCCTTCCGGACTGGCGCCGGTCGCGATGTTCGGCGCTGCTGTTCCGTCCGTCGGACGCGTGCGGTCAATCACGCTCACTGTTCCTGAGCGGATATTCGATACGTACAACTTTTTCTCGTCTTGCGACGCTACGATCATGTGGCTCGCATTCTGATTTGTTTTCCAGATCCGCGTCAGTTTTCCCGTACCGGCATCCAGTTCGAGGACGGCCTGTGCGCCCTCGCACGTCACCCACACCAATCGTCCGCTGCGGCTCACGGCGATTCCGTGCGGCTGGCTGAACGATCCCAGATCCCACGTCGCGTGCACCTTCCGGTTCATCAGATCCAGCACCGTGATCGTGTTCCCCGGCTCGTTCTCCGGCTTGTGGCCCGGCGTTGCGGCTCCGTACAACCCGTAGTTCGTTACGTAGGCGTAGCGCCCGTCCGGGCTCGCCGCCACCTCATGTGGTCCCTGCCCCGTCTCCAGCAGGCTCTCAACCTCATACGTCGCCGGGTTCACCAGCGCGGCTTGTGCATCGGACTTGTTCAGCACGATCAGCAGCGCTCGTTCATCCCCACGACCCTGCGCAAAGCTGCACGCCGTAGTTGCATACAGCAAGCCCAACAGCACGCTCCAAAATCGGACAGTACGCATACTTTCATTCCTTTCTGCTGGAGCACGCGCCGCTCCGAACTCCGTATTCTATCGGTGCTTGCTCGAGACGGGTAGTGGAGTGTTCGTGCGGGGGAAATCATTCTTCGGCTGAATGCCGGCCTCGCGCCGTTTCGCGGCCTGCCGGCCGCGCCGGCTCGCTGTGGCTTGCGGTGTGTTCTCCTAACTGGGCTCACGTTTTTCCGCTAGATGCTTATAATGCCCGTGACGCTGGGAACGAACGCCGATTGCCAATGAAACTGATTTTTATCTCCGGAATGCCTGCTTCGGGAAAACTCACCGTGGCCAAGGAACTGGCCGTCCTGACGGGATACAAATTGTTTCACAATCATCTCACGGTAGATTTTCTTCTATCCGTCTTTGAGTTTGGAAGTCAGCCCTTCATCGAACTGAGGGAATCGATTTGGCTATCCGTATTCGAGCAAGCCTGCCGCGCTCGCATGGCGGGACTGATTTTTACTTTCGCACCTGAAAAAACGGTCCGCCAGGAATTTATCGGCAAGACGACGAGCACGGTAGAATCGCACGGTGGTGAAGTGATTTTTATTGAATTAGTTTGCCGGGTCGAAGAGCTGGAGAGGCGACTCGATGCCTCCTCGCGCCAGGAGCATAAGAAGCTCACCTCGCTCGCGGCATTCCGAGAATTAAACGCAGCGGACACGTTCTCTTCACCGAAGCTTCCTTCCCCAAGGTTGTCGGTCAATACGGGCATTCATAGCCCTAAGGAAGCGGCCGCGCTGATTGCCAAAGGATGTGCCCTCTAGCCGGGATTTGCCTCGCTCCTCCTGTCTTGCCTACACTGGAAACCTACATCGTCGTCCGGAGGAACACTCATGAGAGTTCTTCGTCAGCGAAGCGGCGGCATTGCCATCGGCGTCATTCTGGTTCTCTGCGGGTTCGCCGTCGGAAGTTGGCGAGCGCAGAGCGTCTCCGCACAGGTTAAGACCGCCGCCCGCAAGTTCGGCCAGCCCACATCCGTCATCCACATGGTCGTCTACAAATGGAAGGATGGCGTCGCCGACGCCGACAAACAGAAGGCGCTCGATGGCGTCAAGGATCTGGCCGCCCGGATTCCGGGCATCAAGAATATCTGGCTCAAGACGCAGCGCAATCAGATGCGCGATTTCGACGGCGTCTTCGCCATCGAATTCGCCAGCCCGGAAGCCGCGGCGGACTATGCGGAAAGTCCGGTACACGAGGCCTGGGCCAAGAAGTGGCTCGAACTGCGCCAGGCCAGCCTCTCGTTCCAGGTGACGAACCCTTAGTCTCGGCTCTCAGTCCCCGCGCGTGATGCCGTACATCCGTCGCAGCACTCCGTCCATCATCCGGTCGGGCAGCAGGCGCTTCCCCCAGGAAACCCTGCTCGCCAGCGCGGTCACGCCGTAGCGAACTCTTGGCCGCGGCGACTCGATGGCCTCCAGGATAACTCGCGCGCAATCCTCTGGTGTCGTCTTCGAATGCGTGCGCCCCTTCGTCGCGCCTCTAAAGGCTCCGGCATAGACCTGCGCATATGGTCCTGCCTTGAACTTTTCCATATACGGCTGCGCGAGCTCGGTAGCGGTTTGCTGGAAGCTCGTCACGATGTAGCCCGGCTCAATCAGAATCACCTCGATCCCGAAGGGGTACATCTCCAGGCGCAAGGCGCCGGTCAAACCTTCGAGCGCATGTTTGCTGCCGCTGTAGGCGCTGTAAGTCGGCGGCGAAACCAGCCCCGCCACCGAGCTCATCATTAGGATTCGTCCGCGCCGCCGCTCCCGCATGTGCGGCAGCACCGCCTGCGTCACCCGGATCACACCGAAAAAATTCGTCTCGAACTGGCGCCGGAAATCCTCCAGTGTCAGATCTTCCAGCGCCGCCAGGTAGCCTACTCCCGCGTTGTTCACCAGCACGTCGATCGCGACGGCTCGGTCCAATACCGACTTTACAGCGCGGCTCACCGCAGCGTCGTCGCACACGTCCATTTCCAGCGTTTCCAGCGGCAGCCGCCGTTCCCGCGCCAGCACGTCGAGCTCGGCGCGCTTCTGCGCCGATCGGCCCGCCGCAAACACACGGTAGCCGCGCTCCGCCAGCAGGATCGCCGCGGCTTTTCCCAATCCATCGGTCCCGCCCGTAATCACCACTGTCTTTGCGCTGCCGTTCTCTGGCATCTTTCCTCCTGTCCGTGAAGCGAGTATCCTACCGCGGTTCTCGCGGATTTGGCGGTTCGTAACGTGTGTCGCGCGGCTCGCGTCTCACGCCTCAGCTTCGGCTGGCTTCGCGAAGCCTCTCATTCTGCCGAATGAGCCCATCTCGCCACATCCATCTCAGATCTTTGAATACTCCCAGATACAACGCATACGTCTTCAGAGAACTTGGTTCGTTCGCGTCTGGAAAGCATCTTGTTCCACACCTTCTTGCCTGTTTCTGTTAGACTCACCGTACTCGCTCGCCGGGAGCATTTGCATCGTGTATGGCCGGGATTCCTCCAATGTGTCTCGCTGCTAATCTCTTGTCCTATTCATCTGCTTCTGTGTTGCAGCAGAGGGCGCGGTGCCGCGCTGATCTCGTCTGGAAACCTGCGTTCCTAGTTCCCGGACTTCGTTTGATTGCGGCAGGCGCGGCGGCTCTTCACCGCTGAGGGGGCAATCATGCGCAGGTTCCGCCACACGATCCGCATTGCTTCACTGACACTTCTCGTTGCTCTCCTCGTTTCGCCCGTCACTCGCGCCCAGCGTCCTCCATCTCCTCAGCCGACGCCCTCGGTGGGTGGCAGTGGAAGCCGGGGCGCCACGATCATCGTTCGCGTCCGTGAAGACAATGGCATGCTTCTATCCCGGATGGCGCTTGTCAGCCTGTACTCCTTCGGGGGCGGTCTTGTTTCTTCCACCTCAACGCAAGGTTCGCAAGCAACATTTCGCGGCATCGGATCCGGGCGCTTTACCGTGGAAGTCGCCGCTCCCGGATATGTAACCACCCGCACCGAAGCCAGCGTGGACTTTTCCGGCAGTACCACCAACGTCGAAGTAACAGTCAAAGCCGAGATCGATCCCAAGAGCGCGGTCACGAGCGTGCCGGGTGCTCCGGTGCTTGCACCAAAAGCACAACAGGAAGTGAGCAAGGGCCTCGAAGCCCTCCGGACCGGCAAACTCGAAGATGCGCGAAAACACCTTGATGTCGCATACCGCCTCGCGCCGGGGAATCCCGATGTAAATTATCTCCTCGGCGTGCTCGCTTCCATGTCGGGCAACGCTCATGAAGCCCAGGTTTTCTGGCAGAAAACCGTCGACATGTATCCCCAGCATGCCTTCGCTCTTCTTGCACTGGGCGATGCGCTGTTTCAACAGGGAGATCTGCCGGGTGCAGCGTCCTATCTCAAACTTGCCGCGGAGGCCAATCCCTCTTCGTGGCGTAGTCAGGCATCGCTGGCCCAAGTGTCTTTGCGTCAGCAGTCCTACGAAGACACCATTCGATACGCTGAAAACGCGCTGAAACTCGGAAAAGAAAAAGCCAGGGATGTGCGGTTCTTTGAGGCGGAGGCGCAAGCTGCTCTGGGGCAGCGCGAGAGGGCCATCGCAACTCTGGAAGCGTATCTGGTACAAGCGAACATTGAAGTCCAATTCGCAACCCCCGCGAAGCGCCTTCTCGAGGGCTTGCGAGATAGTGCTCCCGTCCCGCCGCGCGCGGCGCCCGCTGCCGCTCCCCCAGCGCCGGTAACTCCTCCAAGCGCCGCTCCTTCTGCCTTGCTCCTCCCGCTTCCCTCGGAGTGGATGCCACCCGACGTCGACGCGATGGTGCCTCCCGTCGAACCGGGTAACGCTTGCCCGGTTGACGGCCTCCTGCAGGCTGCCGGCACGCGCGTGAAGGAGATTCTGCATGCAGTGGACCGCTTCACGGCAACCGAGAATCTCCGGCATGAAGACATTGGAGCCGGCGGCCTGCCCTCCGGCATGGAGATTCGGACGTTTGACTACCTTGTCTCGATTGAAGAGATCCGGCCCCGCATCTTGAACGTCGAGGAGTACCGCGACGGCTCACAGTCCATGGAACGTTTCCCGAACAAACTTGCGACCCGAGGGTTTCCTTCGCTCGTGCTTGTCTTTCACCCCTACTACCGCGACAACTACGACATGCTCTGTGAGGGGCAGACCAAGTGGCGCGGCTCTTCCGTCTGGCAAGTCCATTTCCGGCAGAGAACCGACAAGCCGTCTCAACTGATGACTTACCGCATCGGCGGAGTGGTTTATCCGATTGCGCTCAAGGGGCGCGCGTGGATCTCCGCCTCGACCTTTCAGATCCTCCGGATGGAAATGGATATGGTCTCGCCGGTACCGGAGATTCGGCTGCGCGCCGAGCACATCGCTGTGGATTACGGCCCGGTTCGTTTCCGCGATCGAGACGTCGAGCTCTGGCTTCCGAGAGACGTGGAAATTTTCATGGATTTTCGCGGCCGCCGCTCGCATCGCCGCCACAGTTTCTCCAACTACATGCTCTTTTCTGTGGATGACAAACAGAGCATCCAGGCGCCGAAGATGACCGACGCAGCGCCCGCTCCCTCCCAAGACCCATCGCCACAGCCCTGGGAATGAACCCGCGCGCGCTAGCTTCCGAACTCAGCCCCGAGAACGCGTTTCTTTGGCGGCTGTGATTCTAGGTCAGGCTCGACCCAGCCATTCCGCGCCGCATTGCCTCCCATCCTGGCACCCACCCCAGGCCGAAGACCGGTCACCCGCCGGCAAATCCCCAGTTTCATGGCTGATTGCAATAGAGAATCTTGCCGCCGCTCTCTGCGATCTTGTGCAGTTGGCCCCACCCCACCAGCGTGTTGAGATGTGCGGCGTCGTCTCCGTCTGTGAGGACGTAAGAGCGGTTCTCCCCGGCCCACAATCTCTTGTACTGTTCGTCATCGATGAACACGAGAGGACTTCCCGGCGCGTAGGAGCCGTACTCCAGGTTGTTGGCTCTGCCGTTCAGGAGCAGCGCGGTACGCTTTGCGTAGAAGAACACCGAAGAGAACGAATAATACTGCCCATTGAGGATCAACCGGCCCTCCGGAGCGCGCCGCAGGGCTTCCGCCAGCGGCCGGGAGGATAGATATGGATCAAACGCGACCAGTGCCCGCCGGCTTGCGTGAAAAAAAATCACCATCATCACCGCCAGCGCGAGAAACACACGCCGCCCCGCGAGCAGCCACACTCCCAGAGCGCCGATGAGGAATGCTGCCCCTGCCATCACCAGCGGCGTCCGCAGATAGGCAAACGACGAGATGGTCAGGTCGCCCAGATGGCCCAGCGAGAGCGTGTATGCTTCCGGGTGCTGCGTCAGCGCTTGCGAAATATCCCCGGGTGCTGGCAAGCCCCGCACCAGGAACAGAATCGTACCGATCGCTACAACTGCCGCACTGCAGATCACCCCGAGAGCGCGTGTCCCGTAGCGAAGCCAGCGGCTTTCCCCTGCCATGGCGCAGCCCAGCAGAATCGCCAGCGCCGGATACGCGGGCATGGAGTAATACTCCTGTGTCGTCGAAAATGTAAAAAACACCAGCAAGAAACCAGTCCAGCAGAGGGCCAGCAGGCGCGTGCGGCCGGAGCGATCCGCTGGTTTGTAGTGCAAGCCGATTACGGCCGGAAAATACGCGCTCCACGGAAAAAGCCAGAGTAGATGCAGCAGCCAGAATGCCGTCCGCGGCACGGTATTGTAGTCTCGCGGATAGCGCAGGTTGAGAAATCGCAGTACATGCTCGTTGATGAAGTAAAACCAGAAGAACCCGCGATACTCCCCGGGGCCGGCATGCATCGTGAAATCGAAGTACGGAGGCATGCGCAGCGTGGCGAGTACGTGCCACGGGGCCGCAATCGCCAGAATAATGAGAATTCCGCTGAAAACGTTCAGCCTTTTCCAGACAAAGGCCGAAAAAAGCTGCTTCGTCGCTAGAAGATAAAGCAGCGCGCCCCCGGCGGGCGCCACCACCGCGATCAATCCTTTGAGCATCAGTCCCACGCCGAGGCTGGCCGCAAGGAGTAGCGCCCATCGCCGCGGGTGCGCCTCTTCCGGCTCGATGGCCCGCTGGAATGACCAGAACGCCGCGCAAACCGTGAGCGTCAGCATCACGTCCGGTATCTGAATCCGGGTAAACAGGAAAAGCCCGGCGCAGGTCGCGAGGCACAGTCCGGCATAAAACCCCGCGCGCGCGCCGAACGCCCAGCGCGCGTACCGCGACGTGACCCAGGCGAGCAGAATAGCCGCGAGCGCCACTGGAATCCTGGCGGCCCAATCGTGTACGCCGAAGATCCGGTACGAGGAGGCGATCAACCAATAAATCAGTGGAGACTTTTCAAGGTAGGGCACGCCGTCCAGCCGCGCTATCACCCAATCGCCGGACTCCAGCATGTTGCGCGCGATCTGCGCCTGCACCGCGTCCACGTCATCCATCAGGGAGGGCGGGGAAATGATGCAGCCTAGGAAAATAACCGCCGCAAATAGAATAACGATCAGCCCGGAGCTGCGGGGGATCAGGCCGGGATCGAGACGTTTTCCTGGTTCTCCCTGGTCCTCTCCGGTTTGGGGGCGATCTGAATGTTCCACTGTTTCATCCACAAGAAGAGAATCATCAATCCCCACAGGTGATAGCCGAGGTTTGCCCGCCGTTCCATGTGTTGCCGGATCAGGAACTCAATGTGTCCCCGCCGGAATAGTTTCGTGTCCTCAATCGCCGTGGAGCTGAGCGTTTCGAGCAGCAACGCTCTCAAAGAGCCGCGCAGCCAGTCGTGCGCGGGAATGTCCAGGCCGGTCTTCGGGCGCTCGATGGTTGAGCCCGGGAGGCTCCTCTTCATCAGGTCTTTGAGAATGACCTTCTGGCGCGAGCCTTGAATCTTCCACTCTTCCGGCAGCGACGCCGCGAATTCCACGATGCGGTGGTCCAGAAAGGGTGGGCGCACTTCCAGGGAATGCGCCATGCTCATGCGGTCCACTTTCTGCAGGATGTCGTCGGCAAGGTAGTAGCGCTGGTCGAACGCCAGGTAGCGGTTCAAGGATCCGCCGTGCCCCGCGGCCGGCAGGGTTCCGTCGAATAAGTCGCGAACCGACGCCCCATTCCGGGCGAGAAGCAGATCCTCTTGCTGCGTTTTCGAAAACGCGCCGTTCCAATAGACATGCGCTTCATCGGGCGGCAGCAGTGTCCCTTCCAGGAAACGCTTCATCTTGTATTCGAAGCCGATCTTCTCGTCGGACACCGGCCAGTGCCGGAGCAGGCCCAGCATGCCGCGGCAAATCGGCCGCGGGATCCGCCGCATTGGTGCGGACAAGCTGTTTGCCCGGTACGTCAGGTAACCGCCAAAAAGTTCGTCCGCTCCCTCTCCGCTCAGGGCCACCGTCACGTGCTGCCGGCTGAATCTCGCGAGGTACCAAATCGGAAGGGCTCCCGCATCGGCGAAAGGCTCATCGGAGTAATACGCAAGTTCTTCGATGGCGCTCGCCAGGTCGAGGCTCGGATTCAAATCGAATTCGTGATGTTCCGTATCGTATCGGCGTGCAATTTCCCGGATGTAGCGTGTCTCGTCAAAACTTCTACCTTGAAACGAGATCGAAAACGTCTTGAGGCGGGAAGTTGCAGCCTCGCTCGCGTAATGCAGGATCGTGGACGAATCCACGCCGCCGCTCAGCCAGACGCCCAGCGGCACATCGGAAAGCAGGTGCTCCCGCATGGACTGCCGAAGCAAATGCTCCAACTGCTCCTGAGCCGCCTCCATGGACTGGCTTTGTTCTGTCTTGAATTCGCAGCGCCAGTAGGCCTCCGTCCGAACCCGTCCGTCTTTCCATTCCAGCAGGCGACCCGGAGGCAGCTTCTCTATTCTCTCCACGAGCGTGTGCGGGCACGGTATGTAGTTCAGGGACAGGTAATACGCCAGAGCCGTGTGGTCAACACACCGGCTCACTTCCGGATGAACGAAGATCGTCTTCAGTTCCGAGCCAAAATAGATGTCGTCTCCGCGGTGATGGATATACAGAGGCTTGATCCCGAGTCGGTCGCGCGCCAGTACAAGACGCTTTTCGCTTTCCGTCCAGATGGCTATCGCGAACATTCCATGGAGCCGGCGGAAACAGTCGTTGTCCCAGCGCAAGAATGCTTGGAGAACGACCTCGGTGTCGCTGTGGGAATGGAATCGGTGCCCGGCGGCCTCGAGCTCGGCGCGCAATTCGCGGTGATTATAGATTTCGCCGTTGAAAATCAGCACTGTGTTTCGGTCATCGCTGAACACAGGCTGCGCGCCGCCCTGAAGATCGATGATCTTCAGGCGTGTCGCGCCCAGCGAGATCAGCTCCGATTGATGAGTGCCCTGCTGATCCGGTCCGCGATGAAACAGCGAGTCCGTGGCCGCGCAAATGCGTTCGCGGTCAAACGCACCGCTACGATGTGTGAAACCGGTTATACCGCACAAATCGGCCTGGTCTCCGTCTCCAGCCAGAGGACAAGCTCCGCCGATCCGTTCCCTCTGCCAGACTTTCTTGTGGACCTCGACCGTCCCGTCTGGGTAGCTTCGCGATGACCCGAAACGAAGCCACTGGATAAGTTGGCCGAGAGTCTAGCGCAAGTCTGCGCACTGTGCACAGAAATTTAGAAGGCAATTCCCGCGGAAAAGGTTTGCCGGAGAACGGAACCCGCCAAAACAAAAAGGCCGCCCCGACTTCTCGGGACGGCCTCGAAACTTAATCCTGGCGGCGACCTACGTTCCCACACAGTTACCCGTGCAGTATCATCGGCCCTGCGAGGCTTAACTTCCGTGTTCGGGATGGGAACGGGTGTGACCCTCGCGGTGTGACCACCAGGAAATTCGTCTCCCGCTCCATCCCTCCGGAGCGGGCGCGACAACAGATTTCGGCTGGCATTACAAGTTCGCGTCGAGCGAACTCCACTGTGAATCTTGGCTCTTCTCTTTCCCGGGGACTCTTGCCGAGTCCCACCCAACAACGGTTTGGGAAAGTTTTATGGTCAAGCCGAACGGGCGATTAGTACGGGTCAGCTTAACGCATTGCTGCGCTTACACCCCCCGCCTATCAAAGTCGTAGTCTTCGACTGCCCTTCTTAGGCTTTAAGCCTTGGGAGACCTTATCTTAGGGTGAGCTTCTTGCTTAGATGCATTCAGCAATTATCTCTTCCAGACTTCGCTACCGAGCGATGCCGCTGGCGCGACAGCTCGTACACAAGAGGTCTGTTCATCCCGGTCCTCTCGTACTAGGGACAACTCCCTTCAAGTCTCCTGCGCCCACACCAGATAGGGACCGAACTGTCTCACGACGTTCTGAACCCAGC
>JBGQHF010000034.1:0-31391 GCA_041497835.1 Terriglobia bacterium
CAGACCGGGAATGTGGTTGATGTCCACGAGTGCCGCCGGGCGAGCCAGCCGCATCTTCATCAGCGGAATCAGTCTCTGTCCTCCGGCGATCAGCCGCGACTCCTCGCCGAGCTGCTGTAGAAGTTGAATGGCGGTTTCGAGTGAATCAGCGCGGTGATATCGAAATGGATGCGGATACACAGTATTCTCTGAGCGCCCGCAAGCGGGGGCCGAGGGTCGCGCACTCGGATGCACGAGAAGCCTTAGGAACGCGACGCGGGCGGCATTCTATTGCGAATGGGAAAGAGAGGCAAGAAGGAAACACCCGTTTCTCCGCGGGGAGAGAAAGTTTTTGCGAATCACCGCAGCCTCATTTATAGTGCCTGTTCCTCAAAGACATATGACTCCCACCAAGATCGTGCCAATCCTTCTCGCCGCGGGCAGTTCCGAAAGACTGGGTTTTCCAAAACCCCTGGCGCTTTTCGGGAAAAAGACCGCTCTGGCGATTGCGGTTCGGAACTGCAAGGGACTGGAGCGCCCCATCGTCGTCCTGGGGTGCGATGCGGGAAAGATTTGCCCGGAGGTTCCGCGCGGGGTCCGGGTGGTCATCAATCGGCGGTGGCGGACCGGGCAGTTGAGTTCCCTTCTATGCGCCCTGAAGCGGGTGCCGAGAGAATCTGCTTTCATGCTCTACCCGCTGGACCTGCCCCTCTTGCGCCGCCCCACGATCGAAAAGTTGGTTCGGGCATTTCACAAGCGTCAGGCCAGCAAGGAAATCGTTGTGCCCTCCCACAGCGGAAAGCAAGGGCACCCCGTCATCATCGCACCGAGTTTGCGGCGGGAATTTCTGGGCGCGAAGACAGCCCGCGAAGTCATCTATCGGATCCCACGACGCGTCCTCGAAATCGAAGTACGCACGCTTTCGATCATCACGGACTTCCGCACGCCTGAAACGTACCGCGCCTGTCTGCGGAGATATCGCGCTCGCAACTGATCGAAGCAGGAAGAAATAGCGGCGGTCAAGCCGCAACGCGGCCGCGAGCGAAGCCCAGGGCAATGCCCGCGAGTGAGGCAATCACAAGTGCGGATCCCAGGATGGCGATGGCGCGCGGACCGGAGCCGTGACTCAGCGTCTGCAGGAAAACCCCAAGCGGAAAGATCACGGCACCCAGCAAGAGACCGAGCGCGAGCAGATACCGGACTCTTTCCGCAAACGCAACCCGTTCGAAGGCGATCCCCACGACAAGCAGAAGCATTGCCAGCCCGATCCAGTGGCCGTGGATGTCTACTTGGCGGTCGTACACGTACTTGGCCTCTTTGTAGCGCAGGAGGGCAGACTGCGCCGCGGTGGGGTCGTGGCCCGCAGCCCCGGCAAATCCCGTCGCGAGCGAACTTCCAATCTCATCCAGCGCCTGGTGCTCCGCGAAGACGGCGTACCAGAGGCCGTAACTCATTCCCCAGATCGCCAGCGCCAGCCCGCCGAGGATGAGAAGGCGCCGCGAGCCGCTCATCGGGCACCTCTCGATGCGGCGTCCAGTTCTCCCGTGTAGCGCAGGATGCCGACCCACATCGCGAACAGAGCGATAATCACAAGCAGTCCGCCAAGATCCGCCAGGCCACCCGCGACCAACCCATACTTCAGTTCGAGGAGGACAAAGACCGGCAGCATCAGCGAGCCGAGGAGCAAGATCGCAACCCAGCGCCGCTTCCAGACTTCGCGGAGATTGACGTAAGGCTGAAAAAACGCGAGCAGGAGGGCCAGCATGCCGAATTCGATGATGTGCGCATGCGCGGCGATGTTGACGGCTTTTTCGCCCTGAAGCTGGCCGTACGCGGCAAGCATCCGGTCCATCGCGGCGACGTCCCGCGTTGCCGCCCCGCCTTGAATCTGCGAAAGCAGCGAGAAGTCACGGGCTTCATGCTCATAAAGGTGCACGGCGGCGTACCATGCGCCGTGCAGAAATCCCGCAAGCACTAACACTACGCCGCCCACGAGAAGGCTGCGCCCCTCCGCGCCGCCGTCCGCGAGGAGTCCGTCCTGGACCGCTGGGTGCCCTGAAGAAGAAAAGTGCTTCCATAGACCCCACAGGGAAGCGAGTGCAGCGACGATCACCAGGAAGCCGCCGAAGTCCGCAAAGATGCTCGCCCAACCGATGGCCTCCAAAGGGCTGTAGGCCAGTCCGACGTAGTGAATCAGAAAGACGCCCACAGGGAGAAGCACCGAACCAAACAGGAACAGCCACGCAAGACGCTTTTTCGTGGTATTCCTGAGCGCGATCCAGGGCTGCACGACGGCGAGCATTAATGCAAGATAGCCAAAGGCAATCATGTGGACATGGGTGTCCACCTTGGTGCCGCGATTCTCAAGGAATCCACCAACGTCGCGAAAACTCGCCAGAGCGGTGGAGGAATCGCCGGCGAGCGCGCCGTGCGCGGCAGCGGCGAGGCTCGTTCCCACTCGCGCCGCATTCTGGTGCAGCACGAAAATGGCAAAGATATCGCCGAAAATCATTCCGGCAAGAATCAGCCCGATGCCGCCGAGTACGAGCAGCCGGCGCGCACTGAGTGGTCCAAACTCCGCGAAAGCCGCCCCCGCAGGGTAAGAGCTATCTCGGGTGGTCATGTCGAATCCCCCAGGAGTATCCGGAGAAGAAACCGGGCCCGGCTGCATCACCTCTGCAACCGGGCCCGCTTAGTTCGATTAACTCCTAACAGCCCTTTCGAAAAGCGCGTTCGAAACGGAGCTAGAAGTTGAACTTCACCGCGAACTGGACTTGCCGCGGATTGTTCACCGCGCGCGGCGTGTTATAGAGCGGGTTCGGCGACCCCTCTCGATTGCTGGTCGGCCCAGCACATCCGAAGGCCGTGGGGTTTGCCGGACAGAAGTCCGACGCTCCATAGACCGTGTTAAAGAAGCGGACGTTGAGCGTGTTGAACAGGTTGAACGCTTCGGCAATGAGCTCGATGTTCTTTTTCTCGCGGAAGGCAAACGTCCGGGATATGCGAAAGTCGACCGTCCGGGAATTGTCGCCGACAAACGAATTGCGCGGTTCGATTCCCACCCGATCGTTGTTCCCGAATATATCCCCATTCGCGTCGAACCCGGCAAACTTGGAAAAACGCATCGGCGACTGGACCGTCGCGATCCATCCAAACAGGAAATCACGCCCGAACGCGTTCCAGGACTTGGGAGTCGACACGGTGCCGTTCAGGACAAACCGCTGGCGCACGTCGTCGCTCGAGAGAGCCCGTTCGGCGCCGAAGTTCAGGCTGTCCTGAGGAATCAGGACGAAGCTCGGATTCGGGCCATTGTCTATGCTCTTCGCCAGCGTGTAGCTGATCCCATATGCAAAATTGTGGTTCAGCCGCTTGTTCACATTCACCAGAAGACCGTCAAAGACCGAATCCCACCGCGAGGTGGCCTCAAAGTAGATTCCCCACCGCGGATCCCGCCCTCCCGGAGTGAACGGACAGGCAACGACCACCGCGCAGTACAGGTTTTTCGGGCCCGTGCGCCCCTGGGAATCATGCAGCGTGACTACGTTCGTGGGGTTCGGCTGATTCACGTTGTAGAAACTCCCCAGATGCACGCCCCTCACGTGGAGCAGGCTCACGCTGACCGACGTATCCTTCATCGGCTCGAATTCCAGCGCCAGGCTCGCCTGAATGCCATAGGGGTTCTTGTGATCCTTAATGAAGCGCACGACCGTGGCATCGCCGAAGAAGGCGCACTGCGCAAGCGTGGTTTCTCCGGGGAAACAGCCGGTGAAGGGCACCGCATCCGGATACGTCCCGGTCGTCAGGAGCTGGGTGAGCCCGAAGGCGGTGATGTCCGGTGAGCTGGCAAACGCGAACAGGCGCGTCGCGGAGTCCAGTTCATTCTCAAAACTACGCCCCGGATACTTGCCCAGCGTGCCGCCGCAAGAGCCGCGCTGGCAGGCAAGGAGGGGAGCAGGAATAATGCCGTGGAATAGTCCGAATCCAGCGCGGACGACGACATTCCGCTTCGTTCCCACGTTGTAGGCAAGTCCGACGCGCGGATCGAAATTCTTCCATTGCGTGTTCAGAACGCCGGAGGGCCAGGTCTCCCACTCCCAGCGCAATCCTCCGTTCAGCGTCAGCCGGTTCGTCGCGCGCCATTTATCCTGAATGTATAAGCCGTCGTACGTATGATCGAGCGATCCTTGCGCCTGATTTCGAATGGCCGGGGCGAACGACTGGCCCTGGTATACGGACGTATTAATCTTGGGCTCCGTGAAATTCGGCGCCTGGAATCGCTCAAAGAAGATGACGTTCGGATGCTGGCATCCGGCGGTAATGACGCCCGGAGTGCAGCCGGGGATTCCGCTGGCAGCGGTGCCGTCGTTGCCGAGAAACGCGCCGAGGCTCGGGAAACCCGCCTCAAAGGGATAAAAGAGGGGAAACGATTCGACTGTGCGCACGAAGTTGTAATTGCCTCCGAAAGACAATGTGTGCTTATCGAAGTTTCGCGTGACGTTGTCCACCAGCTCGAACCGCGATTCCCGGTATATGTCCGGATTCCCGCGGTTCACGCCCACCGTGAAGATATTCGAGACTTCCAGGTGCGGCTGCGTCGAAACCGTCGGGAAATCGAACGTGCGCCGCGCATACTGCATCCGCAGCTCGTTGACGAGCCTCGCCGAAAACACCGAAGTCAGGCTTCCCGCCAGCGACTGATCCCGGTAGAAGCTGTTCTTGAACGCGGACGGCAGATCGAATCCGTCGTTCAACGGCGACTGATTCAGCAGCCGCCCGTCGTTGATGAAATAGCGGGCCGACAGGTTTTCCTTCTCTCCGAAGCGGCGGTCCAGCCGGACGAACCCATTGTCCGAATCGTTGGTGCGAAGCACGCTGCCCAGGTTGGGCTCCGCCGGCAGCCCGTACACCGTCGTTTTCACTGTGTTGATGGCGGCAATATTTGCAAGCACCGCGGAATTGTAGAAAGGGGACTCGCCCCGGCGCTGGCCCTCGTAATTGACGTAGATAAACGCCTTGTCCTTCTGCAAAGGCCCGCCGATCGCCGCGCCGAACTGGTTCTGCCGGAGAACGTGCGCGCCTTTGGCCTGCAGGAGGTTCACGGCATCCAGCTTGTCGTTCCGGAGGTAATCGTAGAGTGTCCCGTGCCAGTTGTTGGTGCCGCCGCGCGTAATAATGTTGACGATTCCGGCGACCGCGCGCCCGAACTCCGCCGAATAGTCCGAATTGATCACGCGGAATTCCCGGACCGATTCCTGCGGCGGCGTGCCGCGCTGGATGCCAGACGCAGTGGAGATGTTGTCCGCTCCGTCCACGGCGATGAAATTGAAGTGAATGTTCTGCCCGGCAAAGGACAGCTTGGTCACCGGCTCGACGATTACGTCCGTGTTGCCCGACGTTGTATCGCCAATCTGAACCGCGGGAGACAGCAGGGCGAAGTCAATGAATTCCCTGCCGTTCACCGGCAAATTCACGATCTGCCGCTCGGTGATGACCGTGCTGACCTGCGTGCGCGTCGGCTCGGCAAGCTCGGAGGTCGCTTCTACCTCGACCTTTTGCTCGACTTGGCCGGGACTCAACGTGAAATCCAGCGTCGCGGTCTGCCCAACCTGCAGGGTGATGTTTTTCGTCAGTTTGCGGAATCCCGTGAAATCAGCGGCCACGGAGTATTCGCCGGCGGGAATCGCCGGGATGTGGTATTCACCCGTGTCGGAACTCTGTACCGTGCGCGTGAAGCCTGTCGCTGTGTTGGTGATTGTGACCGAAGCCTTCGAGACGCTTCCGCCGGAAGCATCCAGGATCCTTCCCTCCAACGTGGCAGTGACGGCCTGTCCGTACGCATTCCCCGCGGACACAAAGAACAAGAAAACGACACACAATGGCACAATCGCGATCCACTTCTTATGATTCATCGAATCCCCCCGAGCTGCCCCTTCCGAATGGAACAAACGTTGCAAATGTTCACGGTTTATATCAGGCGCGCGAACCTGTCAAGCAATTCCCCCGGAACATGTGCATGGGATTTGCCTCAAGAAGTGGAAGAACGGGACGTCATGCCGATTAAAGCTAAGCGTAGCGCGCAACAAAGCGCTGCTTTGACCGCCGCGGAGCTTAAAATTGGTCGGTTCTGGCAGCGCACGTCAACCATCCAGCACTCGATGCGAGTCGCAACGAACTGAAACGGTCGGATTTGTCTGCGTTGGGGGACCCGGCCTAGGGCTTCTTTTTTGCCGGCGGTTGCTTCGCGGTGGCGTCAATCGGCGGGTGGCCGGGCGGCAAATTCCCTTGAGGTGCGCCCGTTTGCGTCTTGAAATTCCGGAGAGCGCCGGAAACCGGCGAACCGCCGCCGCCGGCTGCCCCCGGCGCTGCGGTCTGCCCCGCGTCCAGCGCGGGATGCGTAAAATCGCTTCCGACCGGTTTCGATTCCTGGACGGCCCAAACGCCGTTGCGCTTCTCCAGGTTATAAGAAAGTTGCATCATCCCCGGGCCGTCCTTTACGTGAAAGACCACGTCCGCCTGGGCGCGGTCGCCCTGCATCGTTACCTGCTTGAGCTCGGTATCAAACGCCGCCAGATTCAGCGTCCCGCCTTCGCTCAGGTGCCGCTGGATCGCGGCGCGAATCTCCTCGTTCGGATTCGAAGCCTTCTTGCAGCCCCCTGCCGTCAGGAAAATCACTGCTGCCCAAGTCCAGAGTATTCGCCGCTTCATCGTGCCTCCGTCAAGCACATTCGCTAACCCGCGCCTGGAGTTCCCAGCCTCCTAGGTTACCACGCGCTGGCGCCTCAGGGCGGAATCAGGCATTGAGCCAAATGCCACCCTGGTATAGACTTCACGCGCGCCGAGGGGCTCTACGGACAGATGCGCGGCGGTTCAATAACAATAAATCGTTTTACTGATTCGCTTGCCTCGGCTCGGCTGGGGGCGGATTTTTTGGCTGCTGTCCTCTGCCCCACACGCAGTTGAACCTCGCCGGAGGCAGTCGCGGCGGACGCGAAGGAGGTAGGGAAGCATGTTCCTGGCTTCGGCTGTGGCCGCGACACACAGGACCCTTGCCCCGTTGGATCTCGCCATTATCGGCATCTATTTCGCGATCGTCTTCGGTATCGGTTTCTACTTCTCGCGAAAAGAGAGAACCTCCGAAGATTACTTCCTGGCCAGCCGGAATGTGGGCTGGTTCGCCATCGGCGCCTCGCTTTTCGTCTCCAACATTTCCACCGAGCATTTCATCGGTCTCGCGGGCTCCGGGGCGACCTCGGGCCTGGCTGTCGGTCATTTCGAGTGGCTCGCTTGTCTGATTCTCCTGATCCTCGGCTGGGTGTTCGTTCCCTTCTATCTGCGTTCCAATGTATTCACCATGCCCGAATTTCTGGAGCGGCGTTTCAATCGCCACTGCGCCACCTACCTCGCCAGCATTTCGATTCTCGCCTACATCTTTACCAAAATCTCCGTGCATCTCTACGCCGCAGCGGTGGTACTCGAGCGCGTGGTGGGCTGGAGCCCCCTCACGGCGGCGATTATCCTCGTCGTTGCCACCGGCGTGTACACCATCGCCGGTGGACTCGCGGCGGTGATTTACACCGATCTCGTTCAGACGCTCATCCTCATCGCCGGCGCCGTGATTCTTACGATCATCGGGCTGGACAAAGTGGGAGGTTTCGCCGGCTTGCGCGCCGCCGTGCCGGTGGACTACTTCCACATGATCAAGCCGGCCACCGATTCGGAGTTTCCGTGGACCGGGATTTTCCTGGGAGCCCCAATCCTCGGAATCTGGTACTGGTGCACCGATCAAGTCATCGTGCAACGCGTCCTCTCGGCGAAGGACGAAGGCCACGCAAAGGCCGGGACGATTTTCGCCGGCTTTCTGAAAATCCTGCCGGTTTTCATGCTGGTTCTGCCTGGGCTGATCGCTTTCGCGCTCTATCCCTCCTCCTTCGAGTTTGTCCACGGCCGCGTGACGAACGGCGATATCGCTTATCCCACGCTCATCGTCAATCTTCTCCCGGTCGGGCTTGTCGGCCTGATGATCGCGGCGCTGCTCGCGGCGCTGATGGGCGCCATGAGTTCGGTCTTCAATTCCGCCTCCACCATGGTCACCCTGGACTTCTATAAGAAGCTTCGGCCGGACGCCACCGAGATGCAGCTCGTCTCGTTTGGCCGCGTCGCCACGGGCATGATGGTCGTTCTCGGTATCCTCTGGGTGCCATTTATCAAGCTGCTCAGCGCGCAGCTTTTCATCTACCTGCAGAGCGTGCAGGCGTATATCAGCCCGCCGATCGCCGCATGCTTTATCCTCGGCATACTTTGGCCTCGTCTGAACGGACAGGGCGCAATCAGTTCCCTGCTCTTCGGCTTCGTCCTGGGCGCGGCTCGCTTCGTCCTGGAGGTCTTGGACAAGACGCACCACTTCACGTCTTCGCTGATCCGCTGGACTGTGGACATGAATTTCCTGCACTACGCCATCTTCATGTTCATCCTGTGCGCCGCAGTCTTGATTGCCGTCAGCATGCTGTATCCTGCGCCCTCACGGGAAAAACTTGCCGGCCTGACCTTCGCCACCGTTGCTGAAAAGCTGGAAACAACGGATCTGCGGTCCGTTCAGCTCGCGAGAGAAACGCGCCGGGAGCACACCGTCAACCTGGTGTTTACAGGGCTCCTGCTCGCAACCGTCATGGGCCTGTGGATCTACTTCCGGTAGGTCTGTGCGATGCCACATACCACGATCCAGAGTCTCAGGCCGAATGTCACCCGCGAGCAAGCCATGCTGGCCCTCAAACCGCGCGGCATTCTCAAATTCTTTCCGCGCTACCGCCGGAGCGATCTCCGGCGCATTGCCGACGTGTATCTCCCCTATCGCCTTTACCAGGTGCGTGTCGGCGGAATGCGCGACATGGCTGCCGAACGGACTAGGCTATTTGCGCTCGATGCCGTCGCCGGCACCCTCGATCTCTTTGAATTCCCGCGTATCCCCGCAAGAGACGATTTTGTTTCCATCGAGTCGCGCAATCGACTCGAGCCGCTCCTGGAGGAATCACGGGGGCGATTCCTCCTTGCCGAAAAGGTTCTCCGGATCATCTTTCAGCAGGGCTTCTTCCGCGTGAAAAAACCGACGCTGGAACTGAACCCGGTTCCCCTCGAGTTCCATATGCCATACTGGTTGGGATTCTATGGGGAGGATGGCGCGCTGCGGTGCCGGGTCTTGGATGCGGTGCGCCACCGCGTGGAAGGAGCCAAGGCCCGCGCGCTCTTCGAGCATTGGCTCGCCGCCTAGTAGCGCGGGGAGATCCAACCACAGAGAGAGTTGCATGCACGACCGGTTCACACGCCGCGAATGGATCACTCGCATCGCCCAAGTGGCGGCCGTGTCGCCGGCCTTGGGATTCTCACTCTGGGGAAATGCTTGCGGCGGTGGCGGTTCCAATCCTTCCCCGGGTCCGCCGCCGGGTGACAATTATCCGGGCACAGACGATCAACTCCTCGACGAGATCGAACGGGCCAGCTTTCTCTTCTTTTGGGAGCAAACCGATCCAACAACCGGCCAGGTGAAGGACCGCGCCCTCGCCGGGGGCAATGACTCGCGGACGATTTCGAGCATCGCGGCGACCGGATTCGGATTGACGGTCCTGTGCGTCGGCGACCAGCGCGGCTATCAGCCGTCGCAGCAGATTACGGATCGCGTCCGCACGACGCTTCGGTTCTTGCTGAACCAAATGCCGCAACAAAACGGTTTTTTTTATCACTTCGTTGACATGACCACGGGCGCGCGCGCCTTTTCCTCTGAAGTCTCCTCGATTGATACGGCGATCTTGCTGTGTGGCGTCCTGACCTGCCGAAAACACTTCCAAGACTCGGAAATCGTCAGCCTTGCGACCCAGCTTTACGAACGCGTGGATTGGTTCTGGATGCTGAATGGATCTACGACGCTTTCGCACGGGTGGACGCCCGAAAGTGGTTTTCTTTCTGCCCGCTGGGATATCTATAGCGAACTGATGATGCTCTACCTGCTGGCGATAGGCTCGCCCACTCATCCGATTCCTCCCGCAAGCTGGAGCGCCTGGGCCAGGCCAACGATCCTATTCCAGGGCCTCTCTTACATCTCTCCCGCGGCGCCGCTTTTTGTCCACCAGTATTCGCACGCCTGGTTTGACTTTCGAAGCAAGCAGGATGCCTTCGCGAACTACTTCCAAAATTCCATCACAGCGACGCAGGCGCATCGCCTCTTCTGTTTGTCGCTGAACTCCCGATTTTCCGACTACTCGAATGACCTCTGGGGTATTACGGCGTCGGATTCGGTAAATGGTTACGTTGTTTGGGGCGGACCACCATCGATAGGTCCTATCGATGGAACGGTAGTGCCCGCAGCAACGGGAGGCTCGCTTCCATTCCTTCCGCCGGAGACGATCCACGTGCTGCGCTGGATCCGGGGACATTACCCCAACGCCTGGAAGCGCTATGGTTTCGTGGACGCGTTCAATCCTCTCAACGGCTGGTACAATCCCGACGTTATCGGGATCAACCTGGGCAATATGGCTGTGATGGCGGAAAACGCTCGTAGTGGTTCCGTCTGGCAGACCTTCATGCAGAATCCAGAGGCGAGTGCAGCCATGTCTTTGTCGGGATTCCACTGATGGAGCGATTCGTCCCGTTGGGCGGACGCAGAAGGCTACTTCACTTCAATGAGCGCCAGGCCGTGTGGCTGAAGAGTCAGCGTTAATTCACCATTTTTAGTCGCGCGTGTTTCGGCCTTGGGCAGCGCCGCAGCCTTACGCAGAACTTCCAGCTCCGTTCGAGTCGGAAATTGTGGCCGCCCCATTTTGTCGTAGGCCGGCAAAGGCGAGCCGTGCTCGCGGTCAACGATTCTCACGGTTGCCGTGTGAGTCCCCGGAAGGTTCGATAGCTTCAGCCGCACAGTCTTCGCCGTCCCCGCCTCTTCGGGCAGGAACAGATTCCAAACCGCGATGGCCAACGAACCATCCTTGCGTCGCGTGACGAGCACCGATTCGGACTTCGCATCCAGCCGCGTCTCGCCGAGCCGATGCAACAAAGCAAACGCGTTAAATGCCGGCTTTGGGATGCTCCCCGCCGCCAACAGCCCGAATCCGCCATAAAACGGCCGCTTCACTACGCCCTGCTCTTCGAACACGTCCGAAAACGTCCAGTAGCCCAAGATGTCCACGAGCCCATCGCACTGCCGGATCGTATCGGCCATCCACGGTCCCATGAAGGCCGCGTCGGTCACCTCAGGCTCGTTCTTGTAGCTGGCGTTGAATTCGCTCCAGATGAGTGGAAGGTTGGGCCGCGCCGACGCTGCGATTTGATCGCGCACTTTCTTCACCGCGCGGCAAACCATTTGAGTCCGCGGTATGTTTTCTTTCGTCCCGAAAACGTCTTGCGAGAGATCGTTTCCGTAGACGTGAGTGGAGACAAAATCCAGCGGCACGCCCTTCTCAACACTGTGCGCGATCATGCGGTCCACCCAGGCGGCTTGCGCCGTTGCCGGACCGCCGACCCGCAACCGCGGACTCACTCGTTTCAGTGCCCGCGCCGCCCGGTCATAGAGCTCGTAGTAAGTCGCTTCTTTGGGCTCACCCGCCCAGAAATCAATGTTGGGCTCGTTCCACACCTCGAAGTACCACTTCGCAACTTCCTCCAGGCCGTAGCGTGCGACCAGATGCCGCGCAAATTGCTCAATCAGTTGTTCCCACTTGTTCCAGTCCTTCGGTGGCGTGACATCCGGCTTATACCAAAAAGGGTGCGAAGCTGCGGGATCGGATGCGAGCTTCCGCGGCGTGAAGCTCAGCTCCACGAACGGACGGACTCCGTTTCCGAGCAAGCCGTCGTAGATCTCGTCCACATAAGAGTAGTTGTAAACGGGCCTGCCGTCCCTGTCCTCATCGTAGACGCCAACCTCGTCGTGAAAGATGGCGTGGAAGCGGACATACTCGAAACCCGTGATGCGCTTTGTCTCCCGCAGGTCGTGCCGGTAGCTCTCGCGGAGCGTAATAATTCCCCGTTCGGAACCGAACATCTTTTCCCAGAAATGGGGGAAGGGGTGCGATGCTGCCCGCGCGTTGATTTCGATCGTTTCCGGAGAAGTTGTTGTCTGCGCCGCGCCGGATGGCGCAAGAGCAAATGCGAGGGCGTGCAGCAGTACAATCGCGAGTGCTGCACGGCGATACCTGTACCCTACTCCTCGACGGCGCATGGGCCAGACTCCTGTCCAGTGACTTGAGAACTTGCAGGGGCGCAGCGTTCTTGCACCGGATCTAACGAAACGCTGCGCCCCTGCCCTTTGGAAGACTGGCTAGAAGCTGAAGCGCGCCTGGAATTCGATCACGCGCCCAGAGAGACCGAGGGTTGAACGGCCGAAGTTCCCATCCCCAACGACGGTGCTCCCGGTCGAGAACCCAAATGGAGCCAGGTTTAGTTTGTTGAACGCATTGAAGAAGTTTGCGCGAAAATCAATCTTCGCGCGCTCGCCGAAGAGCGGCATGTTCGGCAGCTTGGTCTCCTTGTTGATGCTGAAGTCCCACCCGGAGAAGCGGGGTCCGCGGAAGACGTTTCGCCCGACTCCCGGCTGTCCGGCTGCGGAAGTATTAAAGTAGGGTCTCCCATTCCCCCCACCCGGGAAGTTTCCGTTGCCCGTCAGGAAGGTATTGGTATCGCTGTTCGTTGTGGGCTTAAGGCTTGTTACCCCAATCGGACGTGATGGGCAGACATCCCTCCCATTCGGCAACGGCAGGCAATGATCAAACGTAAGGGGCGTCCAGGGGAATCCGGAATGGAAAGTGAACACAGTGTTCAGCTGCCACCCTCCAAACGCACGGCCTACCCAGTCGTGTCGAGTACGCAGGATCGGCAGATCCCACAGGCTGGTGAAAACCCAAAAGTGCGTCGCATCATAATCGGACGGTCCGCGTTCCGACTTCGGGTCGATCGGATTCGTCTGGTTGGTTCCGAATCCGGGCCCCTCGTTCGAGAGCGTGTCGATGCTCTTGCTCCAGCGATAGTCGAGGGAGAAGTTGAAGCCCCGATTGAACCGCCGCTGCAACCGCAAATTCATGGAGTTGAAATTGGCGTTCACGTCCGGCGTGATGAAGAATGCAGGCCCGATGTGCGAATTGGGCTGAAGGATAAGGCTCTGATTGACGATGCGAATCAACCGGTGGCTGCTGCTGCCCTGATAACCGAGGCTGCCGAGCATATGCCACGGCAGCTCATAGTCACCTTCGAGCGAGTAGGAGTACACGTAGGCGTTCGGCATCCTCGAGGGCGTACCCCAGATCTCCAAGTCTCCGCTCAGAGGAAGGTTCGTCGTTGGGTCCAAGCCTCGGGTAAGAGCGGGATTCACCGGATAGCTCAAAATGGAATTGCTGGTCCCCAGAACGTAGGTGATTTGGCCGTTGGCAAAGGGTGTTGAGAAGTCCGTTGAGGCGGTACCGCAGCAGATTCCCCATCGGGCAAAGAAGGGCGGATTCCCGCGCGTATTCGCAAACAGGGCTTCGTGGATGCGGTTATAGGCCACCCCACCCCCCCCGCGCACGGCTAGTTTGTTGTGGAAGCGCCCCGGCGCCCAGGCGAAACCCAGCCGCGGTGCAAAGTTGTTCCGGTCGGGCTCGAAGAGTTGATTGACAGCGGCCACTTTGGCCGTGGCCAAGGCAGTCGCGCCGCTCCCCAGAATCAGGTTGGTAAGCTGGCCGCTCGTGTCTTTCAGAGGCGTGAAGTATTCGTAGCGCAACCCAATGTTAAAGGTCAGGTTCGGCCTGAATTTCCAGTCGTCTTGCACGAAGAATCCGTAGGTCTGCGTTCGGAAGTATCTCTGGGCGTTGGCCCCTTTTCCGTTGCGCGGGTCCGTATTGACTTGTTCGAAGATGGGTGTCCCATTCGCCAGATTCCAGGGACCGACCAAGGAGTACAGCGGACGCGCACCGCCCAGCAGGTTGTTGTTGTCCTGCTCCCAGGTGATCTCCATGCCCGCCTTCAGGCCGTGCACCCCTCGAATCTTGCTGAACACGTCTTTGAAGCTGTAAGTGTTCTCCGCAAATATCCCGGGCGTGGTCTCCCCCCAGGGAAATCCGAAGCGAAGGCGATCTCCAGCCGGCAGGAATCCTTCCACCTCCACTCGGGGAATGCCGAAATTGACGCCGGAATTTGAGGCCACCTCGTCGAAGGCAAAGCGGGTGAAATTGAAACGCGCTTCGTTCACCATCGTCGGTGAAAGCGTGCGAATCCATGTCGCCGTCGCCGCCGGATTAAACCGCTTCGAATTCAGGTCGGACATCGGCCGGCCCTGTGCGGCGCTATCGGCGCTTACATCATCGCGGCCGGTGAAATAGGTGGATACCGCAAACAGGTCCTTTCCCCGATTGTAGTCCATGCGCGCATTGTATTGATTTCCACTGGAATGTTTCGGCGCACTGATTGTCGCGAATTGCACGTCCGCCACACCATCCAATCCGCCGCCAATCGGATTGCCCAGGGACACATACTGGCCGGTCGCCCCCGTGAGCGAACCCACATCCAATCCATTCCCCACAACCGCGCAATTCGGAGCGCTGCGGCCGAAGGCCGCGCAGGTCGGCGTCAAAACGGTGATGACACGCGGCGCACTGCCGGAAGCACCGAGGATCGCCGCCGTCACACCGCCGGCGCGCTGTGCCTTGACCGCGTCCCGGTATTGCGACGTTTCGATCCATTTGTCGACCCGCTCGTCGTTGCTCTGCCTCAGCCCTTCATAGGAGAAAAAGAAGAACAGCTTGTCTTTCCACACTGGACCGCCGACGCTGCCGCCGAACTGGCGCAGTTTGTTCTCCACCCGCTTCGCACTTCCTGGAAACTTGTTAAAAGCATTCAGCCCGGGCTCGTCATACTTCAGGAACAGGCTCCCGTGCAGATCATTCGTGCCATTCTGTGACACGACCTTGATCTGTGCGCCGGAGTTGCGGCCGTCCTCGGCCGAGTACGTGCTGGATAGCACGGTGATTTCCTTCACGGACTCCTGGCTCGGCGTGACCACGGCCGCGCCGCCCCACGACAGGCTGTTCACACTAACGCCGTCAATCGTGAAGTTGTTGGCGGAGATGCGCTGGCCATTCGCGCTGATGGGGAGCTGATTCTCAGATGCGAAAATGGAATTACCGGAACCGCCCGGTCCGCCCGTCGGCTGCGTGCCGGACCCCGGTCCATTCGGAAAGCCCACGGATCGGCCGTCGCCCGTCCGCGCCAGGTCCCCGAAAATGCCCGGCGCCAGACGGATCAACTCATACGGATCACGTCCCACCTGGGGGAGCCGCCGGATTTGCTCCGTGGTAAGGGTCGTCGACATATTGGCATTCTGTGTCTCGACGCCCTCGGGCGTGGCCGTCACTGTCACTTGCTCACTGACGGCCCCAACGGCAAGCTGTGCATCGAAACCGCGGATGGATTCCGCGGAGACGTCGACATCCTTGGACACACTGGTCTTAAACCCGGTCATTTCGACGGTAATGGTGTACTTCCCAGGCGGAAGAGAGGAGATACGGTAGAAGCCTTCGCTGCTCGTTGTCGACTCTCGACTGATGCCAGTCTCTTGATTCTTGGCAGACACCTTTGCGCCGTTCACCGCACCGCCGTTGGCGTCGGTGACGGTCCCTTGAATCGCGGCGTTGAACTGCGCGTGCGCTACCGTGGCACAGAAACAGAGGAGGAAAGCGAAGAGGACGCGTACTCGCATGGTATGTTCACCTCAAATTAGCGGTCAGTCTAATTGGACTTACTAAATCGTTTTATTCGGGATATACGCATCCTGTAACACGCGCTTCACCGCCCTGTCAAGCTCTATCTTCCCGGCCCCTTGTCCGCTACCCTCGCTTGTGCCAGACTACGCCCCACGGAGAACGATGCCCCGTCAAAAACCTGCTGCTCGATCGCGCGAAAACTCGGCTTCGCAAGCCGTGAGCCTGAAGTCTTTGGCGCAGCACCTCGGACTCTCCCCGGCCACCGTTTCATTGGTGATCAACCGCTCGCCCGTCGCCAAGTCCATCCCGCAAAAAACACAGGATCGCATTCGCGAGGCGGCCCGCGAACTCAACTACCGGCCCAATTTTGTGGCGCGTTCTCTGCGCCAGCAGCGCAGCTTTACGATTGGTGTCGTCGTTCCGGAGATCAGCGAAGGTTACGCCGCCCTGGTCATGTCCGGCATCGAGGACTACCTGCTCCAGGAAGGCTACTTCTACTTTGTGGTCAGTCATCACCACCGCGCCGACCTGCTCGAGGAATATCCCCGGCTCCTTCAGGCGCGCGCGGTGGAAGGCTTGATCGCCGTGGACACAGCCTGCGCGGAACCCATGCCCATCCCGATTGTTGCGGTCTCTGGCCACCGCGACATCCCCGGTGTGACAAATATCGTCTTGAACCACGCCCGCGCTGCAGAGCTGGCCATTGACCATCTCGTCCGTCTGGACCATCGCCATATCGCTCTGATCAAGGGACAGGAATTCAGTTCGGACACGAAGATCCGCTGGCAATCCGTGTGTCGCGCCGCTCAGAGCCATGGGCTCGAGATTCGCCCGCGGCTCTCCATGCAGCTGGAGGGAGAATCCTCCTCGCCCGAGCTCGGCTACGAAGTAACCAAGCGGTTGCTGGCTTCCGGCGAGTATTTCACCGCGATGTTCGCCTTCAATGACATCTCCGCCATTGGCGCTGTCCGCGCCTTGCGCGAAGCCGGCCGCCGCGTTCCCGAGGATGTTTCAGTCGTCGGATTCGACGACATCCAGAGCGCGGCATTCCAGAATCCCGGGCTGACCACCGTCCGCCAGCCGCTGCGGCAGATGGGCGTCCTCGCCGCTGAGACGGTGCTGCGACGCATCAGTGCTCGGGCCAGAACGCCCTATCCGAAACTCATAACGGTAGAGCCGGAGCTGATCGTCCGCGGAAGCACGGGGCCAGCTCCCCAAGAAAATGCTGAAGAGTAACGTCTTCAGCGCCAAACCGGCTGCAGCCTGATAGATCTCATGCCACCTCCCTGGGCATACTTTTTCAAATCGGCGGGAGAAAATGACCCGGCAGAGTCACGCTTTCGCAAGATCGTATTTGCGGGCTTTGTGCTCACCGGCGTGGTGACGACCATCCTGGGGCCGATTCTGCCCCACTTCATCGCGCGCTGGTCGTTGAACGATTCGCAGGCCGGCTTCTTTTTCACGGCTCAGTTTGTCGGGTCCATGAGCGGTGTCGGCGCGTTCACGATCTTGGCCAGGCGAAACGGACTGCGCGTCGTTGTGCTCACCGGCTACTTGCTCATGAGTGTTGGCAGTTCGCTGATCGGGGCCCCCGCCCACCTCATTTCCTTGCTGGGAACGTTTGTCACCGGTTGCTCGCTCGGAATGGTCATCACTGCCAGCAATCTGTTGATCGCGATGGGGCCCGCAAGAAAGCGCGCTTCTGCGGTCAGTTGGCTGAATGTAGCCTGGGGGTTGGGCGCCGTCAGTTGCCCTGCCCTCATTGCGGCCGCTGCGGCCACCATTGGCCTGGGCTGGTTTCTCTGGCTCTTTGCAGCAGCGACCGGCGCGGTATTTCTGTCATTGAGCGCTTGCCCTGCGCCAAACTATGTCGCCGCTCAAAAGGAGGATCGGCTAAGCCCTGATGTGCAGGAATTCTTTTCTGGCTTCTCCGGACTAGCCAATCTCTCCTTTCTTTTTTTCCTCTATATCGGCATAGAAAACTCGTTTAGCGGCTGGAGCGCCTCGTTCGCAAAACGAATGGAGCCTGGCCACGTCCAGATGACGCAGCTTGCTCCTGCGCTGTTTTGGGCGGCCCTTCTTCTAGGAAGAATTCTCGCGCCCGCGGTCCTCCGTCGTGTTTCCGAATTACATGTCGCGCAGGGTGGAATCGTCCTAATCGTCATGAGTTCGCTCGCGCTGCTCCTGGCCGCTGCGTTACCCGCAGCAATGATCGGGATCACCCTGGCGGGCTTCGGATGCGCGGCTATTTTCCCGATTCTCGTGGCTTGGCTCACCTCACATCCAGGTATCTCCCGTTCGGCCTGGCGGGGAGTTCCCTTCGCGACCGGTAACCTTGGTGGCGCCACACTGCCATGGCTCGTAGGCGCGGTTTCGACTCGCTTCGGCGGCCTCAAAACGGGGTTTGTGGTAGTCGTGCTGGCGAGTGTCCTGCTGATGATCTTTACCCGCGCTTTTTATCGGCGTGGCCCGGCTATTCAACTGTCGTGAGAGGAGTGGGTATCTTGGAAAACCTGGTTCCCTCCATCCCGCAACAGTAGCCGGGGACTGTGCAAGCGTATACTTCCAGGCCACGAACATGTCTGTACGACTTGAGCGCGGCGTTGCGTCGCGCATGACAGGCATTCCATGACGCTCAAGCTCCTCCGCATTTCGACGCTGCTCTGGATCCAGGCGTTCGCCGCCTCCGCACCAGCGCTTTCGCAGGGCTGGCACCATCTTGGCTCCGCGGACCATCTCACGCGCCTTTCGAATGGTGTCGAGCTTTCTGCAGGCAGGGCGCGTGTCCGCGTCACTGCGTTTCGAGAGGGCGTGATTCGCGTTCGCCTCGCGCCCGACGGAAATTTTCCCGATGACTCCTCCTGGGCGGTGGTGGACACTTCCGCACCCCCGCCGGTCTGGCTCGTGGATTCTCCCCGCGAAGTGCGCGTGACGGCGGGCCGGGTCGTTGTCCGGATTCGGAAACAGCCATTACTCATCGATTTCCTCGATGCGGCTGGAAAGATTCTGCTGGCGGATGAGACTTCCCGGCCCATGGCGTGGGACGGAGCGCTCGTCCGCGTCTGGAAGAAAATGCCGCCAGACGAGAATTATTACGGTCTCGGAGACAAGGCCGGTCCGATGAACCGGCGTAACCGCTCGTTCGTCATGTGGAACACCGACGCCTTTGGGTGGCAGGAATCCACGGACCCTCTTTACAAAACGATCCCGTTCTTCATGGGCCTCCGAAACGGAACAGCCTACGGCCTGTTCTTTGATAACACCTACCGCAGCAGCTTTGATTTCGGCAAGGAGTCGGAAAACTATTTTTCCTTTGGCTCGGAAGGCGGCGCGCTGGATTACTACTTCTTCGCCGGCCCCGCGCCGAAGACTGTCCTCGAGGAGTACACCGCGCTCGTCGGGCGCATCCCTCTGCCGCCCCTTTGGTCGCTTGGCTATCAACAGAGCCGCTGGAGCTACGCCTCCGAAGCGCGCGTCCGCGAAGTCGCGAGTGAGTTCCGCGAGGGGAAAATTCCCGCCGACGTCATCTACCTCGACATTGACTATCAGGACGGCAACAGGCCGTTTACCGTGGACCGCCGGCAGTATCCGGCGTTTGAGCGGATGATCCGCGACCTGCGCGCACAGGGATTCCACACCGTTGCCATCACCGACCTGCATCTGAAAAAGGAGCCGGGCTACGCGCCCTACGATTCGGGCTTGAAGAAGGACGCATTCGTGAGGAACCCCGATGGCTCTGTATATGTCGGCACGGTCTGGCCCGGAGAAAGCGTCTTTCCGGATTTCACCCTTTCGCGCGTCCGCGAGTGGTGGGGCTCACTCTACGCGCCATTTGCGGAAATGGGCATCGCCGGCTTCTGGAACGATATGAACGAGCCAGCCGTTTTCAAAGACCCGGAAAAGACCATGCCCCTGGATGTCGTCCACAGGCTCGACGACGGCACTGCGCGCGACCATCGCGCTATTCACAACGTCTTCGGCATGCTGAACGCTCGCGCGACCTACGAAGGTCTTCGCAAGCTGCAGCCGGACGAGCGGCCGTTCGTGCTCACGCGTGCGGCCTTCGCCGGCACGGCTCGCTACGCGGCCTCCTGGACGGGCGATAACAGCAGCACCTGGAATCACCTCGCCATGAGCACGCCGACCCTGCTGAGTCTTGGCCTCTCCGGCTATCCGCTCATCGGCGACGATATTGGAGGGTTCGCGGGTTCCCCTCCGGCCGACCTCCTCACTCGCTGGATCGAACTGGGTGTATTTAATCCCATCTACCGAAATCACACATCCAAGGGGACGGCGGATCAGGAGCCTTGGGTTCACGGGCCGGAGCACGAAGCCGTTCGGCGGCGCTTCATCGAGTTGCGTTATCGTCTGCTGCCGTACATTTACACGGGCATCGAAGAAACATCGCGAACCGGCATTCCCTTGATGCGCCCGGTCTTCCTCGAGTTTCCAGCCGCGTCGGACTTTTACGGCGAGGACCGGGAATTCCTTTTCGGCCGGGATCTGCTCGTCGCGCCGGTTGTGACCGAAATGACGGACGCCCAGGAAGTTCGTCTTCCCCCCGGCGATTGGTATGACTACTGGACGGCTGAAAAGCACGCCGGCGGCCAAACGATTCGGACCAAATCCGCGTTGGATCAAATCCCACTTTTCGTCCGGGCCGGTGCCATCCTTCCCCAACAGCCTGCCGTGCAATTTACAGGAGCGAAACCGGAAGGGCCGCTCGAGTTGCGAGTTTATCCCGGCCCGGAATGCGCTGGTTCGTTGTATCTCGACGATGGCCACACCTATGCCTACCAGTCGGGCAAACTCCTTCACGCAGATTATTCATGCAGTTTCTCCGCGGGAAGATCCATTACGGTGACGAGTCGCGTGGAGAAGAGCGGGTTTCAGCCTTGGTGGTCCAGCACCGAAGTCACAATCTTTGGTGTGACCTCGGCGCCGGCGTCAGTGCAATTTGGTGGGCGCGTCGTGCAAGGCTGGCGCTATGACGGCCAGGCTCACGCTGTAACACTCACGGTTCCGGATTCCGCCCAGGGTTGGACGCTTCAACTTCTCTGGTAGGCAATTCTTTTCTTCCGCGAGCTGTCACCCTCCGTCCCGGCGATTTCTGCCTGCTTCGGGGAATGCTAAAATCTGGGCCGTTCCTCTGGAAGGACCATGGAGTTTGTCGAAAAAAATTACTGGCTGGAAACAGTGTCCATTCCACCCTGCGGCTCCGCACGTCCCTTGCCGGACTGCGTTGACGTCGCCATCGTAGGCGCCGGTTTCGCCGGGCTCTCCGCGGCACGAACACTTGCCGGGCGCGGCGTGCATGTGGCCGTCCTCGAAGCCCAAACGACCGGCTGGGGCGCAAGCTCGCGCAACGGCGGGATGGTGCTGACCGGATTGAAGCTGCCTCTGCCTGCGCTCATCTCACGCTATGGCAAGGAAAGGGTGCGCCGCATGTACGCGGCTTCGCTGGCCTCCATTGACTGTGTCGAACAAATCCTGCGCGAAGAGAAAATTGACTGCTGCTTTTCCCGCTGCGGCCATCTGGAGGTTGCCTGCAAGCGGGCGCATTTCGACGCCTATGCCGGGGCAGCCGCTTTTGTCGCTCGAGAATTCAATCATACGTTGCGCATTGTGCCGAAAAACGAGTTGCGCAGCGAGATTGGCTCGGACATCTACTACGGCGGCATGGTGGACGAAGCCAGCGCGGGGCTAAACCCCGCGCGTTATGTGGCCGGACTGGCGAAAGCGGCGCAGCGCGCCGGCGCGGCGCTCTTCGAACACACGAGCGTGACCCAAGTCGAGCGAGACAACAGCAAGGGCAGCGGCCCATTCCGCCTCTCTACGTCCCAAGGCAGTCTTTCCGCTCGGGACGTGATTCTGACCAGCGGGGCGTACACCACCGACGCCACGCCAGCGCTCCGGAAAAAAATCATTCCCATCGGCTCGTACATCATCACGACGGAAGTTCTCTCCGATGATCTGGCGCGCGAACTGAGCCCGAAGAACCGCATGATTTACGACTCAAAACATTTCCTCTATTACTACCGGCTCACGCCGGACCGCCGCATGCTCTTTGGCGGGCGCGCCGCGTTTTTCCCGGAGAGCGCAAACACCGTGAGGGAGAGCGCGGAGATCCTGCGTCGCGGCATGATCCGCGTGTTTCCGCAATTGCGGGATTCCAAAGTAGAGTACGCGTGGGGCGGAACGCTGGACTTCGCCTTCGACGTCATGCCCCATGCGGGCCGCATCGATGGTATGCACTTTGCCATGGGATTCGCGGGGCACGGCGTCGCCGCCGCCACTTATTTTGGCGCCAAAATCGCTGCCGCACTCTGCGGCGATCCCAGCGACCTTCCCTTCGATGGCATTCCTTTCCCCAATGCGCCCATCGGCTTGCGCAGCGGCCACACTTGGGCGCTCCCGCTCGCCGGTGCCTACTACAAATTCCTGGACTGGATCAGCTGACCTTCGGGTCCTGGCCAATATGCCTTTCTGGCTTTCTAGCGGCTCGCGGCGTGAGTCTTCGAGCGTCCCGCATTTGTTTTGCGCAACACCCAGTACGCGATCGGACCGAGAAGCAGCGGCACCGGCCCCCAGCGCAGTGCGAAGCGATCGCTCCCCAGCAGCGCAACACAGCTCATCACCAGCGGCGCTCCGACGACGTAAGCCATGCCCGCGCGCCCCCAGGGGATGCGGAAAGGACGAGGGAGATGCGGCTGCGTGCGGCGCAGCCGCATCGCGGCGAGCACGGTCAGTGCCGTCGTCGCGATCCGCATCCACATGTACACCGTGATCAGTTGCGTCAGTGTGTGAACCGCCAGCAAACCGTAAATCACCGACGAACTCAAAATCGCGATCCACGGGGTTCCGTAGCGCGAGTGTTTGCGCATGAGAACCTGCGGCAGATAGCCATCCTCGGCCATGCTGGAAGGCATTCGCGTGCTCGTCAGGACGGTCGCATTCAAGATGGAAATGTTTGTTACCGCCGCGGACAACGTCATCCAGAAACCCAGCCACGGCCCGCCGATCAATTGCGCGGCGTCGGAAAAGTACCGTGTGTGCCATTCCTGCCAGTTCCCCAGCGCCGCCAGCGACAACAGTGTCGGGAGAAAATAGGTCGCGATCGAAAGCGGCACCACCAGCGCCAGCGCGCGCGGATAGCTCCGCTGCGGATTCTCCACCTCCTCGGCCACGTTGGACATTTGCTCGTAACCGGAGTAGAGCCACAATCCAAGCGCCAGCCCGACACCGAAGACTTGGACGGGCGGGCCGTGCGGGGGTATGAACGGTGTGAACGGATTGTGGTGCCATTTCGTGGCCGCTACGACGCACAACACGACCACGGGCAGGAGAATCACGATCTCCAGCACGGTCGCTACCGTCCCTACCATCTGAATCCCGCGAACGTTCACATACGCAATCACTCCCACCAGCGCAACGGAAACCAGGTAATGCTTCCAACCGGTGATCGCGGGAAAAAAGAATCCGATATAGTCGGTGAAGAGCACGGCATAAGCTCCTCCCAGGAGGAACGACGCGCTCCAGTTCCACCAGCCGGCTAGAAAGCCCCAGAAATCTCCGTAACCGGCGCGCACCCAGCGGTAAAACCCGCCTTCGACGGGGATCGCCGTCGTTAGTTCCGCCGCCACCAGCGAGACGGGAATGCACCAGAAGAACGGCAAAATCAAGTGATAGAGCAGCGTCAAGCCCGGCCCGCTCGTCGTGACCTGGTCTTCCAGCCCAAACGGGCCCGCCGTCGTGTACGCGTACATTACGAACACGAAATAGAGGAGTCCCGCCTTCCGGATGTGGTTCCGTGCCTCGCTCTGTCTCGGTTTCGCGGTTGGTGCGGCTGTCAGAGTGGCCTCGGCAAGAGCCAGTTAAAGCCTGGAAATGGCGAGGGAGAGAATATCCTATCCGGGCTTCAAGCCGCGACTCCTTGAGAGTGCCTCGGCCCCATTAACCGTGTCAGTTAATGAATTAAAATGCTCTAATATTTCACTTGACCTAAATAGTTAATTAGCATACTGTGGTTAACGGACTGAGGGGGTCTTCAGCTTAGCTGAACCATCAGTGGTTATTTGAATTCCCCTTCGGCCAAGAGAACCAAGGAGAGTGATATGTTTGCACGCAAAGTTTCCATGCATTTGAAGCCCAACAGCGTTGTGGAATTCACCCAGAGAATCGAAAAGGACATTCTTCCCCTGCTTCGTAAACAGAAGGGGTTCCAAGACGAAATCACGTTCGTCGTCCCGGGCGGAACGGAAGCGTTCGGTATGAGTTTGTGGGATAACAAAGAGAACGCGGAATCCTACAACCGCGAAACGTATCCCGAAGTGACAAGGATCCTGGCGAGAGTCGTTGAGGGAACTCCTCAGGTCGGATCCTATGAAGTTGCCAACTCGACCTTCCATAAGATCGCCGTTGCAGTAGCAGCCTAAAACAGGCAGGTCTTTTCGTTCGGTGGGGGGCGGGCTAAGTACGCCCCCTCACTTCTCCAGCGGAGGGGAAACTGGGCGGTGACAGGCCGCGCCTTCGCGACGTACCAACTACCGGTGGACTTTGTGGTTTGTGGGGGCGCCCTCGTGGGGGTCCTGAGCGCCGCCGCAAGCGCAGCGAAGACGCTGCAGGAAGGCGGCATGGAGGACGATCAGAGACAAAGATCGAGTCCAACCCAAACATGCAACTGTTGGCGCCAGTTGCTGCCGAACAATGCACCACTGTAGACGCCGAGGAGGGCCCAAATGCCAGACACAATCAAGACGGGAACCATCCTGATCAAGGATGCGGCATTCTTGCCGGACGCGCTGCGATTCGAAAGTGAGCCCTGTGCGACTGGCTGGAGATTAGTCAAAAATCTCGATGGGTACGGATTGGGTCGAAAAGTCCACGAAGCGGGATGGACTTTTTTCTACCTGGCCGGTGAAATCAAAGCAACCATCTTCGGTTTTGACGCACAAAGGACGGTACGCAGAGCAGTCAAGCGGATCCTGGCGAACCTGAAGCCCGAGAAATTTAATTCCTTGGAAATCACGCAAGTGGCCCCGAAACGTTTCCTGGGACTTCGCTATGTAACTGTCTTCGCCCACTTGCGGCATATCCAGGAAAACGCCTTCCTTTTGCAGGTCAAGGACCATCAGGAGTGGGACCAAGCAAAATTGGCGGCCGTCTGAACCAAAGCATATAGGGATCGCCTACGCCAGGGAACTGCCTCTGGATGAGAAGAAGACTGCCCAGTGTGGCAACAATCTTGAATCTGTAATTGTTTGAAAGGACATTTTCAAGTGAACATAATGCGCAATGCCGTTGTTTCCCTCGCGATGCTCCTGCTTTCCGCTCCAGTGATTCACGGGCAGGATCTTTCCAAGTATCGGACCTTTTCCTTCGGAATGAGCTTGGCCGAACTATCAAACCAGGTTGACCTAAAGCCGCTCCAGGCAAAGCTGATTCACCAGCGCCCGGCGGTAATTCAAGAGTTGACATGGTGGCCGCGAGAGTCTTCTCGCCCTTCGCTCCAAGCGGACACGGTCTGGCAGGTATTTTTCACCTTCTACAATGACGAGCTCTACAGGATTTTGGTGACCTATGATCCGGACACCACAAATGGGCTAACCGCCGAGGACATGGTACGAGCTGTCTCGGCGCAGTACGGAACTGCAACGAGGCCAGATGCCCAGATCAGCTTCCCAACGAACGAGCTGTATAGGTCGACAGAAAAGGTCATCGCCCGCTGGGAAGATTCGCAGTACTCGATAAACCTTTTCCGCGCTACCTCCCTGAACTCTTTTGGGCTTGTCATGTTTTCGAAACGGCTGGATAGACAAGCCGAGGCTGCGATTGTCGAGTCTGTGAAGCTGGAGGCGCAAGAGGATCTTCAGAAAGAAATCGAGCGCCAGAAAAAAGAGACTGACAAGCTGGAAGTGGCGCGCCAGAAGAACAGCAGGACTTTTCGCCCTTAGTGTCGGTCAAGGGTGGCAAGGAGTAGAATGGCTTGAACGGACGTTAGAGAATTGACTGTGAATGTTGACACCCTACATGACCGCGTCCTGGTCAGGCGGTTTGTGAGGCTGTCTGAGTGGCCTCGGTAAGAGCCGGTCAAGGCTTGGAAACAGCCGGGCAAAGAACATCCCATCCAGGCTTCAGTCCGCGACTCCCTCAAGCGAAGAACCGCCGCGCCCGCCAGTACACGTTTCGATCTCTTGTTACAAGATTGCACTCTGACCCGATTTCTGCTAAATCTCCCCTTCACTGTGCATGAGTTTCAGTCCTGAGAAGCAGCTTCGGATCTTTTTCTTCCGCGGCCTCTCCGGGGAATTCGAAACTGCGGCTTGCCTGTACCACCAGCGGCGTCAAGTCGCTAATGAAAACAAGAAGGGCATGAACGGGAAAATCGCGCAGGAGGATTGCCTGATTGGAAAGTGTTTGTTGCGTCGCCGGATTTCTTCAGCTCTACACGCTGAATTTGAATCTTCTTGATTTTGGGAAGGAGTCTTAATCGTGATTTCTCGGAAGTGGTGGACGGCTCTATGGTTGGCGATACTGACACTCGCCGGCGTGGCTCTCGCCGCGACGAAAAGCGCTTCCAGCCATGCGCGGCAGTTCGAATTTTCCTATGAAGTCAGGATCCCGCAGTTGCCCCCGGAAGCCAAATCGCTGCGCATGTGGGTACCGCTGCCGCGCAGTGACGCCTATCAAAGCATCCATGGGCTCACAGTGTCTTCGCCGGTGGCTTACAACCGTGGGCGCGACGCAGAATACGGCAACGAATATCTTTATCTGGAGGTTCCGGCCTCCGCTCGAAGTGGCGGCCCAATTGAGCTGAAAGTGCGATTTCGCGTCGATCGCCGCGAACATCTCGTTCCTCTGGATTCGCCACCCGCCCGCGCGTCTGGAGGAGAGACGCGGGAGGCAGTGCCCTTGAGCCGCTATCTCTCGCCCGACCACCTCGTCCCCACGGACGGCATCATCGCTCAACTGTCGCGCCAACAGACACAGGGCCTGAAGACTCCCCTCGAGAAGGCACGCGCCATCTACAACTATGTTGTTACTACCGTGCGCTACGACAAATCTGGCGAAGGCTGGGGCCACGGCGATGCCATTTGGGCTTGTACGGCAAAGCGCGGCAATTGCACCGACTTCCATTCCCTCTTCATCGCAATGATGCGCGTTGCGGGTATCCCCGCCCGCTTCGAGATCGGTTTTCCACTCCCGCCGGACCAGCGTGAGGGCAACATCCCGGGCTATCACTGCTGGGCGGAATTCTACCTGGAACCTTACGGCTGGATTCCTGTGGACGCTTCGGAGGCTTGGAAGCATCCCGAAAAGCGCGACTACTTCTTCGGCGGCCACGACGCCGATCGCGTTCTCTTCACCATGGGGCGCGACATTCGTCTCCAGCCTGCACAGCAGGGCGATCCGCTGAACTATTTTGTCTACCCTTACGCTGAGGTGGATGGCGCGCAATTTACCAAGCTGGAGCAGAAATTCAGCTTCCGCGACCTGATCGATTAGCAGTTCAATCCCCGGTGAAGTCTGCAGGAAGTCCGAGTGACCCGCAAACGAAGAGGGGCGGCCCGATCTCGGGCCGCCCCTCTCCTTGAAGTTGTCTTTTCCACCCAACAGGGCCGGTCGTTTTCCCGAACTACGGGAAAGATCTCGCATTTCTCTAGCTTCAATTCCTTCTTCGGCGTTTGCTGCCCTCACCCCTTGGACGGGCGATCAAGCGCCATCGTCCTACCTTTGCCGGGCGTAAGTCCTTCTGCCGTTCGCGAATCCGGCAAGGAGGGTCAAGAGGACTGCGCCAATCATCGCGACCAGGGTTGTAAGGACAACTCCCCCATACCCTGAAATGCCTGCGGAGCGCATGAGAAATCCTCCCGCCAGTGCTCCGGCAATTCCCACAGCTACGTCCATGAACGAATCGTATCCATTACCCTTCAGTTTCTTCCCGGCTAACCACCCGGCGACCAATCCAACGAACATCCACGCTACAAAATCCATACATTCTCCTTTGCCGAGTCAATCGGATTGCCGGTCTTAGGCGGCTACGGCAGCCGCGAGCTTGTGATAAGTCGAGTGGCCAATCTCATAGGTTTCGATCTTGGGAGTTCCCTCAATAAGTGTGGACAGGATTTTCAGGACAGCTGGATACGTTCCGCGGTTGTAGGCTTCGGCATTCTCAGCCTTGTCCCAAAGACTGATCACGAAACAATCATCCTTACCTGGCACGAAAAATGTAATCTCGTCCTGAAACCCGTTTTGCTTTCGAAGCTTGGGAATGATTTCCTTTTCCATTAACGGACCGAATTTCGCGATGCTCCCCGGCTTCAAGTGCATGGAAACTTTGCGTGCAAACACGGCACTCTCCTCAGATCCTCGGCCAAGGGATTAATCCAGAGTACCGCCGCCGGTCTGCGAGCTCCGAAGGCCCCCTTGATCCAATGCAATTTTCCTTCACTTAACAAGGATAGTCAACCATAATTAGGTTGAATTCTACAGCGTTTACCTGTATAGTCAAGCATGCGGAGGCCCTTGTGGATCTTTGTCTGGTCATCAAACAGAGACTGAACGACTTGGATCTTGAGCAACGCGATCTTGCTGTAGCCGCTCAGGTTACGGAGTCCTACGTGTCTCAGTTGCTCACCGGCAAGAAGGCTCCCCCTGCTCCAGAACGCACAGACATCTACGAAAAGATGGACGCATTCTTGAAGCTCCCCCACGGCCAGCTTTCAAAGCTAGCCGATCTTCAGCAGAAGGACGCGCTGAGGAAGAAGTTGGCTGATCCACCGCAGCCCCTGTTCAGGGAGATCCGTGAGCTCGTTCTCCGGAAATGTCTGAAGGAAAAACAAAACCAAATACGCGCGATTTTCGAGAAGCAACCCTTTGGTGAGCTCGAACGCCTCGTTACCCAGAAGCTTTTGGATATGGCCAAAAGAGTCGCGAAGGATGAACTGGACAACGAAAACTGGATCCATCAAGTGGCTCGCCTCAGTGATCGGAGCTATGAACAGGTTCGCGTGACGATTCTTGAGTTCTTGGACACGGATGTCTTCAACGTGTCCGTCGATAATTTCGTCGCCTTCCTGGATCCCTTGATCGAAGGCTGGGATATCGACCTCGCCGACTTCAGCATGGAAATCTCGCTGAACCGGAGGCTGGCGCCCGGAAGTCCGAGGAAAATTGAATTCATGGAGCGGGAGACTCGGGAATCGAAAGAAGAGCCGGGGCTCAAAGAATTCCTTCTGGATCGTTCTCTGAGCGGGGACCTTACACCGGAGGAGATCAGGTTTCTGGAAGGATTGCGGGTCGAGGGGAAGCGTCCGAATCCGCTGTATTACTATCGGGAATTGCAGAACCTCAGAGACCCCCTGCACTTCCTCGCGGAATATCGTTCGTCGACGCAGGATTCATCGGGAGGAGCGAAATGAGCTTGATTGTCCAATATGTTGGTTTCGAGGCGAAGGTAATCGATCGCGAATACAGCTTCCGCGTCCAGGAAGTCACCAGCGAGCCGCGCGAGGTCACATTCAAGATCTTGAACGAAGCGTTTCATGCCCGTCGCATACGCTATCAAGATGCCCCCGACCTCTGCTCGCTCAAGCTGCACCGCGAGCTGGCCGATTCCGTTAACCATCCCCTGAAAACACAGTACCGGGTCAGTGATACCGAGTTGCAAGACTACCGGGAATCCCACGGTTCCAAGGCTGCCAAGGGCCTCTACTCGCGAAAGGCTAAGCAAGATTTCTAGTCCGCTAAAAGTCTGCTCCGCGTCGCGCGCTTCTGTGGCGCGCTCGCCCCGTGGTAGTTTCCTGCCATAACCGGCTGGCCCGCTCCTTCTTCAATGAGACCGATGCGCACTCGGGTTTTGATTGGTTTACCGGGTTGCGGAAACTATCTCAGCGTGAAGCAGTGTTGTTGTGGTCCGAACAACGATGGAGTCGCTCGACAACGGGAACCCTGGGAGCTGATGCGGCTTCCTTGGCTCGACTCGCCAGGCTACGCCCAGCGAAAGCCTTGCTTCGAGAGCGGCAGCGTGCGGATGCGTTTGCCGGTCACCGCAAAAATCGCGTTGCAGACGGCCGGCAAGATCGGCGGCAGCGCAGGCTCACCCAATCCTGTGGGCGAGTTGTCCGTGCGCAGGAAGTGGACTTCGATCTCGCGGGGCGACTGCGCCATACGCACCGGCGGGTGCTGGTGAAAGTTGCTTTGCACCGCCCGGCCGCGTTCAATGGTGATCTCGTAGCCCATGAGGTGGCTCAGCCCCTCGATCACCGCTCCCTGCACCTCGTTGATCGCGCTGCTCGGATTGATAATCTGGCTGCCAACGTCTCCGGCCACCCACACCTTGTTGACCTTTACCCGACTGTCCGCGCTGACGCGGACTTCCGCCACCTCGGCGAAGTATCCGCGGTGGCTGAAGTGGAATGCCACGCCCATCGCCGTGCCCTTCGGCAGATTGCGAGAACCCCAGCCGGACTTCTCCGCCGCAAGCTCGAGGACGCCCCGCATGCGCTGTGCGTTGAACTGGGCTGCGAAGGCGTTGGGAGCCGCGCCCGCAGGGGCAGGGCCCATGATGGGCGGCACGCCCAGCAGCGCCAGTCTGAATTGCACCGGATCCTGGCCCGCGGCGTGCGCCAGTTCGTCGAGGAACGATTGCATTACGAATGCAATCGCATTGCTCCCCGGGGCGCGCAACGCCCCCGTCGGCACACCCAACGGCATGACGGAACTGTGGAGCGCGAAGTTGGGTACGAAGCGCGCCGGGAATTCATCCGGGGAAATCCCCGCGCTCGGCGCGAAGCGCTCGCCCTCGCCGAAGCTGACGAAGTGATTGCGCCACGCGGCGAGCTTACCCGAGGCATCCACGCCGCCCTTCAGGAAGTGGAACCCCGCGGGGCGATAGAAGTCATGGTGCATATCGTCTTCGCGCGTCCAGAGGAGCTTGACGGGCGCGCCGACGGCCTTGGCAATCCACGCCGCCTCGATCATGTAGTCGTTGGTCAGGCGCCGGCCGAAGCCGCCGCCCATGCGCGTGAGGTGAATCGTGATGTCGCTCTCGGCCATGCCCAGCGTCTTCGCGACCTGCTGCAAGCCGCGCTGTGGCGTCTGGCTGGGGACCCAGATTTCCAGCTTGCCGTTCAGGTAGCGCGCCGTGCAGTTCTGCGGCTCCAGCGGCGCGTGGGCGATAAACGGATAGAAGTACGAGGCCTCAACGACTTTTGAGGCGCTCGGCAGCGCGGCATCCACGTCGCCATCGCTGCGCAGCGATCGCGCAGGCTGCTTCTGGGAGAGTTCCGCGGCGCCGCGCGCGAATCCTTCGCTGCTCTGTTGAGCGGTCGGCCCTTCGTCCCATGTCACCTGCAGCTTCTGCCGCGCAGCGCGTGCCGCCCACCACGTGTCGGCGACAATCGCGACCCCGCTGAGCAGACCCGTCAGATCGCTGCCGCCCGCAACGACGAAGGCGTGTCGTACGCCGGGCATGGCCTTTATCGCGTCAAGGTTCGCGCTGACGACCTTGCCACCGAATACGGGACACTTTTCGAACACCGCCGAGAGCATGCCCGGCACGGTGACGTCGATCCCGAACAGCGGCTTGCCGGTCGCGATGGCGGTGTTGTCCACACCGGGCGTCGGCTTGCCGATGATTTTGTAGTCCCCTGGATCCTTCAGCCGTACGGTCTTGAGGTCGGGCGGCGCCAACTCCGCGGC
>JBGQHF010000035.1:0-29455 GCA_041497835.1 Terriglobia bacterium
CGGAGATTCGTCTGCGCCAGCGTGGTGCAGGCGTAGCCGAAATTCTGCACCTCGAACTGCGACTTCACCGGATCCACGACCTTGTAATAGACCACCGCGTCCACTTCCACGGTCACGTTGTCTTTGGTGATGACTTTCTGCGGCGGCACGTTGATCACCTGCTCGCGCATGTCCACGCAGATGATGTCGTCCACAAGGGGCAGGATGATGGTCAGACCTGACGGTGCCATGGCGTGAAACTTGCCGAGCCGCATGACGAGCCCCTTTTCGTACTGCTTCACGATGCGCGCGGAGCGGGCCAGCATGACCAGAGCAAAGAACACCAGGAGGAAAAGAAAGACGAAGAAAATTGATCCCTGATCCATTTCGGCTCACCTCACCTTGAGCGTTACGCCTTCCACCGATTCCACGGTCACCGTCGCGCCGGCTTCGCAAGGGGCTTCCTCGACGCGCGCGAGCTCCGCCCGCCAGACTTCATCGCCCAGCTTCACCATACCCGGCGCGCGGGGCGCGATTCGCTTCGTCACCACGCCCGTCTTGCCCACCACTGCGTCCACGTTCGACGAGCGGACATGCACGTTCAGCTTGGATTTCAGCCAGCTTCGGAATATCGCGAAATAGACGAGGGCCAAGCCCCCCGCGGCAATCAGGCCGACGGTCTCTGAACGCGCCAGAAAACCAACCGCGCCCCCGGCGGCCAGCGACGCCCCAATCAGCGCCAGGTCGAATCCCGTCACAGCGCCGAGCGCCAATTCGGCAATCACGCACACGATTCCCACGATGACGAGCAGCCAATTCACCCAATTGCCCACGGAGAGACTCCTTCCGCTTCGCGCACTGCGCACGATAACACCGGCCTCGGGCCGGTTCAATGGTGGGGGCTTCTCTTTTGAATACGTAGGACGAGAACCGTTTATATCGGTCTCAGGGCAAGGGTATAAGGCCTCCATGGCCGGCTCATCGCCTGCACATGGGCTGGATCAATTGAGTGTTGCCGGGGCCGAGGGAATTTTTCAGCGGCGCGATGACTTCCGCGCGCGGCGGGGTCTTGCCCCGCGTTTGCTCTTCCTGGATCTCGAAGGCTGCTTCAGCTCCTCCGCGGCCAATTCGCGGCGCTTCTTTGCGGCCCAGCCCGGCTTGTTTGCCTGACGCCCGCGTGCGATGGCCAGCGCCTCCGCGGGAACATTCTCCGTGATCACCGACCCGGCCCCGACGTACGCGCCATCTCCGATCTTTACCGGGGCCACCAGCGCCGAGTCACTGCCGATGAACACGCGGTTGCCGATCGTCGTCGGATATTTGTGGAAGCCGTCGAAGTTGCAGGTGATCGTGCCGGCGCCAATATTGGCCTTCGTGCCGATTCTTGCATCGCCGAGATAGGTCAGGTGCATCGCTTTCGTGCCTTCGCCGATGACGCTATTCTTCAGCTCCACGAAATTCCCGATGCGCGCGCCGGCCTTCAAATGATTCCCCGGCCGCAGCCGCGCAAATGGTCCGAGGATCACGTCGTTGTCGATCCGGCTCTGCGCGATCACGCAGTGGGGCTCGACCGTTACGTTTTCGCCGAGGATTGCGTCGTGCAGTACGCTGCCGGTACGAATCGTGCACCGCGCGCCGACTTTTGTTTTTCCCAGCAGTTGTACGCACGGCTCGATGACCGTATCCTCGCCCACCTGCACATCGGGATCGATCACCACGGTCTCCGGCAATTGAATTGTCACGCCCGCGTTCATCAGGGCAGCCCGCTTGCGGTCGCGGAAAATGCGGTCCACTTCCGCGACATCCGCGCGCGTGTTGCAGCCAAGCACTTCCCGCGCGTCAGCGGCCACCTGCGCCAGCACGGTTTCACCTCTTGAGCTCATCTGCGCGATGGCATCCGTCAGGTATAGCTCGCGGTGCGCATTGTTCGGCTTCACCTGGGCCAGCGCCGGCCAGAGTCTTTCCAGCGTGAAGCAATAGATGCTCGAGTTGATTTCGGTGATGGGCCGCTGTTCATCGGTGAGTTGCGATTCTTCCACGATTGCCGCGACGCTCGTTGCTGAGCGGCGCACGATGCGCCCGTACCCGGAGGGATCCTCCAGCACCGCCGTCAGGATGGTCGCCGCCGCCTTCCCCGAGCGATGCGCGGCGATCAGGGCGCGCAGTGTCTCCGTGCGCACAAGCGGCGCATCCCCCGGCAGCACCAGGGCGATCTTCGCAGCGCCGAGCGCGCGCCGCGCCACCACCATCGCGTGGCCTGTGCCACGCTGCGGCTGCTGCACAACAGCCTCCGCGCCCGATGGCTCGACAGAGGCGGCAACCTCTTCCGCCTGATAACCCACCACAACACAAATCTTCTTCGCGCCGAGCGGCTGGCTCGCGCGCACCACATTTTCCACAAGCGAGCGTCCGCCCGCACAGTGCAGCACTTTCGCGCGGCTGGATTTCAGACGCGTGCCCCTGCCTGCGGCCAGTATCACAATCACGAGATCGGAAGCGGCCATAACCCGTCCTTTACGTACTTCGCATTCTGCGGGACACGCAAGGCGTTTGGCAATGCACTCCGTGGATTTGCGTGCAAGAGACTAATCGGCGGCGGGGAGAGGGGCAAGAACTGGAGTACCGGAGCCGGCCCCGGCGGGGGTCGCGGCCGGCACCTTCATTGTGATCTCCCAAGCGGAAGGATTGGCCAGGAGGCGGCTGACAAGCTGGGTGTGCATCGCGTGGCCGGCCCGGTAGGCCACCACGTGGCCCAGCAGGGGAAGCCCGATCAACGCGAGGTCACCGATCAGATCGAGCGCCTTATGCCGGCCGAATTCATCGGTATAGCGGAGCGGCCCGTTCCTGACGCCGTCCTCGGTCAAGACAATCGCATTCTCGAGGGAGCCACCCCGGATTAGCCCCATTCCCCTGAGCGGCTCGATGTCGCGTTCGAAACAGAATGTCCGCGCACGTGAGAGCATCCGCCGGAATGTTTCGCGGCCCACGGTCATTTCGACTTCCTGCTGTCCCACCAAGGGATGCGCGAAATCCACATAGCAGCGCAGGCGAAATTCATCGGCTGGGTAAATGCCGATCCGCCGAACCTGGTCGGCGATCTGGGGATCCGGTTCTTCCAACTCCATCGGTTTCAATATCTTGAGGTAGCGCCGCTTCCTGCGAAGTTGTCTCGTCCCTGCCCGATCGAGCATCTCCATGAACGGCTCCGCCGAGCCATCCAGGATCGGCACTTCGATGGCGTCCAAGTCCACATACACATTGTCGATCCCGCTAGAATAGAGCGCCGCCAGCAGGTGCTCCGTCGTCGAGAGGAGCACGCCATGCTTCATCAGGCTCGTCGCATAGCTCACGCGCGCAACGTTAAAGCCTTGGGCCTCAATGGGAAAATTCTCGAGGTCTGTCCGGCGGAACAAAATCCCGGTATCTGCGAGAGCCGGAACGAGGCGCAAATGCCCTGGCACGCCAGTGTGCAGCCCTATCCCGGAGGTCTCGATGGGTCGCTGAATCGTCGTCTGGTAGGTCATGAACACTTATTATGATAGCACTTGTACGCCCATCTTATCCTCCATTTATCCATTTAGTTTCATATACTTACAAGCATATTTGATTGCGCATACACTTTGGTGTGGTAACCATGCAACATTCCTGGATTTCAGTGTGTCTTCCACTCACCGCTCGCAGACAGGGCACAATCGAAAGATAGGCTCTCTCTCCCCGGCAGGACCTTCAAACGTGTGCGGCAGTGGTCGCGACACCCATGCGGCTTCAGCGACATAGCCGTTCACGCTTAAGCTTCCTTTCGGACTGTGGCCGCGTCCCAAGAAGGGTAAGGTGGTATACTTTCCTTTCAGCTTGGCCCGAGGGCACTGCATGAATCGCTTTTTCAAAAATGGCCTAATCACTCTCTCGGTCCTGGTCTTCGGTTACGCCGGACTGGGTCACGTCCTCGGCAAGACGGGCGACGAAAAGACTTATCGCTCGCTGACCGTCTACTCGGAGGTCCTCCAAAAGATCCAGCAGGACTACGTGGACTCGCCGAACATGCACTTGGTGACCGCAGGCTCGCTCCACGGATTGCTCGAATCTCTGGACTCACAATCGAGTTATTTCACACCGCGCGAGTACGCCGAGTACAAACAGAAACTGCAGAAGGCCGGTCTGGGTGATGCGGGCTTCACGCTCAGCAAGCGCTTCGGCTATATCGTTGTCATCTCGGTTCTCCCGGAGAGCGCGGGACACAAGGCCGGCATCCGCAGCGGCGACATTTTTGAATCGATCGGCGGATTTACCACGCGGGACATGTCCGCCGGACAGGCTCTCAATCTCCTGACCGGCGACGCGGGAACCGGCATCAAGGTTGCCGTCATCCGGCGCGGCCGCTCGGAACCACAGGAAGTGGACGTGGTCCGTGAAAAGCTTGGAACGCCGAAAATCCTCAGCCAGAAGATTGATCCGGACACGCTCGTCCTGCGCCTGCCCACGCTCGGTCCGGGGCGCGCCGATGACGTGCGAGAGAGGCTGCTCCAGGCGGAAAAGCAGGGAATTCGCAAAGTCATCATGGACGTGCGCGACTGCGGCCGCGGCGAGGTTCCCGAAGCCATTGCCCTGGCGCGTCTCTTTCTGACCTCCGGCACCGCCGCCACTTTGCAGGGGCAGACGGTTTCCCGGCAGGTTTACGCGGCCGATCCTTCAAAGGTCGTCTGGAAGAACCCCGTATCCGTCCTGATTACCGCGACCACGTCCGGCGCGGCGGAAGTTTTCGCCTCCGCCATCGCGGCGAATCACAGAGGGGATGTAGTTGGCGAGCGCACCATCGGCCTGGCCTCTGAACAGAAACTCATTCCCCTCGAAGACGGCTCCGCGCTCTTCCTCACCGTCGCGAATTACTCCAACGCCGACGGCAAGCCGATCCTCGAAGAGGGTGTCACCCCGACGGAGGTCGTGCGCGCCGCAGCCGATGCCAGTGACTCCGATCTGGCTGACGACGATTCGGCCAATTCATCGGCGAAAGAATTGCTGGCCGAGCCACGCCCGCTCTCTCCGGAAGATCCGATCCTGCGGAAAGCGCTCGAACTCTTGAAAGCGTCGGCGAAAAAGGCCGCCTAGCTGTCAGTGGGCCCCCCGTTCGCGCACATCCTTCCCGAAAATTCACGTTTTGCTCCGCCGAACCGCCTCTCGTCGCGCACGCCGCTGACGTTTGCCCTCACACTATGCTTTCTAGCGTTCGTTGCGCTATGGAGCGGGTGCGAGAAGAAAGTAGAACGTCTCCCAGTGGAGAGGATCCACAGCATCACGCGGGAATTCGCCGCCGCGGCGGCCATCGCCGCTCCACCCGGTGCGGACATTCGGAGCGAGTTGCGGGCATCCGACAGCCGCTCGGGCGCAGCCGATCATCTGTACATCACATTTCGCACGGACGCTTCGGACGCGGCTCGCCGTGCCACCTTTGCCCGGATGCTCCAGTCGCTTGGCGCGGTAGGGACGCGGCACGGCCTGACGCAGGATCCATCCGCGGAGAGCGGCGGTTTGCTGCGGTTTAGTTATCGCCACGCGGGGGTGGTGACGCACACGATTCACGTGATCTCGCGGATTGCGGAAAGAACTCCGGAGATGTCCTCGCGGCTGCCTGCAGCTCGCGCCAGGCTGGCGATCATCCTGGATGATCTCGGCAACGACCGCGCCGCGGCGGACGCCATCTTCGCCCTTCCCTATCCACTGACCATCTCTGTGTTGCCCGAGCATCTTCATTCCGCGGAAATCGCCGAAGAGGCGCATCGACGCGGCTATCAGGTGATGCTCCATCTGCCGATGCAGTCGGTGGCAAACGAAAAACCGGAGCCCGCGGAGCTCCGGTCGGGACTTTCGCCGGGCGATGTGGCCTCGATGGTGGACAGGATGCTTGCTTCGATTCCCAACGTTTCCGGCGTGAACAATCATCAAGGTTCGCAGGCCACGGCCGATTCCCAGCTCATGTCGGAGCTGATGCCGCTGCTCCGAGAAAAGAATCTCTTCTATGTGGACAGCAGAACGACCACCGCAACCGTCGCCTATGAAACCGCGCAAAAGCAAGGCGTACACACGGCTTTCCGCAATGTTCCGTTTCTCGACGATGTCGCAGAAGTCTCCGCCGTTCGCGCACAGCTCCAGCTGGCCATCCGCGGCGCGCGCACAAAAGGAGAAGCCATCGCCATCGGCCACGCGCGCCCCGCCACGCTTCAAGCCCTCGGTGAGGTCCTCCCGAAACTCGAAGCACAAGGTGTCTGCCTCGTTTTCGCTTCCGAACTGGTCCACTGATCTGGCGCGGCAGGCTTACGTTTCTCCAGCCGCGCCCTCCTTCGCGGGATACAGCTTGTGGATGGCGTAGCAGAGAATCCCCATCGTCAGAAAACTAAACGCGCTGCCCTCGGGCCCGACCGTTCCACCCGTGAGCCAGGCGGCGCCATGCAGTGTCGCGTTCGAAAGATGCCCGCTGGCGACAAAGCCGCTGTTCGGCACGGAATAAAGAAAGGTTTCGCCAAAATCGAAGCTGGCGTGCAGCCCCACTGCAAACCACAGGCTTCCCGTGCGCTTCAACGACAGGCACAGAATGAGTCCGATGATGACGACGCTCAGTGCGCCCACCCAACCTTCTCCGGGATTCCCGAGGTGCACTGCTCCAAACCCCACCGAGAGAAGAATCGCCGCAGGCCAGAACCCCAGGCCCATCCCCAACGTATATTGCGGATAACCGCGAAACAAAAATTCTTCGAAGAAGCCTACCAGCACAAAGAATACCGCCCAGAACACGAGCCAGCGAGCCAACTCGAAGCCATGGACGGCAAGGCCTCCGAACGCATATCCGCGAAACGCGGCAATCAGACCAATCAGCGCGCTCACCTCGAGCAGCCCCGCCAGGCACCCCTGCCAAAACAATTTGCCGAAGGCGAATCGCAGCGGCAGTCCGTACACTCCCGGCCGCCGCTTCTCAAGAAGCGACAGCACCAGCGCTCCGAAGAGAACGGCGATTACGAGCGAAGCTTCCGCGTAGAAGAAATTCATCGGATCCAGGGGCGAAAGAGAGGGGCGATGCACAAGCCGCACGAGAGGCCGGAGGAGCGCGACGGCCGCTGCGACCACCAGGACATACAAGATCAGCCGGGCGATCGCGGCAATCCACGAATTGCCGCGAAACAACCAGTCCTGGCATCCGGGCCGCGGCGCAGGCGTCAAATCCGGGCTGCTGGGCAGGACCGATGGGTCTGACATGAAGCTCCCTCCCGGAATAAATTTCTCGCGAGGCACATTCTAGACCGCACACGAACAATCTCCCGCATGCTCTGCGAGTCAGCGAGTCTCCGAGAGACGTTTCAAGCGCGCGAGATATTCACGGTCGCGCCGCGCCACGGCGTGGCGCGTGATCAGCCAGTCGAAAACGCGGCCCACAAAACCGGGTAGTTCGTATTCATCGCGCATCCGCAGCAGGGAGCCGCTCGCAGCCGCCTCGATCTCCCACCGTTGCATCCCCCGGACACCATAGCGATCCTGAAATTTCCATTCGAGCACCTGCGCGAAGCGGTATTCCGTCACGACCGCGGTCAGCGACACTTCCCGTTTCTGCAATTCGCCCCGGATCTGCACTTTCTGGCCCGCCGCAAAATCCTCTCCTCCTCCCAACACGGTAAATTCCGCTTCCATCTCTGCGCCATACCAGTAGGGCATCCGCTGCGGCACGAAAAAAACGCCCACACGATCCGGCGGAGCGGTGATCTCCAAGGTGAAGGCAAGTTTTCCCATCGCCGCGCGACACTCTATTCGGACGGGCTCACGCCTGTCCAGTCCTGGCAGGGCGATTGCCTCTTGTTAACGAGAGGGATGCAGCGGTGCGGATTCTCTACGAGAGCGGCATGGATTGCGCGCCGAGGACCCGCTTGCTTTTCTTTTCCTGCACAAAGACCACGGCGCGCAGGCGCGTTCGGTTCCAGCCGGGTGCGAGTTTGGTCCGGGGCGTGCCCGCAAACGCCGTCTCCGCGGAGGCAGAGGCAGGCCCCAGCGTCTGAAGCGAGCGGACGACCGCAGCGTGCGCGAGACGCCGTCCGGCGTTTTCGCCGCGTTTGACCGCACTTTCCAGGCCGTCCTCGGTAATTGCGAGAAAGACTTCCGCGGCTTCGCCGCGCCTCAGGTTTTCCAGCTTGGGCACGCGCACCTGCAGCACCACTTCGCCGGCTTTATCGTTGCTGTTCAGGGAGAGCTGCAGCGCTGGCTTCTTTTCTCGCGCCGCCTGGGCAATCGCGCGGCGCGCGAAACGCTCATCGCTGCCGACGAATGGGCTGCGCCCGTCCACGATCATCTGCGGCGTATAGACGCTCTCCCCATCGGATGAATGCGCATAGGCCACTTGCCTGGCGGAGAATCCTGAAGACGAAAAGGGGTCGGTCCAGCCTAGTTGATTCCAATAATCCACGTGCTCTTCGAGGGCGATCACCTCGGCCCCGGCGATAGGCTGGTCGGAAGCAAGGCGCGCCAGGAGTGCGTCCGCCGGCGGGCAGCTCGAGCAGCCTTCGGACGTAAACAATTCCACCAAAACCGCCGTCCGCGGCCGCCCGTTCACTTTCACTTGGCGCGCCGCCGGATCTTGCCGCAGTTCATTCCGGTTTTCACGACGTACCACGGCGCTCAGCGACACGAGCGATACCAGCATGGCAATCCCAGCCGCAATCGAGGACTTCAAGAATGCCTCCTGAACCTGGAGCCACTTCCTTGGATGCCCGCCCCAAGCGTGGAGTCGCGGGAAGTTTCCGGTGAGGATGCCCACCGCTTCAACACCGCATTCGGCTGGCGCGCCTTCCACCCCACGTGCTAACCTGCTCCAGTTCCAATTCTGGTTAGTCGCCTTCAGGCGCATCTCTGAAGGGGGTCTCATGGCATCGCCGAGAATGACCTTATCCACCGCATCTCTCCGTCGCTTCCTCCTGATTGGCGGCCGTAGCGCCGTCGACTTCGCCAATACGGTTCATGCGATCCATGGTTCGGGAATTACTCTGGACGACTGGTCCGGACTGGTGGCGTTTCTCGAGCAGGTCGGCATCATCTCCGCGCGTCGCACGGGCGAACTCCTGCACATGGAACAGGCGGACCCGCAAGCGGCGGATCTCCTGCTCCGCAAGGCACTGTCTCTGCGGAGCGCACTCCGGCAGGCTTTCGAAGCCGTGGCGCGCGGAGAACGGATCGAGCGCTCCCTCATCGAGCCCGTCAACGACCTGCTTCGCGTCACCGAGGGTCATGACGAACTGGTGGCCGAGAACCACGTCTGGCAACTCCGCTTTATTGCGCGCGAAGAGCGGCCGGAATGGTTGTTGGCGGCGATTGCGCGCTCCGCAGCGGAGATTTTTGCCGGGGGATCTGCCGCGCCACTGCGTAAGTGCGCGAACGCAAAGTGTCCGCTCTTCTTCTACGACACTTCGCGGACGGGCCGCCGCCGGTGGTGTTCCATGGCGGCGTGCGGAAACCGCAGCAAGGTAGCGGCGTTTGCGCACAGGCAGGCTCCTCGCCGTAAGAACGCCTAGTCTCCTTGCATTTTCCTCATGCTCCAGACATTCGCCGCGCCGGCTCACTTCACGTAGCGCGGCGATTCCCCTTTCGACCATGGATCGTAGGTGTGCGCGAAGACCAGCCGGTCCGCAAGTGGTGGATGACTGTAGAGCCAGAAAGTAATCACCGCCGGCGGATTCGGGTCGGACAAGTCCACTTCCCCGAGAACCTGGAACGCATGCGCCGATACCTCCGCCGAATTTGGCACGATGCCGTGTATCACTTCGAGCCCATAGACGTCCGCGTTGTGTTCCTGCATGCGGCTGAAACCGCTGAACAGCGGAGACGCCAGAAATAGAATGACCGAAAGCACCAGCAGCATCGCCGCGAGCGCGGCCCAGTCTTCCGGCCCGCGCACACGCCAGACGCTCCCCCAGCGGTCGAGCATCCAGTGCAGCCCGCGGTACGCCACGTAGAAGGCCACCAGGAGAAACGCGGCTATCGCTACGAATCCGTTTCGCACGTGATTCAGGACGTAGTGTCCCATCTCGTGGCCAAACACAAAGAGAGTCTCGTCCGTAGCCATCTTCTGGATGGTCGTGTCCCACACCACGACGCGCTTCGACGCTCCGAATCCCGTGACATAGGCGTTGAGTGAATTCTGTTTCTGGCTCGCCTGCATCAGAAACATTCGCTCCCGCGGGATTGACATGCCGGCGCGTTGCACAACCTTTTCGATGGCCGTCACCAGCTCCGGATGCTTAGCGTCCAGCGGCTCGAACGTATTGAAGAGCGGGTCAATGACCCAGGGGCTGATGAAAAACGTCGCCAACGCGATCGGGAGCGCCGCCGTCCAGAAATAAAGCCACCAGCGGCGCGGGCTGCGCCGGATCACGGCAAAGAGAATCATCACCAGAAGTGTGGACAGGACCAAGCCGATGAGCTCACCCTTCGTCCAGTCCCACAGCCACGAACCCCAGCCCTGCACGGACTGCTCGTACTGCAGGGACAACGAATGACCGTAAATCCGAAAGGGCAATCGCAGAATCGCCGAGGTCAGAAGCAGCAAAGGCACAAAGACGAGCGCCTGGACAAAGCGGATGTCGCTGATGCGCTCCGCAATGTCCCGAAATCTTGCTGCGATGCCCAGCCGCAGGATCAGGACAAGAATCAGCAGTCCATAGAAAAACGAAACAAAATAGAGCGCGTACTCTGCGCGAGAAAGCGCTACGGCCTTTTCATAGCGTTCGTGCGAAAGCGTGTATTGTTGCGTCTCTTTCCTTTCTTCCGGCTTAGCCGCTGGTTTTTCCGCGGACGGCGCGGAAGCAGGCGCTTGCTGCAGCGTAGCGGCAGAAGAAGCGGCAGGCGGGGGATTCGTCTGGGCGGAAACACCGAGAGCCGTGCATCCCGCAAGACACGTCGCAAACACGGCACAATGAAAGGGGAGACCCCTTCGCATAAGACCTCCTCGCAAAACCACGCGCCCTTGTCGAATTCCGAGACCGACCGTTCTGGATTGCGCGCGAGTATGCCTCACGCCGCTGAACTCCGCAACGCTTCTGAAACAACGGACGTGTGCGAAAACGGGCAGGTTTCGCGGCTGTGCGGTCTTCCTGCAAAGGAAAACTTACGGCGCCGGCGGGGCGGGTGCCACATGGGCGGACTTCAGCGAGTAGTTGCGGATTCCTCCGCCCGTCGCGAACCCGATGTGCACGATTGAGGTCCACCGCTCGAGACGATGATGGCCCGTGCGGTGGAAGAGGTACGCTGCGCCGATCGATACGCCCGCTCCGGCGGCCTCGATGATGGCGAAGGCCGCGTGATTATCCACAACTTCGTCCGTGAGGAGGATTTCATGCCGCCCGCGCCGCCGCATGTTCTGCGTGGAGAAGTAGTCGAGCGCGCGGGAGGCGCCGACTCCTGCGAAAAGCCAGTTGTTTTTCGCATCCCAAAAGCGGTGCGCTTTCATTTCCGCGGCCCGCTGGCCCGGAACCGATCGGGCCGGACGCGCTCCGGACGAAGCTGTCGGCGCAGCGGCTGGCTCTTGCGCGCACACTCCCGCGGCAGTGCCAAGCGCCAGGCACATGGTCAGCAATACGTTCCGTAGCGAAACCGCCCATCGCATTCTGTCCATTCTAACAGCTGTGTAACTCCGGACCGAATACCTGCAAGATATCTACAAGATGTTCCGAGGCCAAAAGGAGGTAGTCCCATCGGGTAGAGCTGTCACGGTCGCGGCTGGTCTTGCTTGATACGCAGCGTCCGCCCCGCGCGCAAATTGCCTGTATTCGCTTCCCGGCGTATCCTGATTCGTAGCCTGGCAAAGGGGTCTCTTATGCAATCCGCGTCCTTGTTACAGGTGACGGCCGACCGGTCAACACGCCGATCATCGGTTACGCTATTCGCTCTGGCAGCTCTCGCCGCAGCGTTCATCGCCGTTCCTCTTGCGCAGGCGAAGCTACAGAGCGGGTCGGAGCAGTCCGTCGCCGAAGCGGCTCGCAAAGCTCGCGAGCAGAAGAAGAAAAGTCAAAAGCCCGCCGTAACGCTGACCGACGACGAGCTTGCCCAGAAAAAAGCTGCGGCCGCAGCAGCCGGAGCGGTTGCCGCGGAGACCACGGCGGAAGTGCCGTCCAATACCGGTCAAGCCTCAGAAACCGGGGCAGCGCAAGGCGCCGCTACGGGCGAAACTCCCGCAGTCGCAAGCAAAGAGCACATTGTCAAACAGGAAGCCGAGCTCAAGGCCCTCAAACAGCAACTTGCCGACGTGCAGAAAGATCTCGACTTGCTTCAGCGCGATTTCGCACTTCAGCGCGATACGTTCTACTCCAATGCAGACTATTCCCACGATAGAGACGGCAAGGCGCGGCTCGATTCCATGCAAAGTCAGATGAGCGACAAACAGCAGGAAATCGATCGCCTGAAGACCCGGATTACCGCCCTTCAGGAACTCATCGGCCGGTCAAAGCCTGCTTCCTCTCGCGAAAAGCCCGCCGCGCCCCCCAAAAACTAGATTTTCGGCGGGCGCCCGCTTCCTGCCGGCTCAGGAAGAAACACAAGAACCGTGTTTTACCTCGGCTCCAGCACCAGCGGCAGGCCGTTCTTGGGATTTCCGATGATCACGATTTTTGCATTATTACTGGTTGCCAGCTTCTCCGTCGCCTCGATGCCTTTCCATTCGAGGAGTTGCGGGCTGATCCCCTGCGCCACGATCCTCTGGAAGTCCGCGATGCCCTGCGCTTCGATGCGCTTCCGCTCGGCCTCCTGTTTTTCCTTTTGCAGAATAAAACTCATGCGCAGGGCATCCTGCTCGGCTTGCTGCTTTGCTTCGATGGAGCCTTTGAGCATCGCCGGCAATTGCACGTCGCGCAGGAGCACGTTTTCGACGATCACGCCGCGCGGCGCGAGTTGCGCCGTCAGCTCGTCCTGGATCTGCTGCTGCACCAGTTCGCGCGCGTTCGTGTAGAGCGCGTTCGCCGAGTGTGCTGAGGTTGACGCGCGAATCGCCGCGCGCAGCGTCGGCTCCACGATTTTCTCGGCGTAGTTTTCGCCTACCGTCTGAAACACCAAGGCAGCCTTCGACCGATCCAGGCGGAACAACAGCGACGTGTCCAGCGCCAGGATCAGTCCTTCATTCGAGGGAACATTGGCGCTCTCTTTCACCGACTGTGTCTGGATGGAGAGCTTCTGCACCGCCTTCAGCGGGTTGATCATGTGGATGCCTTCGGGCAACACGTCGCCCGTCACGCGCCCAAAGAGTGTGAGCACACCCACATGTCCCGTCGGGATGGACACCACCGACCACCAAAGCACCAGCAAAATCACAAACCCGAGCGCGAAGCGCCCAAAGCGTGAGCGTAGCGCGCCGAACGATGGCATCGAGCCCCCTACATCGAAGACTTTTCCCGTGGGATTTGGCATGGGTTCCTCCGTCGCGCCACGGTTCGCCGCCGCGCAACCATCTTATGCGTCCGTCTTGAGCTGAATCGTTCTCTGCTCACCAGGAGTCACCGGTCCTTCACCACGCTCCGAAGAGAGCAGGGCCGTGGGCAACTCGCGGGCGTCGCAATAGTACCACTATATATTGTACGTTTCTCCTTGACACCACATGCGGCCTGCGGCAGAATCCGCGCGAGTTCGCCCGTAGGGGGCCCCTCTCTCCTCGAATCGTCCGGGCGAGCCAACTCACTGGGGGAAAAACATGCAGTATCTACCGGGTTGGACGGTTCAGTGTATTAACCCGCTGTGTGATGCGCGCGGCCACTGGCTCCGAGCCGGCATGAACGGCGAAGAGCGCTGCAGCAACTGCGGCGACCCCCTCCGCAACGTGCCGCCGCCGCTCGGCCCGCACCTGCGCATGCGCCCGCGCCCGCTTTCTACGTATCGCCCGTTCCTCCGCCCGCGCTAGTCCGGTCACCGGGCGTCGAGTAGCACTGTTTGTGAAGGATGTCTCTGGGGCGGTCGTTGCTCGAAACTGCCCAAATCAAGAAATCTCCAAACGAAAACGCCGGGGCCACGGCCCCGGCGTTTTCGTTCTACCCGTGAATCTTCGCGTTACGCCTCGACGAGGCCTGTCTCGATCATCTCCTCGTCGCTGAGCCACAGATCAGGGATATTGGCTGAGCCGAACCGGAGAATATCTGCCAGCGCGCCGCGTACCTCACCTAGCTGGAAATCCACTCCGATCCGTTCCAGCAGATCAATGAGCGACTGCGCGCCCTCGGCCAGGACCGGCTTTGGCCGCACCGCCTCACGGTCCAGTTGGTGATAGGTGACGACGTACATCGCGTTTGCCCCGGCGCCGTGCCGCACGATATGCAGAAATCCCCGCGCTCGGGGGGCGAGCGGCGGGAGTTTCTGTGCCAAGGAGGAGCGGGATGCGCGGGCGCTCACCTGGGCGGCTCCTCAACTGCACCCGGAGCTGCTGCCGCAGTTTTCACATTTGTAGCACGCGCCGTTGGGCACCATGAGCATGCCGCATTCGGAGCAGGTCGGCGCCCCTTCGTGGGTGTTCCGTGGAGAGTTCGCAAACGGATCCGTCATCTCTCCCGGCATCGGCGGCACCATCGGCTTCGCCGCGGCGGTCGCTGCAGCCATGGCACCTTCCGCCAGCGGCACGCCATTCAACTTCAGGTAGTCCGCAGAGATGTACCGCCCGCCCAGCCACCGCGCGAGATAATCCAGTACCGACGTCGCGAAGCGGATATTCGGATTCGCCGTGATCCCCGACGGCTCGAACCGCGTGTTGATCAGCTTGTCCACCAACGCCTTGAGCGGCACACCGTGCTGCAGGCCGATCGAGAGCGTCAGCGAGAGCCCGTCCATCACACCGGAGAGCGTGGAGCCTTCCTTGGACATCTTGATGAAGACCTCGCCGGGGCGGCCGTCTTCATACATGCCGACGGTGATGTAGCCCTCATGGCCGCCGATGGAAAACTTGTGCGTAATCGAAGCGCGCTCGGGGGGCAGTTTTTCGCGCTGCGCGCGGGCAAAGAGCTCGCGCTGCACGGCCTCGGGCGCCGCGGCGGATTCCACCTTCTTTTCGTCCTTCTGTCCCGCCGCGGAGAGCGGCTGCGAGCGCTTGCTGTTGTCGCGGTAGATGGCCACGGCCTTCAACCCCAGCTTCCACGATTCCATGTACGCCTGCATGATGTCTTCGATCGTGGATTCCTCGGGCATGTTGATCGTCTTGCTGATCGCGCCCGAAAGGAACGGCTGCGCCGCCGCCATCATTCTCAAGTGGCCCGTCCACGCGATCGAGCGGCCGCCACCCGCCGGCGCCAGCGAGCAATCGAACACCGGCAGGTGCTCCGCCTTCAGATAGGGCGCACGCTCGATCGTTCCGCATTTGTCGATGTGCGAGACGATCTCATTCATCTGCTCCGGCGTGTATCCCAGCCGCATCAGTGCTTGCGGCACGGTGTTGTTCACGATCTTGATCAGGCCGCCGCCGACGAGCTTCTTGAACTTCACCAGCGCCAGGTCCGGCTCGATGCCCGTCGTGTCGCAGTCCATCATGAAACCAATCGTGCCGGTCGGCGCCAGCACCGTCACCTGCGAATTCTTGTAGCCGTACTTCTCGCCGAGCGCCAGCGCGGTGTCCCACGCGCTCTGCGCCGCCAGCATCAGCGCGGGCTGCACCTTTTCCGGATGGATCGCGCGCATCGAATCGCGGTGCATGCGGATCACCTCGAGCATCGGCTCGCGGTTCACCTCATAGCCCGGGAATGGCCCCATCCGTTCGGCGCACCGCGCGGACTGCGCATACGCTTCGCCGCACATCAGCGCCGTGATGGCCTCGGCCATGTCGCGGCCTTCCTCAGAGTCATAGGGCAGCGCCAGCGACATCAGCAGCGCACCGAGGTTCGCGTAACCCAGGCCGAGCGGGCGGAATTTGTGCGAGTTCTCCGCGATTTTCGGCGTCGGATAGCTGGCGTTGTCCACCAGGATTTCCTGCGCCGTGATCGTCACGTCCACCGCCTGGCGGAACGCGTCCACATCGAACTGCCCATTCGGTCCGCCGAACTTCATCAGGTTCAGCGACGCCAGGTTGCACGCCGTGTCGTCCAGGAACATGTATTCCGAGCAAGGGTTTGATGCGTTAATCCGCGCGGTGTTCTTGGACGTGTGCCAGTGGTTGATGGTCGTGTCGTACTGCATGCCCGGATCGCCGCAGTGCCACGTGGAGTCCGCGATCATGCGCAGCAGTTCTCGCGCGCGGTGCTTCTCCACCGGTTGGCCGTCCGCCACGTTCTTCGTCCACCAGTCGCGGTCATCCTCCACGGCGCGCATGAATTCATCCGTCACGCGCACCGAATGGTTCGCGTTCTGAAAGAAAATGGAGCCGTAGGCGGCGCCGTCGATCCCCGAATCGTAGCCCTGTTCGATCAGAACCTGCGCTTTGCGCTCTTCCTTCATTTTGCATTTAATGAACTCGACGATGTCCGGGTGATCGATGTTCAGGATCACCATCTTCGCGGCGCGGCGCGTCTTCCCGCCGCTCTTGATCACGCCCGCGAAGGCATCGAATCCCTTCATGAAGCTGACCGGGCCGGAGGCGATGCCGCCGCCCGAAAGCGGCTCCTTGCTGCCGCGCAGCGAAGAGAAGTTCGTCCCCGTCCCTGAGCCCCACTTAAAGAGCATCCCCTCGGTCTTTGCCAGATTCATGATCGAATCCATGCTGTCGTGGACCGCGTTGATAAAGCACGCCGAGCACTGCGGTTTCGGTTGCACGCCGACGTTGAACCACACCGGCGAATTGAAGGCCATCTTCTGCTCGACCAGTAGGTGCGCCAGCTCGTCGCGGAACGCATCGCGGGATTCCGCGCTCGCGAAGTAGCCGCCCTCTTCGCCCCAGCGCACAACCGTGTTCACCACTCGGCTGATCAGTTGCCGCACCGAGCCTTCGCGGTCGCTTGTGCCGGGCTTTCCGTGGAAGTATTTGCTCGCGACGATGTTGGTCGCCGTTTGCGACCACGACTTGGGCACCTCGACGTCTTCCTGGCGGAAAATCGTCGCCCCCTTTTCGTTTCCGATATGCGCGGTGCGCAACTCCCATTCCACCGCGTCGAACGGTGAAATCTTTCCCGCGGTGAAGTACCGCTGGAACAGCATTCCGGTTCGCGTCCCCGACGATGTCTTGGCGTGCGGAGTCATCTCCGCCTCCAGAGATTTCCCATTGAGTGCCGGCTTCACCGTGGCCATTCGTTCCTCCGCGTCCGGGGCTCCCGCCCTCTCGCGGGGAACCCTTATAGTTTACTCCTCCTGGTACGGGCAGGAGTGGCGCGCAGCGTTTCAAAACTGCACGGCTCGATTCGCAGGTTTCGTGGCAACCGCCGGCAAGAATCGGCGCGCAAAAAGCAAAAGGCCATCTATGGGCCGGATTTCCACAACCACGGCCTCACAGCGGCGCTCCATCCCCGCGCTTTCGGGCGCAGAGCAAAATCTCGCGCGCTCGATTGTCTTGGTTAAACCCGGGCCGGCTTCGCGGTTCTCACTCGGACCGTCATACGACCTCGACTCGGTCCGCCTGGCGCAACCACGCTCCCCCGAATCTGGATGCGAAGTATCGGCGCATGCGATTTTTTTGTCAAGAGGAAAACGCAAAATATGGTTGTCTTTTACGAAACACTTCTATCTGTAGTGGTCTCGTTTCCAATTCGCACAGATCCCTTGGCGAATAACTCGACCGCACCCGGCGCATCTTTGTGAAATAATGAGGGTAGTTGTATGCGCGCGCGAATCTCCCATCTCCGCTCGGTTCTGCTCATCGCCGCCTTATCCTGTGGCACACCGCTGGCGGTCCGCGCGCAAGGGTCCGCCGCGGCGGCACCCCCTCTGGCCGCGATGCGCGTCGCGACCGCCGAAAAGCTCAACCTCGCCGGCGTTCCCAACCTCGGCCGTGTAAACGACTTTCTCTATCGTGGCGCACAGCCGCTTTCAACGGGCTACGACGAGCTCAAACATCTCGGCGTCGGCCTCGTTGTGGACCTTCACAACCGCGGCGCCGGCGCGGAGCACGAACGGCTAGCCGTCGAATCGCGCGGCATGCGCTACGTCAGCCTTCCCGCCAGCGCCACACGTGGCCCGACCGAGGAACAAATCGCCGAATTTCTCACGCTCGTGCGCGAAAATCAAACGCTTAAAATTTTCGTTCATTGCAAGCTCGGCGCGGACCGCTCCGGAGTCATGATCGCCGCCTTTCGCATGACACACGAGCATTGGACTCCCGACCAGGCCCTGGCAGAGATGCGCAGCTTCCACTTCCATTATTTCTGGCTGCCGACGATGATCCACACGGTCCGCAGTTTTCCAAAGAGCTACGAAACAAGTCCTGTCTTCGCCACCCTTCGTCTTGCTCCCGCCGCACACTAACCCATCTCTGCCACGTCTGCCCTCGATTGCAAGCGGCAGCGGGCCGCACGAAGGTCTGGCCGTGAACTGGACATTTCATCCTACCCGTCTTCTATCCATCGCGTTCGGCATCGCTCGCTGCGCTGCGCCCAGGGCAGTACTAAAGTACGCATTCAGTGGAACCTTTGCTCCATTCTCCTGCCCGCCGCGAAATCGTATTCTCCCTGCGCAAGCGTCTGTCTGAGGGGATGGTCTCTGTGCGAATCGGCCGCTACGAAATTCTCGAAATCGTCGGCGAGGGCGCATCTGGGCGGGTCGCCAAAGCGCATGACCCGCTCATTGACCGCATTGTCGCCGTCAAGCTCCTGCCGCCGGAATTCGCCCGCCCCAGTTCCAGGCAACTTTTCTTGAAGGAAGCGCGCGTCGTCGGCCAGCTTTCTCACCCCGCCATTGTCACCCTGCACGACATGGGGATTGAGGAATCCACCTCTACGCCCTATCTCGTCCTGGAATTCATCGAAGGCCAGCCGCTCGACAGGCTCCTGAGCAAAGGCAGCATTGCCTATCCATTGGCCTGCGGATGGGCCTCGCAGGTCGCCTCCGCGCTGGCCGCTGCCCACCGCCGAGGCGTCATCCACGGCGACGTAAAACCCGCAAATATCCTCATCGCCGACGAGGGCGGCGTGAAGCTCACCGATTTCGGCATGGCCCGCCTCGCCAGCCGCGATTCCGTGGACGGTTCCTTGCTTGGCACCCCGGCCTACTGGTGCCCGGAACAAATCGTCGGTCGGCCGCAGGATGCGCGCTCCGACATTTTTTCGCTGGGGGTCGTCTTCTACGAGATGGTGACCGGGCAGAAGCCGTTCCAGGGCGAGTCTTTGCAGGCCATCTGCGGGCAGATTCTTTCTGCGATTCCGCTCCAGCCCTCACACATGAATCCGTCTTTCCCGGTGGAGCTCGATGAAATCATCGAGCGCTGCCTGGCCAAGAACCCGGCCGAGCGCTATGCGAGCGGCGATACTCTCGCTGCAGCCCTCTACCCTCTCGCGCGCCGCAGGCAGCAGTCCGACGCCGTGCCGCCCCCGCCGGTCGAGTCCGGGCTGCGCCGCCGCCTTCGCGTCTTCTAAACTCACACCTCCGCTCACGCACCTCCAGCCCAAAAGAGGTTCAGAAACCCGTATGCACGGAATTTTCAGGGATTTTCGCGTTCACTCGTAGCGGAGCGCTTCGACCGGATCGAGCTTCGCCGCCTTCGTGGCGGGCCAAACGCCAAAAATCAGCCCGATGCTGATGCTGACCACGAGACCCGTCGCGGCCGCCCACAGCGGAACCATGGGGCGCCAGCTTGTCACAGCGCGGACCAGCAACACCAATCCATTCACGCCCAGCAGCGCGATGATTCCACCCACGCCCGTCAGCGTCATGGCTTCCAGTAGAAACTGCCAGGTGATGTCCGTGCTCCGCGCGCCGATCGCTTTCCGCACGCCTATCTCCCGCGTCCGCTCCGTCACGCTGACCAGCATGATGTTCATCACGCCCACGCCGCCGATGAGCAGCCCGATCGAGCTCAGCACGACCGTTGCCAGCGCCACTTTTCCGACGATGTTGTGGAACTCTTCTACCTGCTGCTGCGACGTCTCGATTGAAAAACTGTCCGGCTTGTCATACGGCACGTTGCGCCGCCGCCGCAGCACCTCCCGCGCCTGGTCCACGGCCTGCTCCAGCATGTTCTCCTTTGCCTGCATCCGTATGCTGTTCTCGTAAGCGGCGGCATACACCTTGCGGAAGGTGTTGTAAGGAATCAGGACGCGGCGGTCCTCGTCGTCCAACCCGAATCCGCCTTTCACTTTTTCCACCACGCCGACCACGCTGAACGAAGAGCCGTCAATCAGCACGTCCTTCCCGATCGGCGATCCGCTTGGGAACAGCACCGGCGCGATATTCTCACCGAGCATGACCACTTTCTCCCGGTGCAGATCGTCGGCATCGGTGATGAATCTTCCCTGTAGCGTGGACGCGTTCGCGTACACCTGCCCAAAATTCGCCTGCACCCCGCGGAAATCAATTGCGCTCACCGAGCCGTCTTTGGTGCGGACCGTGTGCGGCTTCTCCCACCAGGAAATCCACACGGTCACGTTCTTCACCGCGGGAGCCCCCGCCAGGATGGCCTCGCCGTCTTCCAGGGTCAGCGGCTTGCGTTCGCGCTCTGCCTTGGGGCGCCGTCCGGTGTGCGGGCCCTGATCCCAGCGCGAGATAAACGCCGTGTCCGCGCCGTACTGCGAGATGTTGTCCTGAATCGTCTGGTCGAACCCGTGGATCAGCGCCGCTACCATCATGATGACGCTCACACCCAGCACGACGCCGAATACCGTCAGCAAGCTCCGCAGTTTGTGCGTGCGCAGCGTGTCCAGCGCCTGCTTCAGATTCTCTCCGTATGCCTGTGCCATTCGCGTCTCTCAACTTTCCGCACGTAGCGCCTCGATCGGATCAAGCCGCGCCGCTCGCATCGCCGGATAGATTCCGAAGAGCAGGCCCACGCCCGTGGATACGGTAACCGCAAGCACCACCGCGCTCGCCGGTGTGCGCATCGGAATCGAAGTCAGGGCGCGGCCCAGCGCCACGATGGCCAGTGCAAACCCGACACCCAACAGCCCGCCCACCATCGCGAGCAGCGACGACTCCGTCAGAAATTGCATCAAGATGTGCCGTTTCCGCGCGCCCAGCGACCGCCGCAGCCCGATCTCCCGCGTTCTCTCCGTCACGCTGGCCAGCATGATATTCATGATTACGATCGCGCCCACCACCAGGAACACCGACGTGAGCGCCACCGCCAGTGCGAACAGGTTGGCCGTCAGGTCTTTCCACAGGCCGGTGATCGATGCCGATCCGATGACTCCGAAATTGTCGTCCAGATTCCACGGCACGTGGCGCCGCGCCCGCAGCAACATCCGCACTTCGTCTTCCGACGCTTCGATCATCTCCGCCGTCCGGGCCTGCACGAAGAGCGTCAGCGATTGCTGCGGCCTGTGCCATTCCTTCCGGAATGTGCTCAGCGGTATCAGGAGGAAGTTATCCTGCGACTGCCCGAGAACGCTCCCGATCGTATCCGCAACCCCCACGACCTGATAGCTGTGCGTCCCCGCGCGAATCGTTTTCCCGATGGGATCCACTGTGGAGAAGAATTTCTTCGCCACGTCCGTGCCAAGGAAGCACACCGGCGCGCGGTGCGTCTCGTCCGCCTCGCCAAGAAATCTCCCTGCGCTCACGCCGATATTCCGCACCGCGCTGTAGTTCGGCGTCACCCCTCGAATTCCTACGTCTTCGAGAAGCTCGTTGCCGGACCGCAGGTCGCTGGAGGATCCTTCGATGGCCGCCACGTGATTCGCCATCTTCAGCGATTCCCGCAGCCCGATGTATTCCTCCATCGTAATCTGAGGACGTTTCTGCGCCTTTACCCAGGCGTCCTGGCTCGTGATGATTCCGAAGCGGTCCACCACGAACACATTGGCGCCCAGGTTTGCCACGCGCTCGGCCACATACGCGTTCAGCCCCGCGACCACGCTCATGACCGCCACCAGCGTCGTCACCGCTAGGATCACGCCGATCAGCGTCAGGAAGCTGCGCAGCTTGTGCGCCCGCAGCGTATCCAGCGCCAGCCGCAAAGTCTCGAACTGCACCACCGCCGCCCGCCGCAGTTTCACCAGCGCCGATCGGCCGACCCTCCGCCGCGGCTCCTCTGCGGGCAATGGCAGGGCTGGGACCACGCCCGCCAGCCGGTCATACGGGGATACACCCAAAGTCAGCCTCCAACTCTATGGTAAGACGAAAGAAGGGTCCCTTTCGTTCCTTTAGACGCTCCAGATGCCATGCAGATATCGCAATCTTCTTGTTCCAGGGAGCGAGATTCGGTAGTGTGTCCGACTTGGTCTATGCTTGAGTGGAGGGTCTCTAGAACCAGGAAGAGGCTGTGCGACCAACAAATAGGAGGACGGAATGCGACGTAACATGCTATGTGTTCTAATACTTACAGGACTTTTTCTGGTTTTGAGCGGCCCGCTGCTCGCTCAAGATAAGCCTGCTGCCAAGGGGTCCGCACCCGCACCCACCCCCGCCTCGGCTCCCACCTCCGGTCCTCGTGCCGAGTTCCTCGACACGCTGGACTACTTCGAGGGCCGCTACACGAAGCTCGCTGAAGCCATGCCTACCGACAAATACACCTGGCGACCTGGCGAAGGTGTGCGCTCCGTCAGCGAAGTTTTCCTGCACATCTCCGCGGCGAATTTCAATCTTCCGCGCCTCATCGGCACCCAGCCGCCCGCTGGCCTGGACGTCCGCGGTCTCGAGAAATCTACGACCGACAAAGCCAAGGTGATCCAGACTCTGAAGGACTCCTATGCGCACATCCGCGGGGCGGTTTTGAAGCTGAGCGACGCAGATGTCGAAAAGAGCGTCAAACTTTTCGGCAAAGATGTGAGCTATCACGGCGTCTTTCTCTTTATCTCGCGCCATTCGGGCGAGCATCTCGGCCAGTCCATCGCCTACGCGCGCGTGAACGGCGTCGTTCCGCCGTGGACGGAAGAACAGCAACAACAGCAAAACCAGCAGCAGCAAAAGCCTGCGGAAAAGCCCAAACCGTAGCGAACGGGCCTATTCACGATTGTCCCGCAGGAAGTCATGCAACAATCTTTCTCTGGGCGGAATCTAACTGGAACTGAGGAATCTCCGGCGATTCCGCCACCCTGAACGATGCGTACCAGCAAACGCCGTGTCTCCGGCATGCTCTTTGGCTGCTGTCTCCTCGCCGCGTCGCTCTTCGCGCAGCAGGATGGAGTCGCGCCTGCGCCCGCGAACGACCCGGAAAAACACGCCCTCCTCGACTGGACCATCGAAAACCAGAAGAAAAGCGACGCTGCCCTGGACCTCTACGAGCGCATCGAGCGCGTCGAATCCCGGAAGACCGCCCGCGATCCGCAGCCGGCGGAAGTAAGAGTCTTCCGCGTTGTCCCCGCTGGAACGGGTGTGGACCGCATCCTTCTCGGTCCCGAAGCGAAGCCGGTGAATGGTGCCGCTTACCGCGCCGAGCTCCAAAAACTTACCAAGGCCCTCGAGTGGGCTTCGCAACAGGGCCGCCCGCAGCGCGAAGCCTACGAGAAGATTGCGAAGAAGCGCAAGGAGCGGACCGAGCTCATCGAAGCCACGCACACCGCCTTCCTCTACACCTGGCTCGCTGACGAGCCGCGCGGCGATCGCATCCTCTCCAAGTTTCGCATGGAGCCCAACCCTGCGTACAAGCCGACGTCGCGCGTCACGTCCATCTTCGCCAAAGTGCGCGGCTACGTCTGGATTGACAAGCCCACCGGCCAGCTTGCCCGCGTGGACGCCGAAATCACCGACGATATCTCCATCGGCGGATTCCTCGCCAAGATTTACAAGGGCAGCCACTTCATGCAGGAGCGCTACGAAGTCGAGCCTGGCCTCTGGCTTCCCTCGTTTTCCCAATACGATTTCGACGGGCGGAAATTCTTCCTCGGCTTCAGCGTCCATGAACGCACCTTCTACGGCAACTACCGCCGCATCGGCCCGCCGAAGGAAGCGCTCCCCATCATTCGTGCCGAATTGGACAAGATGACCTCGGTCGGCGCTGACCCCTGAACCGCTCCCGGCTACACTGCTGGTGATTGGGGATTCATGATTCGCTCCCTCTTCCTGCTAACCCTGCTCTCTCATTCTGTGCTCCTGTGCGCGGAACAATCTGCTTCGTCGCAGCAAGAGGCGCAGCCCGCGCAAGTTCAGAAACCCGCTCCAACACCGCAGAGCACCGCAACCGCTCCGAAGAAGCCCAGGAAAGTCTGGACCAACGAGGAACTTTCGAATTTGGGGAACAGCAACGTCTCCGTCGTAGGCGATCCTTCCCAGAAAAAGAAAAATTATCCCTCTCCGGAGGGTTCCTCCGCCGCAACGGTTGCCGCCCAGTATCGGGAGGCTCTGCGCAAGCTCCGCGCCGACCTCGATCTGGTCAATAAACAGCTAACGGAACTCCGCACTTTCAACGGCGACAATGCCTCGCCCTCCGGCGGCCTAAAAATCACCGGCTCGTACTCCATGACTCCCATCCCAGAGCGGATCAAGCAGCTCGAGGCAAGGCAGAAGCAAATCAAAGCCCGGCTGGATGCCGTCGAAGACGACGCCCGCCACCGCGGCATTCCTCCCGGCGACCTCCGATAGCGCCCCCGCTCTCGGGGAAATACACGCCTCATCTTCCGATGGGAGCCCGGGCCCCTGGGATCATCCCACCGTCCGCCATCCTGATCATAAATTTTCCAAAACGTGGAAACATTTTTCGCGTTTCCCCGTCTAGTAGAATATCTACCCATTTGTGGTAGGTTCTCTACCTATGACACCTCGATCCGATGACAATCCACGCATGGAATTGCTGCAGGGAACGCTCGACTTACTCATCCTGCGGACGTTGCGCTGGGGGCCCATGCATGGCCACGGCATCGTCAAGTTCATCCAGCATTCCTCCCAGGACGCCTTCCGCATTGAACACGGCTCGCTCTATCCCGCCCTCCAGCGTCTCCTCCAGGAAGGCTGGGTCAAAGCGGAATGGGGCGTCTCCTCCAATAACCGGCGCGCCCGCTTCTATCGGCTCACCCCGGCCGGGCGCCGCCAGCTTGCTGCCGAGCATTCGCGCTGGGAGCGGCTCACGCAGGCGGTCGCGCGCATCCTGCGTCCGGTCCGCTCAGGGGAGTAAGTATGAGCGTGCGGCGCGCTTGGTCAAGATTTCGGAATCTGTTCCGTAACAATCGCCTCACGCGTGAACTGGACGAAGAAATCCGCGCGCACCTCGAACTCGAGGAAGAGGACCGTCGCGCCGACGGATTATTCCCCGGGGAAGCGCGCCACGCCGCTCGCCGCGCTTTCGGAAATATCACTCTGAGAAGAGAGGAGAGCCGCGAAATGTGGATCTATCGTTCGCTGGAAATTTTGCTGCAGGACATCCGCTATGGCCTTCGGATGCTGCGGAAGAATCCCGGCTTCACGGCAATCGCCGTTCTCACCCTCGCGCTCGGCATCGGGGCGAATTCGGCTCTTTTTTCCATCCTCCACGCCGTTCTTCTGCGGCCGCTGTCCTACTCTCAGCCGGAGCGCCTGGTGATCCTCTCGGAAATGCGACACGACGGAGCGGCGATGTCCGTCGCTTATCCGAATTTCCAGGACTGGGCGCAGAGGACGCAGTCGTTTGAGCCGCTGGCCGCGTTCCAGAGATCTTTTGTGAATTGGACCGGCGAAGGCGAGGCCTCGCGTCTGAACGCCTCGATCGTGAGCTGGAATCTATTCGAACTGCTCGGGGTACAGCCGCAGATCGGCCGCCCCTTCGCCGCAGCCGATGACCAGGCAGGGGCCGCTCCGGTTACCCTGCTCACTCACGAATTCTGGGAGCGCGCTTTCGGAGCCGACCCCGGCGTGGTGGGCCGATCTCTCACGTTTGATGGAATGAAGTTTACGGTGATTGGCGTGCTGCCCCCGCGCTTCCGTTTCTTCCGCGCCGATGATGTGTTCACTGTGTTTGGCCCGCTCCTGACCCCACGCAATGGATTCCTGGACCGGGGAAATCACTTCGGTATCCGCGTCCTCGGCCGATTGAAGAGCAAATCGAGTCTGGCCGCTGCGAGTTCGGAGATGGACACGCTGGCCGCGGCGCTGGCCCGCGAGTATCCTGCCACGAACAGCGGCAACGGGGCGCGCGTGGCGGCGCTCGACCGGTATTTTGTCGCGGACGTGCGGCCGGCGCTTCTCGTTCTGTTCGGAGCAGTCTTCTTCGTGCTCCTGATTGCCTGCGCCAATGTGGCGAACCTCCTGCTTGCTCGCGCCGCCGGGCGCGAGAAGGAGATGGCCGTGCGAGCCGCGATGGGCGCGGGACGCAACCGTCTGCTTCGCCAGCTCTTAACGGAGAGCCTCCTCATCGCGGGGCTGGGTGCCGCGGCGGGACTCCTGCTTGCGCGTTGGACTCTCGTGGCGATGCTCTCGCTCGTTCCGGAGGGCATCCCGCGCTTGGACGAGGCGCGTCTGGACTCGACCGTCCTCGCATTCACCATGGGCATAGCCGTGCTAACAGGGATCTTTTTCGGGCTGTTTCCCGCTCTGCGTGCGTTCCGCGCGAGCCCGCAGGGCGGATTGAAAGCAGGGGGCGGGGGTTCAACGGGCGGCACGGCCCGCAACAGGCCGGGCAAAGCATTGCTGGCTGCTGAAGTCGCGCTGGCTCTCGCGCTCCTGATCAGCGCCGGCTTGATGATCCGGACGATGGCCGCCCTGTCCGGCGAGGATCTCGGATTTCGCCCGCAAAACCTGCTGACCCTCGAATTCGATCTCGCCGGCGAAACGTATACAGCCGTGCGCCGGACGGAGTTCTGCGATCGCCTGCTCGAAAAGCTCCGCGCCGTTCCAGGAGTGGATTCCGCCGCGCTGACTCTGTCCCTGCCGGTCGAAGGATCGCGGTGGGGCTCGATATTCATCGTGGGAGACAAGCCCGCGCCACCCCGCGCCGAGTTGCCTAGCGCTGCATTCACTCCCGTGAGTGACGCCTACTTCCAGACCATGGGCATCCGCCTCTTGCGCGGGCGGACCTTTTCCGCCGCCGACCAGGCGAAAGCGCCGGAAGTCACGGTCATTAACGAACGGCTCGCGCGCACCTTCTGGCCCGGCGAAGATCCCATCGGCAAGCGTCTCAAGCAGGGCTGGCCTGAAGACAAGAATCCCTGGCGAGAAGTGATTGGTGTTGTGGCTGACGTCAAGATGGAGGGCGCCGATCAGGATACGCCGCTGCAGTCTTATCTCCCTTTGGGGCAGGAGTCAGTACGGCATCTCGCGCTGGTCTTGCGGTCGCGGCAAGATCCCTCCTCCTATGCGCGAGCCGTTTCCACTGCGATTCGTTCGCTCGACCCGAACTTGCCCGTGTATCGGGTGCGTCCCATGGAGGAGATTCTGAGCCAGGCGGTACAGTCGCACAAATTTACGATGGCGCTGCTCAGCATATTTGCGATTCTTGCTCTGGCGCTCGCGGCGGTGGGCATCTATGGAGTCATCTCGCACGGGGTAGCGCAGAGAAAGCAGGAGATCGCCATCCGGCTCGCGCTGGGCGCGCAGCCCAGGCAAGTCCTCCGCATGGTCTTGGGGCAGGGGATTCGCTACGCCGCTGTGGGAACGGTTCTCGGCCTCGCAGGCTCGATGGGGCTGAGCCGTCTGCTGAAAAGCCTGGTTTACGGTGTAAGGGCGCTTGACCCGCTGACGTACTCCATCGTGACCCTACTGATGGTCGGCGTTGCCCTGCTGGCGTGTGCCGTGCCGGCGTGGCGTGCGATGCGCGTGGATCCGCTTGTCGCCCTCCGGTTTGAATGAGGAGTCCAATGCATAGACTTCAGACGCGGCCCCTTGATCTCTTGCAGGAGCAGGAGGAAGTCAGATGAGCTGGCGGAATACGGCTGCAAAAATTCTCTCCTTTTTCCGGCGCGAGAAGATGGACCGCGCTCTCGACGAGGAAATCCGCGCGCACCTCGACCTCGAGGAGGCGGAGCAGCAGGCTGCCGGTCTCCCCTCCGAAGAAGCCCGCCACGCAGCGCGCCGCGCTTTTGGCAACGTGACCCTCGCCAGGGAAGACACCCTCGACACCTGGCTCTTCCGCTTGCTGGAAGACTTCTTCGAAGATATCCGCTATGGCCTGCGCACTCTCGCGAAGAATCCGGGATTTGCCGCCGTCGCCATCTTCACCCTCGCGCTCGGCATCGGCGCGAACACCGCGATCTTTTCCGTGATTGACGCTCTCTTTCTCCGGCCGCTTTCCTACGGCGATCCGCAGCGCCTGGTGGTCGTATGGGAGAACAATCGCCCGCGTTCACGCGTTCGCAATACCGTCGGGCCGGCGAACTTTCTTGTCTGGCAGGAGAAAAATACAGTTTTCGAGCAGATGGGAATTCTGTACGACCATCCCTCCAGTATTACGGGCGAGGGTGAACCCGAGCAGGTCCCCGCACAAGCCATTTCGCCCAATCTCATGTCGCTTCTCGGGGTCTCACCCATCCGCGGCCGCAGTTTTTCCGAAGACGATGGTCAGCCCGGCCGCGAAAATGTCGTCCTCATCAGCTATGGAGTCTGGCAGCGGCGCTTCGCAGGCGATCCTCGCATTGTCGGCAGGTCCATCCGCGTCGACGACGTCAGCAAGACGGTGGTCGGCGTCATGCCGCGCGGGTTTGAATTCTTCCTCAAGAATGGTTCGCTGAGCGGAGAGAAGGCTCAACTCTGGAATCCCATCGTGATTTCTCCTGCCTGGCGCACCCCGCAAGGTCGCTTCCTGACCTCTGTGGCGCGGCTCAAACCCGGTGTTTCCCTTGCCCAGGCTCAAGCGGAGATGAATGCGATCGCCGCGAGCCTCGAAAGAAAGTGGCCCGACTTCGACACCGGCTGGGGCGTCAATCTGGTTCCGCTCACCGAGGAACTGACCGGAGATCTTCGCAAGCCACTGGGAATTCTGTTCGCGGCCGTGGGTCTCGTCCTGCTCATCGCGTGCGCCAATGTCGCGAATCTCTTGCTCGCTCGCGCCGCAACCCGGCACAAGGAGATGGCCGTTCGCACCGCTCTGGGGGCGGGCCGCAACCGGATCTTCCGTCAACTTCTCGCTGAGAGCCTGGTACTTTCGATCGCCGGCGGCGCCGCGGGATTCTTCCTTTCGATCTGGGGGATTCGCGCCCTCATCTCCATCAGCCCCAGAAACATCGTCGATCTTTCCGGTGTCGGTCCGGACTTCCGCATCCTTGCATTTACCATGATCGTTTCCATCCTCACCGGATTGCTCTTCGGCGTGGCTCCCGCGCTCTCGGCATTTCGAGTCAATCTCAATTCGGCGCTCAAGGAAGGCGGGCGTGCTTCGAGCCTGTCCGGATCCGGCGCCGGATTGCGCACGGCCCTCGTCGTAGCGGAAATTGCGTTCGCTTTCATCCTTCTCGTCGGTGGCGGCCTTCTCGCTCGCAGTTTCTTGCGGCTCACTTCCGTCAATCCCGGCTTCGACCCGCACAATCTCTTGACCGTCAAGCTTACGCTTCCTTCGACGAGGAACGATGCCGGC